>NZ_JBFRBH010000001.1:1286748-1608435 GCF_040932485.1 Gymnodinialimonas sp. 202GB13-11 | reverse complement strand
CAAAAACGCTCGGGCACGCACCACCAGACCTTTGCCATGCGCAGGGAACAGCGCGAGGCGGTCGAGCAAACTCACGCCTACTATATGTCCCGTTGGTCTGAGGACATGCACGCCGTTCCCCGCTTTCTGTGGAACGCCAAGATGCGCTACGGCAAGACCTTCACCACCTACCAGTTGGCCCGCAAGATGGGCGCAAAGCGGGTGCTGGTGCTGACCTTCAAGCCAGCCGTGGAAGATGCGTGGCAAACCGACCTTGAAAGCCATGTCGATTTCGACGGCTGGCAATACCTGTCCCGCAAATCAGACGCCGATCCAACCCAGATCGACGAGAGCAAGCCTGTGGTCTACTTTGGCTCGTTCCAAGACATGCTGGGCAAGGATCGGCTGGGTAATATCAAGCCCCGGAACGATTGGCTCCACGCGGTCAACTGGGACTTGGTGGTTTTTGACGAATACCATTTCGGCGCGTGGCGTGAGAGTGCCAAGGAACTGTTCGAAGGCGAAGAAGAAGCCCTTGAGCGTGAGGAGAAGCTTCTCGAAGACGCAAACAAGCTGACGGAGCGCGTTGCCGAGTTGCAGGAGCCACTTGAAGCGGAAACCGAGTTCTTGCCGATTACGACACGGGCTTACCTCTACCTGTCAGGCACACCGTTCAAGGCGCTGGCGACGGGCGAGTTCATCGAAGAACAGATCTTCAACTGGACCTACACCGACGAGCAACGCGCCAAGGCCGAATTTGCGGCAAACCATCCCGGCCAATGGAACCCTTACGGCTCACTGCCACAGATGCGGTTGCTGACCTATCAGATGCCGGACGAACTGTTGTCCATAGCAAGCGCGGGTGAGTTCGACGAGTTCGACCTGAACGAGTTTTTTGCCGCAACCGGCACAGGTGCGAATGCACAGTTCAAGCACAAGGATGAAGTGCAGACCTGGCTGAATATCATCAGGGGCCAGCACGCGGCTCATGCGGTGGACAACCTCAGAACAGGCACGCGACCGCCGTTCCCATATTCTGACGTGCGGTTGTTGCCATACCTCCAGCACTCATTCTGGTTCCTGCCAAACGTCGCCGCATGTCATGCTATGACGAAACTGTTGGCAGAGCGCCAAAACAATTTCTGGCACGAGTACAACGTGGTGGTGTCGGCTGGCACATCGGCAGGCATCGGGCTTGAAGCCTTGCCACCAGTTCGCGCGGCTATCGGAAGCGGCTTTGACACGAAGTCGATCACCCTGTCCTGCGGCAAGCTCACAACCGGCGTGACGGTCAAGCAATGGTCTTCAATTCTGATGCTGCGGAACCTGAAATCGCCGGAAACGTACTTTCAAGCCGCGTTTAGGGTGCAGTCGCCGTGGGCGATCAAGAACCCGAATGGCGACAATCCCAACGAGGAAGAAGTTCTCAAGCCGGTTTGCTTTGTCTTTGATTTTGCACCGACTCGCGCCCTCAGGCAGTTGTCGGAATACGGCATTGGGCTTTCACCAAACGAACCGAACCCAGAAAACGCGGTTCGTGATCTTGTGTCTTTCCTGCCTGTTCTCGCTTACGACGGCGCGAACATGACCCAGATTGATGCTGGTGGCATTCTGGACATAGCGATGGCCGGAACCTCTGCGACACTGCTGGCTCGCAAATGGGAAAGCGCGCTGTTGGTGAACGTCGATAACGACACCCTGCGACGCATCATGGACAACGAAGAAGCCATGAAAGCGGTGGAGCGTATCGAAGGGTGGCGCGCGCTCGGCGACAACATCATCGAAACGATCATCAACAAGAGCGAGAAGGTCAAGGAACTAAAGGGCAAAGCTAAATCGGGCGACATTTCGGAGAAGGAAAAGAAAGAGCTTTCCGCTGAGGAGAAAGAGTTTAAATCGAAGCGCAAACTCGTTCAGGAAAAGCTGGTCAAGTTCGCAACTCGGATACCCGCGTTTATGTATCTGACAGACTTCCGCGAAAACACGCTGCAAGATGTAATTACGAAACTTGAACCTGATCTTTTCTTGAGCGTGACGGGGCTGACCGTTGCTGACTTCCATTTGCTGGTTCGCCTCAAGGTGTTCAACACCGAGCATATGAACCAAGCTGTATTCGCATTCCGCAGATATGAGGACGCGTCGCTGTCATACAGCGGCATCGATAGCCATTCTGGTCTGACTCGTTATGGACTTTACGATACAGTTATCGAGGTCAGCTGACTGATTCAGATTGCGATAATGTTTTGTCTTTGGTCGGAACCCACTGCTCTGCTGGACCATGCTCCCATCAGCTTTCGTCGTTTGTCGAATAGATCAGACCGGGCATAAGCTGCTTCCGCCTTGTCTTTGATGCCATGGGCCAGCGCCGCTTCGATCACTTCTCGCGGGAAAGCCGTAGTCTCGCCAGCCCAGTCTCGGAAGGTCGACCGGAAGCCATGAACCGTAATGTCGTCGCGCCCCATGCGGCGCAGGACCGCTGTCATGCTCATATCCGAAATCGGCTTTCCCAGTTTGGTTTCGCTTTCGAAGATCGACGCTGCTTCGTCTCGCTTAGCGCCAAGGCAAGCGATTGCCTCAGACGTCAGCGGAACCCGGTGTTCTTTGCCCGCCTTCATCCTGTCCGCCGGGATCGTCCAAACCTTCGCGCCCAGATCAATCTCGGCCCATGTCGCGCCACGCGTCTCGCCGGAACGTGCCGCCGTCAGAATGGTAAAGGCCAGCGCCCGCGCCGCGACGCCTGTGCGGCCTGACAGGTCTTCCATGAATTCGGCAATCTCGGCATGGGGCAAGGCCGGGTGGTGTTTGATCGCTTTCACCTTCGTTGGCTTGGGAAGCAGGTGGTCAAGATGCCCACGCCAGCGCGCAGGGTTGTCGCCCGTCCGAATGCCAAGCGCAGAGGCGTAGTCCAACACGGCCTCAATCCGCTGGCGCACTCGATTGGCCGTTTCGGGCTTTTCGTTCCAGATTGGCTTCAAAGCGCCGATCACGTCTGACGTCTGGATACGCGCAACCTGCATGCGCCCGAGGCTTGGGAACGCGTAGGCTTCAAGAGTTGAGGTCCATTGCGCTGCGTGCTTGGCGTTTCTCCAGCCGGGGCGCTTGCTTTCGATCAGTTCGATCGCCGCTTCCTTGAATGTCTTGGGTTTGGCTTGCCGTTTCTTCGCAATTGGGTCTTCGCCCTCTTGGATCATGCGCCGCGCTTGCAACGCCCGGTCACGCGCCATCGCCAGCGAAACCTCGGGATAGGCTCCAAGCCCAAGATCGTGCCGCTTGCCCATGACCTGATAGCGCAGCACCCAAGACCGTGCGCCAGAGGATTTGACATAGAGAAACAGGCCGCGTCCATCACCATGCCGTCCGGGGCCAGCCGTTTCCACTTTGCGCGCGCTCAATGGCATATTGTTCCCACATATATTCCCACACTTAGGATTGATTTAGGGTGAACGCCTACGAACCGCAAGAGCGGGGTCTGAATTTAAGTAATTGTTTTGCATTATGAAAATTGAACACGCGCGGACAGAGCCAAACCCAGAAGAACCGCAGTTATGCGGACTTCCTGTCCGCCACTTCCCCATCTAAGTTTATTTCAATGGGTCGCTTAGAGTGGTCCGTTTTCTTCGTTTTGTGGGAAGATGCGCATCCAGAGCGTTGCGTTCGGTTTTTTCGATCTTTCCTGTTCTGGCACGTCAAGTGGCAGGATCATGACCCTGACCGGAAAGTGGACGAAGAAGCTGGTGCAAGAAGCTCGTTTAACGACGGCCCATGTCGTTTCGTTACGCGCTGAACCGCCGATCAAATGGCCGATAGGCGTTTGGGGCCATGCCGCCCAATCGATCGGCGCGGTGGGTCTTGCCTTAGGAACGAGGACTACCGGAGGCTAAGCCACGCAATAGGAAATCATGCTCCATTTGATGCGCGACACTACAGAAGCGCTGCAAGCTTCAGTCTTTGAATTTTTCCCGAAGGACCCTTTGGCAGTTCATCGAGGAAATGCACCCGCTCCGGCGCTTTGAAGTCCCCAAGCTGGTTCCGACAATGCTCTATCAAAGCTGCTTCAGTGAGAGGTGAACCCGGCTTTATGCTGACGGCGGCTTCCACTCTTTCGCCATAGCTGTTGCAAGGGCGCGCGAAGGCTGCGGCCTCGATGATATCCGGCTCTGAATAAAGCACCTCGTCGATTTCCCGCGGTGCGATGTTTTCGCCACCCTTGATAATCAGCTCCTTCAGGCGACCGGTGACAAACACGTAGCCGTCTTTGTCTATGTGCCCAAGATCGCCGGTTCGGAGCCAGTCGCCGTGGAAGGTAGCGGAGGTTGCTTCCGGATTATGAAGGTATTCGATCATGACGTTGGGACCACGGATCGCAATTTCGCCTTGCTGCATCGGGGCCGCTTTTTGCAGATCAGAGGTCAGGATGCAGACTTCATTCCCGAAAGCGAGGCCGGGTGATCCGATCTTGCGGGTGCCGGGTGGCAACGGGTTCGACAGCACCTGCGCTGCTGTTTCGGTCAGTCCCATCGTCTCGATGATCGGCACTCCAAATCGGTCCTCGAACGCGGATTGCGTCTCTTTCGCCAGCGCCGAAGACGCCGAACGTCCGAACCGTAAACGGTCGATCACAGCAGCAGCCGGGTCAGCTTTGCCGTGCAATAGATGGCTGATGATTGTTGGAACGACGGAGAACCATGTCGCTTCGGCCTTGTTCACCTGATCCCAAAACTTGCGGGCTGAGAAACGCGACACGACAGCGGTGGAGCCGCCGGACACCAAAGGCCCCATCAACGTCACGCACAGCCCGTTGATATGGTAGATCGGCAGCACACAGAAGGCGCGGTCTTCCGGTGTGAGGTCATGGGCGACGGCAGTGGTCCAGCCACCGGCAAGCAGGCTTGCATGACTGTGCACAACGCCCTTGGGCGTGCCGGTTGTGCCAGACGTGTACATCAGCAATCCATGGTCATCCGGGCCAAGGTCGGGAAGCGAAACATCCCCGCCCGGAAGATCCTTTGACGCGATAGGGCTCAGTCCCGCAGGCGCGATCTCACGAAATGTCTCCGCCTGACTGTCATGGACGAATGCAAAGCGGGCTTGAGAATGTTCCAACGCATAGGCGATCGCGGTCGGGCCTGCGGCGAGGTTGATCATGGTGGCCCTGCACCCGGCATAGAGCGTGGCAAAAAGCGCCAGAACTCCGTCGCGGCCATTTGGATGCACAATCGCGAGGCTTTCGCCCTTTTGCGCGCCGAGTGCCACGATCCCTGTCGCCATATCGCGCACCTTATCGCGCACCTCATCCCAGCGAAGCGGCGGATCGCCTTCGGGGAAAACGAAGGCCGTTCCGCCAACTTCGGCACGGGCATCGAGCCAGTCGCGCACGGTGCCCGCAGGCGGCATGGTCGGGTCGAAGATCACTTGCCGACCTCCGCCCAATAGGCGCCGAAAATATCCGTCAGCTCTGGTTCACGGGCCGGGATTTCACGCACAATCTTTGTCGATTGCAGGAAGTGCTTCCAATGCAGGTTCTCGTTCACGGAATTCCCGCCCCACGATCCGCACCCCATCGATAGTGAGAATGGCATCCCATTCGTGAAAGAGCCCCCGGTCGCAAAAGTGTGGGCTTGGTTCACGATCACACGGCTGGTCGGAATGGCGTTGGCCAGCACCATCGGGCGATCCGGGTCGATGGTATGGATACCAACCGAATGGCCCGCGCCTTGATGCAACTGCACCTTGAGAGTGGTTTCGACGGCGTCCGCAAAATCGGTGGCGCGATAAACGGACAGCACGCGGCTGAGTTTCTCGCCCGAAAGCGGATGGCCCGGCCCAATCCCCTTGGCCTCTACGGCCAAGTATTGAGTGTCGTCCGGCACTTGCCCCGTTAGGCTGAGTGCTGCGATCATGTCGGAGGCGTCCTGCGCAATGGCGCGGGGGTTCAGCGTACCTTTGACCCAAAGCTTTTCGGTGACTTTCGTCTCGTCGGTGATTAATGCGCCGCCTGTTTTCGCCATTTCCGCTACGAACGCATCGTAGATGGCGTCGACCACGACGACAGCATTCTCAGATGAGCACGAGGTTGCATTGTCGAAGCATTTGGACGCGGCGATCTTTTCGGCGGCAGAGGCGAGGTCTGCGGTTTCGTCCACGATCACGCAGACATTCCCGGCCCCAACGGCCAGGGCCGGCGTACCGGATGTATAAGCGCGCTTCACGTTGTTCTGGCTGCCGGTCACGACGATCAAGTCGGAGGTCTCGAGCAGGCGTTGCGTCTTTTCTTTGGAGCCGCGCCCCGGGATCATCAGCACAAGGTCCCGGTCGATCCCGGCCTTGTCGAATTCAACGTAAATGTATTCTAGCAACACCTCACACGTCGGCACCCCCTTGGGTGACGGCGATACGACGATGGAATTGCCGCATTTTAACGCATTAATGATGTTGTTTGCCGGCGTCGCACCGGGATTAGTCGACGGCACGACCGCGCCGATTACTCCGATTGGACGAGCGATCTCGGTAATGCCGGTCTCCGGATCATCGCTGATGATCCCATGGGTTGTGACGTCGGCGATGTCACGCATCAGACCCAGCGTTTTGCGATGGTTCTTAGTGATCTTGTCCGGCACATTGCCGAGCCCCGTCGTCTGCACGGCCAACTCGGCCAGATGCCGGTTGCGGGCGGGTTCCATGATGGCCCAGGCGGCAGCCTGCGCGGCGCGATCATAGAGCGCTTGGCTTCCGCCCTTTTCATATGCGGCCTGCGCGGCGCGAGAGCGCGCAACGATAGCATCCACTTCAGCAATGGGATCAAGGTCAGACACGGGCGTGCATCCTGTCAGTTTGGTAATCGGGGCGAGCGGATATGCCCGCCCCGAGATAAGCTCAGTTGTCGAGGTCGGCCAGAAGCGCCTCTAGCGTTTCCTGACGTGCGGCCCACATCTCAAGCACCTCGTCGCGGGTCATGATGTGCATGGGCGAGCCACCGGCCTCCATGCGGCGCGCGACACGGTCGTTTTCGAACATGCTCGGCACGATGGCGGCCAGGTGATCGATGATCTCCTGCGGGGTGCCAGCGGGCACCATTACACCGCGGAAGTTCACCGACGCGTTGTCGATGTCATAGCCCTGTTCCATCATTGTGGGCACATCGGGTAGGAACTCGTTCCGCTCAAGGTCGAACACGCCGAGGATGCGCACGTTGCCCGCTTCCTGCGCACGGAACGCGTCAGACAGGTTGTTGACCCCGCCCAGAACCTCACCTGCGATCACGGCGCGCATCGCGCCTGCGCCACCGGCGTTGTTGGGGATGTAGGCCAGCTCCACGCCAGTCGCCTGTTCAAGCTGAAGCGCTGCGATGTGGTGTCCCACAAACAGGCCAGCGCCTGAGAAGGTCAGGCCGCCGGGATTTTCCGTGGCATAGGCCACGACATCGGCCATGGATTGAAATTCCGAGTCGGTCGGCACGACGAACACGGCCGGGTCCGCGCCCCAATTGGCGATGGGCTCAAAGCTTTCGGTGGAATATTCCACGCCGCCTTCGATCGACTGTGCGATGAAGTGCGGGATGTTATAGGCCCCGAGTGTGTAGCCATCGGCCTCGGCTTCCGTCGCGAACCAGTTCCAGCCGACGCGTCCACCCGCACCGGGACGGTTCAGGATCGCGATAGGCATGCCAAGGGCGTCTTCGTTGCCCGCTGTCATGGTCACGATGCGCGCCTGAAAGTCGGTCGCCCCGCCGGCGCCATAGCTGACCATCAGCAGCAGTGGGCGTTCAGGGTAGTCTGCGTGCCCATCGGCAAAGGCCGCTCCGGACATCGCGGTCAGGGCCATTGCGGCCCCTGCAATCCACTTTTTCATTTGTCTTTCCTCCCTAAGATTGGTTCTGCCGCTTTATGTCCCGCTTTCCTGCGGAAAGACTGCGGTTCAGAAAAAGACCTCTCGCGGTGTGAACACGTTCAACAGAAGCGCGAAGAGGCCATACATGACCGCCATGAATCCGGCGGTGATCAGAATGCGTTTGATCCACGTCTTTGCCGCACCATGGGGGGCAGGATCGTAGAGTGAGATCAGGATGAAAACCGTGATGGTTGTGGCGGTGTAGAAGCCCAAGGCTTTGGCAGCCCAGAAAACGTAGACCAGCATGACCACGAGGCCCGGCGCCATGTTGAACATCGCCTGAGCCGAAAGGCCATTCCCTACCTTCGTGCGGCCCAGAACGGCCTTGCCGAAGGTCCAGATCGCCAGCACTGCGAAGACAGAAGAGATCATGCGCGGGAAAAGATAGGCCTGCGCCGGTTCCTGCGTGTAGCTGATCCAGGCGACGGTCACGCCGACGGCAGCGATCAGGCCCGAGGCGATGATGTGTTGGGTGCGGGGAAGATCGCTCATGTCAGGCTCTCCTCCTTGGCGACTGCATCGTCCTTGGTGGTGTAGCGACGCTGTCGCAACTCCATCCAGACAGAGTAGCTGATGGAGACGACAACGATGGCGATCAGCAGCCAGTTCAACGCGCCGGTGAAGAAGTAGGGGCCGAGGCCCACAGTTGCGTTGGCAATCATGGAACCTTGGATGAAATTTGCCTCGGCAATCGGTCCAAGGATCAGGCCAAGCACAAGCGGAGCGGCGGAGAAGCCGAAACGTTCAAGGAAATACATGCCCAAGCCCAACGTCGCCATAACGTAGACATCGCCCATCGAATTCTGCACCGAGTAGCTTCCGAACACCGCGAGCGCGAGGACGATGGCCGCCATCACGGCATGCGGTACACGCGCCACCTTCGCAGCCAGCCCCGCGATGAACAGGCCGAACACACACATCAGGATCTGTCCGATCAGCATCGAGTCGATGAACGTCCACGCCACGGCGGGATAGTTCATGAACAGATCTGGGCCGGGGAAAATGCCGTGGATCAGTAGGCCACCCAGCAGCACGGCAGCTGTTGGGGAGCCAGGGATCGACAGCGTCAGTAGCGGCACAAGCGATGGTCCGACCATCGCGTTGTTGGCGCTTTCGGCGGCAATCACGCCCTCAGGATGGCCTTTGCCGAATTTTTCGCTTTCGGCGCTGAACTTCTTTGATTGGTCATAGGCAACCAAGCCCGCAATCTGACCCCCAACGCCCGGGATCAGACCGATAATCGAACCGACACCTGTGCCAATCGAAAGCGCACGAAGCCGTCCAAAGACTTCGCGGAGTGCCGCGCCGATGGGATGCCTCTGAACGGTGATTACCTCGGCCCCGCTATCGCTGCGGCCTTTGGTCAGCATGGTGATGACCTGCGGTATCGCGAACAGGCCAATGAGTGCGGGGATCACGTTAATCCCTCCGCTCAGCGACGAATGGAAGATGAAGCGCTGCGCGCCCATGATGTCGTCGAAGCCGATCGTGGCGAGCCACAGACCAATGCAGCCAGACAACAGTCCTTTGACGACTGAACTGGAGTCGAGCGTGCCAATCACCGTCACCCCAAGGATGGCCAGCCAGAACAGATGTGATGGCCCGAACGCCAGCGCCCATTGCGCCAAAACCGGCGTGAGGAAAATCAAGAGTAACACGCCGAAGATGCCGCCGACGGCAGACGCCAGGAACGACACCTGAAGGGCCTTCGCCCCTTGTCCATTCAGCGCCATAGTGTGTCCGTCGAGCGTGGTGGCAATGTTTGCAGGCGCCCCAGGTATCTTCAGCAGGATTGCCGAAACCGCGCCACCTGCGACGGTCGAGGTGTATGCCGCACCCAACAGGATAAGGCCCTGTTGCGGCTCCAACTGGAAGGTAAAAGGGATCAGGAGCGCAACTGCCATTGTCGGCGACAGACCCGGCGTCGCGCCAAGGATCAGGCCGCCTACAGTGCCGATCAACAGCAGCGCGAAATTCACCGGCGTGAACACGTCACCCATGTAGAAAAGAAAGTCCACGCGCCTCGGCCCTCCCAAACACTCAGCGGTTGACCCAGAAGGCTATGTCATGAAAATAGTTTTGCAAATGTTTTCATAAAAAGCTCTGAAATTAAACGTAAATGACTGAAAAAGATAGAAAAGTAGACATTTTTTCGGTGGCAAAGGCCGCGAAAGTTTCCGCATCCACGGTTTCTCGTTTTTTCAATCATCCCGAATTGTTGAAGCCAGCGACGCGCAAACGCATCGACGCGGCGATCCGGCGCACGGGCTACATCCGCAACCGGGCGGCGCAAACAATTCATGGTATTCGATCCGGCACAATCGGCGTTCTAATCCCGACCCTGGACCACGCAATCTTTGCGGAAGTTGTGCAAGCGTTCTCGGACAGCGTAGCGGAAAAAGGGTTTACCATTCTGCTCGCCTCCCATGGCTACGATCAACAGAAGGAATACGAAATCCTTCGGAAGTTCCTTGAGCATCGCGTTGATGGCGTTGTGTTGACCGGTCTTGATCATGATGACGCTGTATTCCAGCTCATCGACCAGCAAGCCGTTCCGTGTGTGTTGATGTGGAACTACTCCCCCAAGTCACGCTATCCGTCCATCGGAGCGGACAACGAGCTCGCCGGACAGCTAATTGCCGAGCATGTGCTTTCGCTTGGCCACCGGCGCATTGCTTGCATGTTTCCTCCAACAGACGGAAACGATCGCGCCCAGGCGCGCCGGAACGTTATTCTGGATGCTTTGTCAGAAGCCGGAGTGGACTTACCTCCTGACTGGTCTTTGACCACCGTCTACAGCATCTCCGCGTCGAAACGAGACACCGAGAAACTACTGTCGCGGACTGATATTCCGACCGCGTTGATTTGCGGCAACGATATTCTGGCGACAGGCGCCCTTTACGGCGCAAAGGCTGCGGGGTTTTCGGTACCCGACGATGTTTCGATCGTGGGAATTGGAGATTTCAAAGGTTCCGCGGAAATTGAGCCTCCGCTAACGACCGTTCGCCTGCCAGCAAAACGCATCGGCGAGGAAGCTGCATCTGCGCTTGTCAGCGCGATTGTCGACCGAGTCCCAGCTATGCAAGGCAGCCTTCATTGTGCCCCCACATTGATACGTCGCAAATCCGCTCGGACCATCGAGTTTTCGTGACGCGGAGCAGAGTAGCCTCATACGATCGTTCCTTAGCCAACCGACAGCTCACCCCTAGGATCGTTTCAACTCTACACCTGTTTGCTGCACTGCGCCGCGGCGTTCTCTCCTTGACTAGGGTCCGCTCTGGGTCGTTTCACGGCGCTTGCAGTTAGGCATCCAGCATCACTCTCCGCCCCACGTCGTCCAGCATGTCTTCAAGGTTCAACGGTATGTCCATCTGCTTTAGCTTCCCGTCGATCAGCAAAAACGACAGACCGTGCACGAAGCTCCACAATTGGAAGGCGCGGCGCAGATCTATCTCCTCGACCGTGTCGCTGCCGCGGAATGCAGCGACTTCTTTTTGAACGACAGCGAAGGTGCTGCGCCCCTTCTCGACCATTGCTTCGTCTTCGGCATGGTCCTCCGAAAGGCCGAACATGAGGCGGAAAACGGCTGGCTCTGTTCTGGCGAAGTTGATGTAGACGTGCCCGAGGGCAGAGATGCGGGCCAGGCTTCGCGGGGCAAGCGGCGCGATGGCTTCCAGCATCTGATCATATTGCCGTTCCATCCCCTGAAACGCCACGGCTCGCAGCAGATCATCCTTGTCTTTGAAATGCTTATAAGGTGCGGCGGTTGAAACGCCGGCACGGCGACTGGCTTCTGAGACCGAAAGGTGATCGGGGCCTTTTTCCTCCACCAATTGGCGCGTCGCCTCGATCAACTGCGCCCGCAAATCCCCGTGATGATAGCCCGTGCGGGGCGTAACTGTTTCAGAACTTTTCATGATCCAAGTGCTTTCAGACTTCGTAACCCTTGTCAAAGTAAGAGCTACTAACATATGTTAGAGCCTCTAACATTGAAAGGTCACAGCCATGGTCAATCAAGCAAAACCGGTTCTTTGGCGACGCATCCTTCGCCGGCTTGCAACCGTCACCCTCACGATGACCGTGGTTGCGGGCGCAAGTGCCGCAGTATTCTTCGGATCAACGCAGTTGGCCAACCGCGCCGAGGCCACAGCTGTGACCCACGTAGCTGATCCCACCCCGGTTGAGGTTGTGGCGCTTGAGGTGTCCGACGGGTTCGACATCCCCCGGCAATTCGTAGGCCAGGTCGAAGCGGCGTCCAGCGTGGTTTTGTCGTTCGAATTGGCCGGACGGTTGCGTGACGTGTCCGTCTCGGAAGGCGCGGAGATCGAGGCAGGTACGGTTATTGCGCGGCTCGACACCTCGTTGCTGGTAGCAGAGCGCACGAGGTTAGAGGCCAGCCAATCGGCCACCGGCGCGCAACTGGAACTGGCCGAAACCCGCTTTGCACGGGCCCAGGCGCTTCTGGCCGACGGCCATGTCAGCCAGGAAGCGGTGGATCAGGCGCTTGCCACCCGCGATGAATTGGCAAGCCGCATGATGGAGATTGCCGCTGCGATCGATGCTGTGGAGATCAATCTGGAAAAGTCGGAACTGCGCGCGCCGTTCGCGGGCCGTGTCGGGATGCGTAACGTGGATGGGGGCGAAACCTTATCGGCGGGCGCGCCGGTGCTGACCCTGATTGAGACGGCTGCACCAGAGGTGCGCGTCGGCCTTCCGCTGTCGGTCGATGCGACCGCCGTCGGCGAGGTTTCGATCGAGATTGGCGGGCAAACCTATCCCGCCCGGCTGTCGCAAGTCCGACCGGACATCGACCCGGTCACGCGGACACGCACCGTTCTGTTCACTTTGCTGACGGATGACATACCGACCTTCGGGCAGACCGCAACGCTGACGCTGACCTCTCGGGTCGAGGCTTCGGGCACATGGGTGCCGCTGGATGCGTTGCAGGAAGGGATCGGCGGCAGTTGGAACCTGCTTGTCGTCGAAGACGAAGAAGTGCGCGTGGCGCTCGTTGAAATCCGCCATGCCGATGCGGCACGGGCCTATGTCAGCGGCACTTTTGCGCCCGGTGCTCAGATGATCCGAACAGGTGCGCACCGCGTTGTACCGGGCCAAGCCGTCCAGCCTATCGTTGCAGCGGAGTAAGGCCAATGCTGACCCTTCCTTTCCGCCAGCCCCGCATCGTCGCGCTGATCCTGCTGGTGCTGATATCAGCCGGTCTTTCCGCCTTCCTGTCGATTGGTCGACAGGAAGACCCGACCATCACCAACCTCTTTGCCACCGTCACCACACAGTTTCCGGGGGCCGATCCGGCGCGTGTCGAGGCATTGGTCACCGCCGAGATCGAGGAAGAGCTGCGCGAAATTGCCGAAGTCGATACCGTCACCTCCGTTTCGCGAACGGGCGTGTCCGTTGTGTCTGTAGAGCTTCTGGAAACACTGGAAGAAACCACGATCGAGCAGGTGTGGTCCGAGGCGCGGGATGCGGTTGAAGACGCGCGCCGGAATTTCCCGCAAGGTGTTCTTGCACCCGAATTCAACGCTGAAGGCATCTCGGCCTATTCCGCTGTCATCGCCGTTACCGCCGACGATGATGACGTGCCGCTTACCCTGACGCACGCCTATGCCGAGGCTCTCGCCGACCGATTGCGGTCGATCCCGTCCACTCGCGCCGTCGATTTGTTTGGCGAACCCGAAGAGGAGGTACTGGTTGAGCTTGACCCCTACGCCGCCGCATCCCTTGGGCTGACAGTTGCAGAGGTCTCGCAACGGATTGCTTCTGCCGATGGTAAGGTTCGCGCCGGCGCGCTGGACGGCGACGAGACCGGACTGACCATCAATGTCTCGGGCGAGATTACCGCACTTGAACGGTTGGGCCGCATCGTTCTGCGGGAAGGAGCAAGCGGCGCAACGGTCACTGTGGCCGATGTTGCCGACATCTCGCGCGGGCCACGCGATCCGTCCACGGAACTGGCCTATGCCAACGGCCGCCCTGCGGTTCTGGTCGGCGTGCTGGCACAAGACGGTGTGCAGATCGACCGGTGGATGGGCTTCGTGCGAGAAGAACTTGCGGAAGGTGCCGCTTTGGTACCGCTGGGCCTGACCGAAACGCTGATCTTCGATCAATCAACCTACACTGCCAGCCGCTTGGCGGAGGTCGGCACAAACATGGCCATCGGTGTGGCGCTCGTGGTTGCCGTGTTGTTCATCACGCTAGGCCTTAGGGCCGCGGCAATCGTGGCGCTGGTCCTGCCGGTGGTGTCGCTTGCGACCATCGCGACGATGAACTTTATCGGCCTGCCAATACACCAAATGTCGGTGACCGGCCTAATTGTGGCACTCGGCCTTTTGGTGGATGCCGCGATCGTCATGGTGGACGAGGTCCGTCAGCGGCTGGCCAGGGGGATGGTCCGCGAAGCGGCGGTGGGTGACGCAGTCAAACGTCTTGCCGCGCCACTTCTGGCCTCGACCGTGACGACCGCCTTGTCTTTCACCCCCATGATCCTGCTGCCCGGACCGGCGGGTGATTTCGTGGGCTCCATCGCGATCGCCGTCGTCATCATGCTTATCTGGTCGCTGTTCATCGCGCTGACGGTGACGCCCGCCGTTGCCGGGTGGTTCATCCAATCCGGTGGGCGCGGCGGCCTTACCTTCGCGCCGCTGGGTCGGGCGTTTAACGCATCGATCCGCTGGTCAGTCCGCAACCCGATCAAATCCGTCGCCTTTTCGTTGATCCTGCCGGTCATGGGCTTTGCCGCCTTCCCGTCGCTCACCGCGCAGTTTTTTCCCGGCGTTGAACGCGACCAGTTCTACCTTGAGGTTGAGATGCCGCCGGGCACCGCGCTGAGCGGCACTGCCGAAATCGTTCGCGCAATCGATGCCGATCTGCTTGAAACCGACGGCATCGCGCAAGTCTATTGGTCGGTGGGTCAATCGGGACCAGCTTTCTACTACAATGTCACTGGCGGCCGGTCGCAGGAACCCAGCTACGCCATCGCCATGATCACCACCGAAAAGGCAGAGGATGCGGCGCGCCTTGTCCCAGCGATTCAGGCGCAGGTGGATGCCGCGTACCCGCAAGCGCGCATCATCGTGCGCGGGCTGGTCCAAGGGCCGCCCGTTGCCGCGCCCATCGAAGTGCGCCTCGTCGGCCCCGACCTGCAAATCCTGCGCGAATATGGGGATCAAGCGCGCGCGCTGATGGCAGGCATTCCCATCGTGACGCAAGTTCGCACTGGCGTCTCAGGTGGCGCCCCGCAAATCCGGTTCGATATCGACGAAACGGCGGCGCGGCTTCTTGGCCTAAACATCACCGATATCGCCGCGCAGCTGGAAAACGGCTTGGTCGGCACAACAGGTGGGAGCTTAGTTGAAGGTACAGATCAGTTGCCGGTGCGCACACGGTTCGACCGTGACGCGTTCACCGATCTCGCCGCCGTTTCGGACATACCTATCCTGTTGCCGGGCGCAGGCACTTTGTCGACCGAGGGTGTGTTTCCGGCGGTCCCGCTGTCAGAGCTTGCCACGCCGATTTTGGAACCTGCCGAAAGCGTCGTCACCCGTCGCAATGGTGAGCGTGTGAACGTTGTGCAGGCCTTCATCGTGCCGGACGTCCTGCCGGAGGAGGCATTGCAGGCTGTTCTGGCCGAATTCGACGCGGCAGGCTTTGCACTGCCGCCGGGCTACCGGATCGAATTGGGCGGCGACAGCGACGCAAGGTCCAGCACCGTGGGCAACCTTCTGGCCTCCATCGGCCTGATCGTGACGCTCACGATCGCCACCATCGCCCTGACCTTCAATTCGTTCCGGCTGACGGCTGTGGCGCTGGTCGTCTGCGTCTTGTCGGCAGGCCTGTCCATGCTGTCTCTCGCTGTGTTGCAGTACCCGTTCGGGATTAATGCGATCATCGGTGTCATCGGCTCTATCGGCGTTTCTATCAACGCCGCGATCATTATTCTGACGGGCCTTCAGGCCGACCCGGACGCAGCGGCTGGGAATACCGATGCCATGGCGCGAGTTGTCAGCGGGTCAAGCCGCCACATCATCTCGACCACGATTACCACATTTGGCGGCTTTCTTCCCTTGATCCTCGGAGGGGGCGGATTTTGGCCTCCGTTTGCCGTCGCCATTGCAGGAGGGGTTCTGCTGTCAGCAATCGTGTCATTCTACTTCGTGCCACCTGTTTTCCGCTTGGTGTATCGCCGAAAGGCAGTGGCGCAGGAAAACGAACGCTCGCCTAGTGTCTCACATTTACAAATGGCCGCGGAATAACGCGGCAATGGAAATGATGCATCGTCAGTAGTTCGCACGATCGACATATACGAGAAAATGCCTGCACCTGTTTAGGATGCACCTTGTTTAGACACACTTGAACCGCAGATTGGCGTTGTCGCGGAAGCAAGTGCCGGGCACCGAAAATGAAGCTGTCTTCGGTTCAACATCTCAATCTTGATCGCGACGGCGCCGCTTTGTACGCCCTAGAGCAGGTGATCGAAACGAGATCGCAGTCGATGTCCGATCTGATTAATACTCGAATGAAGTCATCGAGCAGGAGGTCGTCTCCTCCAGCAACCCTATCGAGTAGGGCGTTGTAGAACGCTGGGGGCAATCAGGTCCTAGGCGATGGTTCAATCGCAGGTAACTGGGCTCTGTCAGAACCATTTTTTCTACAACCATCTTGTCTACCTCACAGGCACCCGGTTCATACGGGACTGATCTCCCCCACAGAGCGATGGACTGAACCAGCGTCACCCAATCCTTGAAATAAAGCTCTCCAGATTGCGCCAGTGAAGCGCATGTGCGGGCGGCAAGATGGGTTGGACTAGACGACAAACTCAGCTTTGGGTGTGGCGCTCTGGCCACGTCGCAGATAGGCGGAATCCTGCGCGTACTGGTCGACACACCTAAAGATCCTAATGTTCGCCTAACACCGCAAAATGAAACTAAAATCCGAATCGTCGAGCATGTGAATTCGGAGATGTGTCGGGGGACGCATTTTGAGAGAAACGCGGGTTGTACGGTCTGTCCGGCAACAGGATTGTATAGAGCGTCGAAGCAGAAATCTCCGAAGCGGGATCTTAGCATCGACAGGCTTCGCTATTGGCGTTTCCGGCCTTGCGGGGATCGCCGTTGGGCAATCCTGCGAGGGCGATGCCCAGTTTGTGGATGGCGTTTGCCTTCCGGCGATTTCCGTTCCGGGTCCCAGCATCGCGGACGCTCCAACTGGGTTTGTCATTGCGGTAGACGGCGACGTCCTGGAGGGTGACGAAACGGTTCGCGATATGGTGCGGCGTACAGACGTGCGCTTGGCGGATGCCGATATCGAAGTGGTATTTGACGGCCTCGGCGCCGTGCCCCGCCTCGATCTTGAGATTGTGGGTGAGCCGCGCGCGCACCAGGCGGGTGATACCGCAGTTCTGCAATCGGCCACGAACTATCCAGCATACATTGCACGATCCGAGGTGCGCTTAGTCGATCTTGGTGCAGCGGGCGGGCCGCGTACGGTTCAGGTTATCCCCATGCAAGCCAATGGTACGGTCCAGATCAGCGTACCAGAAGGAGATCGCTTGGCCGTCATCCACCGGGTCTATGACGCAGAGGGCCGGTATGATGAGACTTATCCGGTTCCGTTGAGCGAAGCTGACCGTCGGCTGCTGGCCGATGATGTGGAAGACGGCTCGGATCTGACCGCGCGGTCGCGCATTCCCGTGCACGGCGGGGCAGTTACGGTGCGCGGCTCGTCGATTGTGCAAGGCGCGCGGGTCTCGGCGTTGGGGGAGGTTGTGCGGCCTGATCCCGCCGGTGGCTTCGTGATCCAGCGCATCCTGCCGCCCGGTGAATATGGTGTGGACGTGAACGTGGTCGGCCCCGGCCAATCGGTCGATCTTGTGCGCGATATCGAGATCCCGCGTGCGGAATGGTTCACGACGGGGCTGGCGGATTTCTATCTTGGCTGGCGCGAGGTCGAGGGGGAGGGTAGCGAGACGTGGAACAGCGCGCGCCTGGCCTTCTACATAGATGGACGCACGGCGAGCGGGTATGAGATCACTGCGCAGGCCGATACTGGAGAAGGCGAGATTGAGGATATCTTCCGCCGGCTAGAGGAGCGTGATCCGCGCTCCACCGTGCAACGGATCGAACCGGACGATCTCTACCCAACTTATGGCGATGACTCGACAATCGTGGACAACACGCCCACCTCCGGGCGGCTTTACCTGCGGATCGAGCGGGACGGAAACCACTTCCTTTGGGGGGATTTCGAGGCTGATCTGGGCGACGGGACGCTGGTCCGCAACGACCGGTCGCTTTACGGGGCGGAGGCGTATTGGGCGACGGCTGAAACCACAACGCGCGGCGAGGCGCGGGTGGCGGCGACTGCTTATGCGGCCAGCCCCGACATGCTGGCACAGCGTGACGTGTTCCTTGGCACGGGCGGGTCGGTTTACGTGTTGCAGCGGCAGGATATCGGCGTTGCGACTGAGGTTCTGAGCATCGAGGTACGCGATCCGGTTACGGGCCGGGTGATCGACATCGTGCGACTGGCGCCGGGGGTGGACTATTCGATCAACTACCTGCAGGGCATCGTGACTCTGTCCGAACCTCTGGCCAGCCGTGTGGGTGATGCGGGCATCGTCACTTCGCCCGGCGACACGCCCGAGCTACGGCTGGTGGCGCAGTATGAATACACGCCGACCTTGACGGATGTGGATGGCTTTTCGGTCGGTGGGCGGATCGAAGGCTGGATCACGGACGATGTGCGCGTCGGCGTCTCGGGCATGGTCGAACAGACCGGCACTGCCGATCAGACGGTAGTCGGAGCCGATGTGGAATGGCGCATTGGTGAGAACAGTCATGTGCGGCTGGAATATGCGGAAAGTGATGGGCCGGGATTTGGGTCGACCTTCTCCGCTGACGGTGGTCTGGTGTTTGACACGGTTGGGCCGAATGGCGGATCGGGGCAGGCGGTGCGGGCCGATGTCCGGCTTGATTTCGTAGATCTGGGCCTGGCGGGTGAAGGCGCGTTCGGCGGCTATTTCGAGGAGCGCGGGGAAGGGTTCTCTAGCCTCGATTATTCGGTCACGTCGATCACCGGTGATGAGACACTTTGGGGCGTTTTCGTTGATGCGGAGCCGCGTGAGGGCCTGCGCTATGCGCTGAGTTATGACGATTACTCCAACGGCGTGGGCGAGCATGACCGGCGTGCGGAGGGCGAGGTCGAGTTTGCGCTGAACGAGCGCTACACACTCGGGTTCGGGTTGGAACATCTGGACCGGGACCGCGTGGCCTCGGTTGGGGAACAAGGGCGGCGCACGGATATCGGCGCAAGGCTGACTTATTCCTATTCGGAGGCTGGCGATGTTTGGGTCTTCGGTCAGGCGACTGTCGACAATCAGGGGCTTGAGGACAACGACCGGATCGGGATCGGCGCGTCTTACGCGTTCGACAATGGCTGGCAGGTCGAGGGCGAGATTTCCGGCGGCGCGATGGGGCCGGGGGGGCTGCTGCGGGTCAGCCATGATGACGGGGCGGGGTCCACATCTTATTTCGGATACGAGCTTGATCCGGGCCGCACAATCTCGGGCGTGACGCTGGAAGGGCGCGACAATGGCCGCTTCATCGCGGGGATGCGGCGGCAGGTGAATGACCAGCTCACGTATTTTGGTGAGAACACCTATGACATGTTCGGGCGCTATAATTCGCTGACCACGGCATACGGCCTGACCTACCAACAGACGGAGTTCCTGAGCTATACTGCCGCGTTGGAATTTGGTTCTGTCAATGATCGGTTCGACAATGATTTCGACCGCACGGCGGTGAGCTTTGGCGTACGCTACGAGGACGAGATGCTGACGGCGGGCGCCCGCTTGGAATACCGGACGGAGACGGGCGAACGCTCGGGACTTCCGCTGGACAGTGATACCATCGCGCTGACCCTCGATGGGCGCTACCTGATCAATGAACATGAACGGCTCGTGTTTTCGTTCGAGGGGATCGATACGGACACCGATGAAAGCTCGATCCTCGATGGGACTTTCGTAGATGCAAGTGTGGGCTATGCGTTCCGCCCAACAAATACGGATCGTCTGAATATGCTGGTGCGCTACCGCTATCTGTTTGACGATGTTGGTCAACGCCTTGATGACACGGACGAATTGGGCCCCAGGCAGCGGAGCCATGTGTTCAGCGCCGATGCGAGTTACCTGCTGGATGAACAATGGCGGATCGGCGCGCGGATCGGCTTCCGTCTGACAGAAGCGGCGGCGACCGAGGCGGATCCGTTCACTCAGAATGACGCGATCCTGTCAGTGGTCAACGCGCGTTATCACATGCTGCACAATTGGGATGCGCTGCTGGAATGGCGGGCGCTGCATACGGTACAGGCGGACGGCACCGACATAGGTCTGCTCGGCGCTGTTTCACGACAAATGGGCAACGGCTTAAGCCTGGGTGTTGGATATAATTTTGGCACCTTCTCCGACGATCTTACGGATCTGACACGGGACGATCAGGGGCTGTTTATCAACCTGACGGCGAGTTTCTGACGACCTGCCAAACGGGCGTCCTTTGGAGGGCGAAACGACACAAGATGCGTGACGGGGCGCGACACGCCCCAACCGCAGGGGGAGCATGAAGAGCATGACCATGACCTCAGGGTTCAGGGCATCGATTTTCGGTCTGGCGACGTTGGTTGCCGTGGCCTTTGGCAGTTTGGTTCAGGCGCAAGCGGTTCCTGATCCGAACGATTCGACCTTGCCGACGTTCGGTTGCACCGGCGACATCTATCAGGTGCAGTCGGGTCAGTTGCGCATCTTTGATCCCATCACCTCCACCTACACCAACATCGGCAGCAATCAGGGCAGCTACAACGCCACCGGTTACAACGTGATCGATGGCTATGCCTACGCCTCGCAAGGGCGCAACATTATCCGAATTGGGTCCGACGGCGACAGTGAGGTCGTCTACGATGTTGGATTTGGCACGTATTCAGGAGATCTTGACCGGTCCAACAACTTCTACCTGCGACGCAACAACAACCGGTACGACCGGGTTGATCTTGCGACCGGAAATATCACGACGCTCAACTTCACGGGTGTGGGCGGTGGGCCTGCGGACGTCGCCTTCATTCCGGGTGGCGGTGACCGTCTAATCGGGTTCAGCGGCGGTCAGATGTTCATCTACAATCTAACGAGCCTGCAAAAGACGCGCCTGAATGTAACGGGCGGGATGCCCGGAGGCGGCTACGGCGCGACCTGGACGGATGCGGCCGGACGGCTCTTCACGTTCAACAACAATACCGGCCTGCTGTTCGAGATCTTCGATTACAACACGAATGCCCCGCGCGCCGTGCAGGTGGGCGTTGGCGTGCCATCGGGCAACAATGACGGCTTCTCCTGCTCGCTGGCCAACTTCCCGAACCTTGCACCGGTCGCGCAAGACGATGACTTCTCTACGCCTGTAAACGTCGCGATCACAGGTGACGTGACAGCCGACAACGGCAATGGCATCGACAATGATCCCGACGGCGGAGTGTTGGCGGTGACTGGGCCGGATTCGGGCCCGTCCAATGGGACACTGGTGCTGAATGGCGACGGCACGTTCTCCTATACGCCGAATACGTATTTCCTTGGCACCGACACGTTCACCTACACCGTCACGGATCCGGCGGGCCTTACGGCGACGGCGACCGTGACAATCGATGTAACCGGGGATGTGAGCTTCGAGGTCGACAAGCGACGCGTATCGGGCGTGGCGGTGGCCACTGCAGAGGGGCAGGTCGTCAACTACCAGATCGAGGTCGAGAATACCGGGGATATCCCGCTTACCGGCATCAACATTGTCGACACCTTGCCAAATGGCAGTGCCGGCACGCTGACCGGCCCGGTTGAGGGCGGTGGCACCGATGGACGCGACCAGCCCGGGCGGATCGATGTGGGGGAGACGTGGACCTACACGATCTCCTACACGATTGAGCAGGGCGATATCGACGGCGGCGGGCCGCTGGTGAACACGGTCGCTGTCACGACGACCGAAACCGGCACAGATGTGGAAAGTGATACCGCCGCGATCCCAGTGGATCAGGACGACAGTTTCACCTTCGCCAAGAGCACTGATGTGACTAGTTTTGCCGCGGTGAATGACCCAGTGGTCTTTACCTTCACGGTCGAGAATACCGGCAATGTGACGCTAACCGACGTGGTGGTGACGGACCCGTTCTTTGACCCAGACTATTCCTGCACCATCGCCACGCTTGCGCCGGGCATCACCGACAACACGACCTGTACCTTTACCTACAACGTGACCCAGGCCGATATCGACCGGGGCGAGATCGTTAACGTCGCTGCGGCCAATGCCAACGGGGCAGGCGGCGCGGCTTTGCCCGAGCAGACGGACACGGTCACGCTAACCGGGCCTGCCGAGGTTGCGGCAGTACGTATCGTGAAGACGGACGAGGGCGGTGATCTGGCATTTGGCCCGGTCAATGACCTCGAGACGTTCACCTTCCAGGTGTTCAACGATGGGGATGTGACGCTCACCAATCTGGTGGTGAGCGATCCGGCCTTGGCCTTTACCTGCCCGCTTGCCGATCTGGCACCGGGGGCAAACACGAGCGTCTGCGCCAATGGCGATCCGCTGAGTGTTGATCTGACGATTACGCAGGCTCTCGTGGATGCTGCGACCTACACGAACACAGTCACGGTCACGGGTGAGACGACGCAAGGCACCAATGTCAGCGATGACGATACGCTTGTGTTGACCGGCCCTACGCAGGACTTGCAGCTAATCATGGCAAAGTCAGTTACCGGCGGGGACAACTTCTCTGCCGTCGGCGATGTCGTGACTTATGATTACGTCGTCACAAACGATGGCAATATCACGATCACCAGCCAGATCACCGTGGCCGACAACCGCACGAGCGTGTCTTGCCCGGTTCTGCCCGCGGGCGGTCTGGCGCCGCAGGCGACGATCACCTGTACAGCGAGCTACGCCGTAACACAGGGGGATCTGAACGCGGGGTCGGTTACGAACCTTGCCACGGCGAGTGTGACGCAGACGTTGGCCAATGGCTCCACCGTGACGGAGACCTCGCCTCAGGTCTCTGCCACGGCCAATGCCGACCGCGATCCGGCGATTGCGATTGCGAAAGAGTTGACTTCCATCACGGATGAGGATGGCACCCCGCAGACCACGCTGACCTATGACGAGGTCGATGACGTTTTGAACTACATGTTCACGGTGACCAATACCGGCAACGTCACCCTGCTGGACCAGATCGTGGTGACGGATACGGATATCGGTGCGACAGTAAATTGTGGTCCCGCCGCGCCCAACCTTGCGCCGGGTGATAGTGTGACCTGTACGGCCAGCCACCTCGTCACGCAGCCCAATCTGAATGACGGCAGCTTCGTGAACACGGCGAGTGCCGCGACGACCTTCAACGGTGGGGCTGTCAACACGCCTACGCCGGCCAGCGCCACCGCCTTCGCGCAGCAGACCCCGGCCCTGACGCTCGCCAAGTCCGAAGACGCACCCAATGTCACGGTGCTGACGGTGGGCGGGACGATTGATTATACCTATGTCGCCACGAACACCGGCAATGTGACCCTGACCGATCCAATCACGATTGATGACGACCGCTTCCCGTCTGGCGGCGTGGTCTGTCCGACCTTCCCGGCGGGCGGTCTGGCACCCGGGGGGATTTACACCTGTAACGCGACCTACACTATTACGGCCAATGACGTGTTCATCGGCACGGTCGTGAATAATGCGACCGCCACGTCCGGCACCACGACGTCGCCGCCTGCCACGGTGACCGTGCCCACTGGCGCGACACCCGCACTGGATGTGACGAAAAACATCCTATCGATCACCGACCCTGCGGGCGGCACGCCGAGCGGTCTGCAATTCAATGAGGTCGACGATGTCCTGACCTTTGAGTTCGAGATCGAGAACACCGGAACGGTGGCCTTCGTGCGGCCCATCACCGTGACTGACCCGATGCTGACGCCGAACCCGATCACCTGCTTCACGCCCACTGGGAGTGACCCGGATTTCCAGCCCACTGAGAGGGCGACCTGTACCGGGCAATATACGATTATGCAGAACGATCTGGACGCTGGGGAGGTGATCAACACAGCCTTCGCCTCTGTCGAGTTTAACGATGTGGGGCAGGGGCCGAGCACCTACAACTCGCCCACCGCAACCGAAACCGTGCCAGCGGCGGCGAACCCCGAACTGACCGTGGCCAAGGATGTGACCGCTGGCCCCGATCCTGCGACGGCCAACGATCTGCTGACCTATACGATCACCGCGACGAATTCAGGAAATCAGACGCTGAGCGATGTGAGCCTTAGCGATCCGCTAATCCCCAGCCTGACCTGTACCGTTGGGGGCGTGGCCGCACCGGCGAGCGTGACGCTAGAGCCTGGGGAGGTTTTGACTTGCACCGGCGACTACACCGTTACGCAAGAAAACGTGGACACACAGACCCTGTCCAATACCGCAACGGCCACGGGGCTTTCGCCCAATGGTAGCCCAGTGACGGCCACGGGCACGGACACGCATCCTTTGGCGGCGCCCCAACCCAACATCGAAGTCATCAAGACGCTGACCGCCGGCACGCCGACGCCCGCCTACACCGAGGAAGGTGACACGGTCAGCTTCACAGTCGAAGTGCGCAACAACGGCAACGTGACGCTGACCAGCATCGACGTGACCGATAGCCTTGTGCCGGGCACGTGCACAATCGGCCCACTCGCGCCGGGTGACAACGATGACAGTTGCCGCTTCGTCTATACCGTTCCACAGAGTGCGGTGGATGATGGTGAGATCGACAATACCGCGACGGGTGTGGCTACTCCGATTGCAAGCTCTGGCGCCGGACCAATCACGCGGACGGGCAACCTGATCACGCCGGGCCCGACGCGGACGCCGGGCATCACGCTGACCAAAACGGCGGACCTGACCAGCTTCAATGCAGCGCTTCAGACGATCACCTACACGTTCGAGATCGAGAATACGGGCAACATCACCCTGACAGGTACGCCCGCGATCAACGACCCGGATGCGACTGGCATCACTTGTAATCCGCTGCCAGCGGGTGGGTTGCTGCCGGGCGGAACAGTGACGTGTACAGGCACCTATGAGACTGAGCAGGCCGATGTTGATGCGGGCCAGGTGGTGAACACCGCGACGGCCTCGTTGCCAAACCCGCTCGATCCGGGCACACCGCTGACGTCGACCGGATCAGTCACGGTACCGGCTGTCCAGACACCATCGATTACACTGACCAAGACGCCGGATGTGGCGAACTTCACTGGTGCGAACCAGACGATCACCTACACCTACGTGATTGAGAACACCGGAAACGTCACGCTGACCGCGGCCCCGGTGCTGACCGATGACCGCATCGGCGCGACGGACCTGAGCTGTGATCCGGTTCCGGCCGGTGGTTTGCTGCCGACGGCAACGCTGTCGTGCACCGGGGCTTACGAGACGACGCAACCCGACGTGAACGCGGGTGGTGTGTCGAATGTCGCGGAAGTGGCGATTGACGATCCGACCAATCCAGGCACGCCGCTGACGGCAAGCGCCACGGCAACCGTGCCCGCCGTGCGCAACGCGGTGATCGAGGTGGTCAAGACGCCGTCCATGACCTCCGGCGTGGCGGTGGGTGACACGATCACCTACTCCTATCTGGTGACGAACCGGGGCAACGTAACGCTGACAAATACCGTACTGGACGATCAGCATGTCTCGGCCTCCGGCACGGCGCCGCTGGCGATCAGCAATGGCGGCGTAATCCTGTCGCTCGACCCGCTGGCAAGCACGACTTTGACCGCGCAATACGTGGTCACGCAGGCCGATATTGATGCGGGTGCGGCGCTGACCAACACCGTGACCGCCACGGCGACCGCACCGACGGGCGTGACTGCTCCGACTGACAACGACGTAGCTTCAGTCAGCCTATCGCCTGCTGCGCCGGAGTTGTCAGTCATCAAGGATGTGCCGAACCTGCCCGCCTCGCTTGTGGCCGGGACGGACGTGACTTTCCGCATTCGAGTGCAGAACACGGGCAACGTGACGCTCGACAACGTGGTTCTGACGGACACGCTTGGGCGGCTCGATGGCTCAGTCATTTCCATGCCGCCGCCTGTTGGGCCGGTGCAAGACGTGGGCACGATCGGCGAGTTGGACGTGGGCGAGACGTGGGAATATGCGCTGACCTACACGCTGACACAGGAAGATGTAGATGCGGGTGGTATCTCGAATTCGGTGTTGGCAGAGGCGACGGACCCCTCCGGCACCCCGGTCAGCGACCTGTCTGACGGAAGCTCTCCCGCCGGGGACGCGCCGACGCTCGTCCAGATCCCGGCCGCGCCGTCTATCGAGGCGATCAAGACGATCACGACCCCAGCGACGACCGTTGGTGGACAGGTCGTGTTCCAGATCGCCGTAGAGAATACTGGCAATGTGACGCTGACGAATGTGGGCATCGCCTCGGACACTATCACGCGGCTCGGCGGCGCTGCCGTGACCGGTGCGATCAGCGGACCGACTTTTGCAAGCGCTGACGGAGGCTCCCCTTCCGGCACGCTGACGCCCGGCGAGACGGCATTCTACACGCTGACCTACACGCTGACGCAGGAAGATGTCGACGCTGGCGGGGTCCAGAACACGGCCACGGCCACAGGCACGCCACCCAGCGGGCCGCCCGTGACGGACATCTCGGACGATGACGGGATCGGCGACGACAATCCGACGGTGCAGGAGATCCTGCCAACGCTTGGCCTGACCCTCGACAAGGTGCTGGCCAGCGGCGGGCCAACGTTCGACGACACCAGCGATGTGCTGACCTTCGACTTCATCGTGACCAACACCGGTAATGTCACCCTGACCGACCCCATCGTGATCGACGACCCGCTGATTGCAGGGGCAGGGGGAAGCGTGATCTGCCCGCCGGGCGATGTTGCGCCGGGGGGCGTTGTCACATGCATGGGCAGTTATACGGTCACGCAGCCGAACCTCGACGATGGGTTCGTCACGAACAGTGCCACGGCGTCTTCGGCATTCAATGGCACGCCAGTTGTCAGCCCGGCCGATGACGTTACCGTTCCAGCGGCACAGGAGCCGGAACTAACGTTGCTCAAGGAAGCCGCACCGCTGAACCCGGCGGATTTCGTGGTCGGAGCCGTCGTCACTTACACCTACACCGTCACCAATACAGGCAACGTAACGCTGACCGACCCGGTGACGATCACCGATGACCGTATCGTGGCTGCGGATATCGTTTGCCCCCCCTTCCCATCTGGCGGATTGGCGCCTTCAGGGGTTTATGTCTGCACAGCTGACTACACAGTCACCGGCGACGATGTTGACGTGGGATCGGTCGTCAACAATGCCACGGCCACGTCTGGCACCACCGTCTCTCCGCCGGACAGTGAGACGACGCCCACCGGCGCAACGCCCGCGCTGGATGTGGTCAAAACCCTTGCATCGGTCACCGATGCCGGCGGCACCGTGCGGCCTGGGGGCGAATTCCTCGCCGTGGGCGATATACTCAACTACTCCTTCACCGTCACGAACACTGGCACGCGGGCGTTTGTGGGCGATATTGATGTGATCGATCCGTTGATCGCGGGTGGGTCCGTCACCTGTTGGACGCGCGTCCCCGGCACAGACGAAGATTTCCGCAGTGGTGAGACGGCGACCTGCACCGGATCCTATACGATCACGCAGCCCGATCTGGACGCCGGTGAGGTGGTGAATACGGCCTACGCATCAACCACGTTTGGATCAATCCCGACGACGTATAACTCGCCCACGGATAGTGTGACTTCCCCCGGCGATGCCGATCCCGAGATCACCTTCGACAAGCGTGTGATCAGCCCTGCTATCACCGCCGTAGGGCAGACGATCACTTATGAGTTCGAGGTTGAGAACACGGGCAACCAGACGCTGACGAATATCGCCGTCACGGACCCGCTTTTGCCCGGCCTGTCTTGCACCGTTGCAACGCTTGATCCCGGCGACAATCTGATCTGTTCCGAGGATTACATCGTCACACAAGACGATGTGGACGCGGGCACGGTTATCAACACGGCCACCGCCGCGGGCACGACGCCCGCCGGCACCAGCGTCACCGATACCGATGGCGAGACAACGACGATGCCTGCGGCCATGCCGATGATGACGCTTGGCAAAACCGCCTCGCCCGACCCGTTCGGGCCCTTGGGCAGCGATGTGATCTACACCTTTACGGTCGCGAACACGGGCAACGTGACCCTGCGCAACATCGTTGTCACCGACATCCTCGACCCGACCTATAGCTGCACGGTGCCGGATTTGGCCCCGGGCGACAGCAATTCAGGCTGCACTTTGGCATATACGGTCACGCAAGGGGATGTGGACGCGGCAGAGATCACGAACTCCGCCACCGTTTCAGCGACGCCCGAACGCGGAACGCTGACACCTGTCACTACGACCATCACGACGCCAGGCCCGGCGCCTGCTCCGGCGCTGGAGCTGACCAAGACCAGCAGCGTGGATTTCCTGGGGGATGGCGGCACGGTCACCTATACCTTCACCGTTGTGAACACCGGCACGGTCACATTGCAGCCGCCGAGCATCACCGACACGATGACCCGATTGAATGGCACCGCAGGCGGTCCGATTGGGACGCTTTCGGCGCCCGTGGAAAGCGGAACCGCCAACAACCTGCTCGATGTGGGCGAGACGTGGACCTACACGGCCACCTATTCGATCATTCTGGCCGATGTGAATGCGGGCGGGTTCGAGAATACGGCGACCGCCACGGCCACTGATCTTCTGGGCAACACTGCCTCGGATGTTTCCGACGACGGCGATGATGGCGACGGCAATACGGTTGATGACCCGACTCGGATCGAGATCTCCAGCACTCCGTCGCTGGAGGTTGAGAAGGTTGTGACCACACCGGGCCTTGTCGCCACCGATGAGGTCGTCTTCACGATCACCGCGCGCAACACGGGCAATGTGACCCTGACCGCGCCGGATATCGCCGATACGCTTACCCAGATTGATGGCACCCCTGTCGGTGGGACGATTCCTGCACCGGTCCTGACATCGGGCAATGCGGGCGGCATTGATCCGGGTGAGGCCTGGGTTTGGGAACTGCGTTACATCCTGACCCAAGACGATGTGGATGCTGGCGGATTGTCGAACACGGCGACTGTCACAGGCGACCCGCCGGGTGGTGCGCCATCCGTGTCCGATGTGTCGCGCGATGGCGATCCGGCCGATGGCAATGTCACGGACGACCCGACCGAGATGGAAATCATTCGCAGCCCCGCCATCGAGGTCATCAAGACGCTGGTTTCGGCCGGGGATGCGGTAGGTGAGACGGTTGTCTTCGACATCGAAGTTCGGAACGCAGGCAACGTCACCCTCACGGGACTGTCCCTGACCTCGGAGGATCTGACAAACTTTGACGGCTCAGGCCTGACGCCGGACAGCATCGTTCAAACCAGTGGCGACACGACCGGACTATTGCCCGTAAACGGCTCGTCTGTTTTCCGTGTGACTTACACGATCCAGCAAAATGACATCAACGCGGGCGGGGTCCTGAACTCTGCCACGTTCCAGGCGACATCCCCGACGGGCTCGCCCGTCGTCGATATATCCGATACCGGCTCCGGCACAGGCAGCACACCGACGCCTGCACCGATCACGCAGATTGATGAAATCACTGTCAGCAAAACCGCCGGAGTGCCGACGCGGATCAACGGGACGCTGACGCAAGTGGTGTTCGAGATCGAGATCGAGAATACCGGCAACGTCACGCAGACCGGCGTCGAAGTCGTTGATGATCTGACGGGCTTTGTCGCCCCGGCCACATTGGTTGATGTCGATACACCCGCACCGACCGGCCTGAACGGCGCGGCGGGCAACACTCTATATGATGGAGCGACGAACACGCAGGTCCTCGATGGGGCGGTCGACCTCGATCCGGGGCAGGGCGGGACCATCACGCTGACGGTGCGCTACGACATTGCGGGTGGTAATCCGGCTTCACCCAATACCGTGTCCGTCACATCGGATCGGATCACGGTACCTGTCACGGCGACGGCTTTGGTGGCTGGCATCACCGCTCAGCCTGATTTGTTCGCCACCAAGACGGCTTCACCGCAATCAGCGATCCTGGGCGACACGATCACCTACACGATGACGTTCGAAAACCGCCTGACCACGGCGGAGGGCGCATTGACGTTGATCGACGAATTGCCCCCTGGGCTGGAATACACCCCGGGCACAGCGACCTACAACGGGTCGGCAACACCGGCGCCGGTTGTCGTCGGGCGGCAACTGCAGTGGCAGGGCGTGACGATTGGGCCCGGTGAAACGATCACCATCGCACTGCAGGCGCGCATCACCGGCGGCGAAAGCGGAGAGCTGACGAACCGCGCCTTCATCGTGGCGGCAGATGGATCGGTCGTGTCCAACATCGCCTCGGCAACGGTGACGCGGCGGGCCGAAGCCCTGTTCGATTGCGCCGATATCATCGGACGGGTCTTTGACGACCGGGATTTCGATGGTGTCTTCGATGAAGGGACCGAAGAAGGCCTTCCGCGCGTGCGTCTGGTCACGGTCGACGGCACGTTAATCACGACCGATGAACATGGCCGTTTCTCCGTGCCTTGTGCCGCACTGCCTAGGGCCGATATCGGATCGAACTTCCAGCTTGAACTGGACGACCGTACCCTGCCCACCGGCTTCTTCGTGACAACCGAGAACCCACGTATCCTGCGAGTAACGCCGGGCACCATGACCGTGTTCAACTTTGGTGCCACGTTCGGTCAGTTGATCGAGATCGACCTAACGGCGGCCGCGTTCCAACCCAATGGCCAGCCCACGAACGCCTTGGTGCAGGGGGTCGAGCGTTTGATGCAAGTGCTTGGTGAGCGTCCGTCGATTCTGGAGTTGGACTACTATCGTGGCGATGAAAGTGCTGAGGTCGCACGGCGCAATCTGGACGCGCTGGAAGACTTGATCGAACAGCGATGGCGACAGGCCGCGTCATATGAGCTTCGCATCGTGACGAGTATTGCGCGAATCCGCTGAAACGCTGGGGAACTCTTTTGGGAAGAAGTGTCCAGTTTTTGGTATGACGCGATTGCGTATCCGAGTTTGACGAAGCTTACCCCTAGTGTGGTCTTCGTTGCTGCATGTCGTTGGCGGCCTTTGGGGTGGCGCTTGTGCGGTATGAAACGTGGCAGCTAGTCTCACGGTTTTTCTTTTTTTTGTATAAAAACAATTGCCTAATTGAAGGATTGCGCTGACTTCTTTTCCGCCACTTCCTCCGCTCGATGCGCTCTCAAACAGCTGTGCCTTTTGTACGGTAATCGCCGGGCGTCATGCCCGTCCAACCTTGAAAAGCCCGAAAAAACGAAGAGGTTTCACGGTATCCGAGCAGGTATGAGATCTCCGGCACGCTCAGGTCGCTGTTCTTCAAATATTGCTCGGACAATTCAAATCGTGTTTGCGACAGCAGGTTCTGGAAGCTTGTGCCTTCCTCGCTTAATCGCCGTTGCAGGCTGCGTTTTGAGACGTTGAGCCGGCGCGCCATATCCTCGATTGATGTGGCCCCGCCCGGAAGCGCTTCAGACAAGCTCTGCCGGACCCGCGCAGTCATGCTTGTGGTGTCATTCTTCGCGCGAAGCTGTTCGACAAATCCCGGCTCCAATGTCTCCCACAAGGCCGCGCTGCGGGTGATCAGGGGGCGGTCGGCATCTTCCGCGGAAAAGGTCAGGCGGACCGCATCACCTGTGTCAGGTGCTACGCCCAGATAGGCGAGGGCGTCTGCGTCCAACTCCAGCGGACCGGGCAGGCCGGTAGCCACCGGGCGCAGGTTCACGCCCGTGAAGGTTCGTGCGCATTCAAGGATGTAGAGCAATTCGAACAACCCCATCCGCGCGGGCATCTGCAACCCCGGATCAGCGGGGCGTAGAACCAGATGCAGCCCGCCCCCTGGGCGCGATACCTCCATGATCGCGGGCCCGATTAACGCTTTGAAATCTGCCAAGCGCTCCAGCCCCGAGGCCAGTGTTTCGGCGCATGAAAACGCAAAGATGGGTGGGATAAAGGGCCCGTGGGCATAGGCCGTGGCCAGTTCCAATTCGATCCCCGGCCGGTCGGCCTCTGCCGACATCGCATCCCACAGGCGAAAAAACATCTCGGCCGTGACGCTGAAGTCCTCCTCCAGTAACGTGTTCGATAGTCCAACACGACGCAGCACGCGGTCGGGCGAAACCCCCAGAAGGGCGCCTGCTTGCTTCATGTAATTGCCCATCGGGTATCGGGTGGCCATGGCGCTGCTCCGCTTGCACGACGTGGCGGCACTATGCGCCATGGCGCTTGACCCTATCCAGAGCACGGCCAACCATTGGCGCGAAATGACACTGAATTGGCGCGCTCCGTCAATTCGACTTTGTCCGCATATCCCATATGATGGCGGCAACAGCGACCAGGGAGGCAGCGCAATGCGACTGACCGTCAACGGAACCGAGCATGAGGTGGATGTCGAAGCGGACATGCCGCTTTTGTGGGTCTTGCGGGATGAGTTGAACATCACCGGCCCAAAATATGGCTGCGGCATCGCGCAATGCGGCGCGTGTACCGTGCATGTCGACGGGTTTGCCGTGCGCTCCTGCCAATTGGCCATTGGCGATTTGCAGGGTGAGGTCACAACCATTGAGGGGCTTGGCACGCCAGACAACCTTCATGCGGTGCAAGAGGCGTGGGTTGAACAGCAGGTGGCCCAATGCGGTTACTGCCAGTCCGGCCAGATCATGCAGGCCGCCGATCTGCTCGCCGCCAACCCCGCGCCGACCGATGACGACATCGACGCCGTGATGGGCGGCAATCTGTGCCGCTGTGGCACCTATCCCCGCATCCGCGCCGCCGTGCGTTCTGCCGCCGCCAAGTTGCAAGGGGCGTAACCATGGCCAGCATTGGAAAAATCGCCCGCCGCACCTTCCTGATTGGCTCGGCTGCCGTCGCTGGGGGCGTAGCCTTCGGCGTCTATGCCGCGCGTCAGCCGTTTCCCAACCCGAACCTCGCCGACCTTCTCGAAGGCTCAGTCAGCTTCAACCCTTGGGTCATCATCGACAACGAGCGTGTCACGCTGATCGCCCCACACGCTGACAAGGGGCAGGGCATCTTCTCAGCCCAGACCGCATTGATCGCGGAGGAACTCGACATCGGCCTCGATCAGGTGGAGGCCAGCTTCGGCACCCCGGATCGCGCCTATTACAACACGGCATTCACCGAAGCCGCTGCGGGCTTCCCGCTCTACGACATGTCGCCCACGGCGGAACGCGTGCGCGGCTTCTTTGGTGGGGTGGCAAAACTGACGCTACCGCTTATGGGCACAGGCGGCTCCTCCTCTATTCCGGATGTGTATGACAAACTGCGCCATGCCGGGGCCACCGCGCGCGAAACACTGAAGCTCGCTGCCTCCCGTGAAAGCGGCGTGCCAGTGGCTGAGTTGCGCACAGAACGCGGTGCAGTCGTCTTGCCCGATGGGACTGAGATGCCCTACACGGCGCTTGCCGGTGCGGCCGCCTCCATCGAACCCGTCCAAAACGTCACTTTGCGCGACCCGTCCGAATGGTCGCTTGTAGGTCAGCCTATGGAGCGCGTGGACATCGTCCAGAAATCCACTGGCACGCTGACCTATGGCATCGATTTCCGCACTGAGGATATGTTGTTCGCCACCGTGAAGGTGAACCCGCGTCAGGGTGGGGCGATGAACGGCTATGATGCCTCCGCCGCTGAAACCATGCCAGGCGTGCAGGAGATATTCGAGATCACGGGCGGTGTGGCGGTTGTCGCCAACAACACATGGCGCGCCATTCAGGCCGCTAACGCAATAGAGTTCGATTGGGGCGAGGCACCGTACCCTTCGGAACAGGCCGCCCATTGGGATCATCTCGCCGGTATCTTCGATGAGGCGCATCTGAATGCAGAGGCCCGCGTGGAAGGCGATGTGGAGGCTGCTGAAGGCGAAGAAATCACAGGCGAATACCGCTCCCCCTATATCGCCCATGCACCACTTGAACCGCTTAACGCCACCATTCTTGTCACCGACGCCCGAGTCGATATCTGGACCGGCCATCAGATTCCGCAAATTGTGGAACAGGTCGTGGCCGACATCACCGGCGTAGATCAAGACAATGTCCATCTGCACAACATGTTCATGGGCGGCAGTTTCGGGCACCGGCTGGAGTTTGATTTTATCAAACAGACCGCAGAGATCGCCAACCATATGCGCGGCACGCCCGTGCAGATGACCTATTCGCGGGAAGAGGATTTCGCCCACGATTTCCCCCGCCACATCACCATGGGGCGTGGCACGGCGAAGGTGCTGAACGGGCAGGTCAATGCGCTTGATGTGCAGATCGCCGGGCAATCGGTTCTCCGCAGCCAGTTCGGGCGAATGGGTTACAGCCTGCCGGGCCCGGATACACAGCTCCACGAAGGCGCATGGGATGCACCCATGTTCAATCTGCCAAACCTGCGCGTCCGCTCCTACGTGACGGAAGAGCTTGCGCCCGTCTCCTCCTGGCGCGCGGTGGGCGCGGGGCCCAACGTCTTCATTTACGAGACACTTCTAGATGAAGCGATCCATGCCGCAGGCGCAGACCCGTTGGAGGAACGCATCCGCCTGATGGGCCATGATGTCTCTGTCGGTGTGTTGGAAGCCGTGGGTGAGATGAGCAGTTGGAATGGCCCCAATATCGGCGAAGGCCGGGGCAGGGGCGTCGCCTACGGCTTCTCCTTCGGGGTGGCCGTTGCCACGGTGGTTGAGGTCACGAACACGGATGCGGGCATCAAGTTGGACCATGTCTGGGTCGCCGCCGATGTGGGCCGGGTGATCGACCCCGTGAACCTCGAAAACCTTGCGCAAGGCGGTACGGTCTTTGGCCTTGGTCACGCGATCAATTGCGAGATCACCTATGCCGATGGCATGGCGGAGCAGAGCAATTACCACGCCCATGAGGGGATGCGCATCTGGCAATGCCCGCCCATCGAATTCCGAGCGCTGGAGACGAACCCAAAGATCCGCGGATTTGGCGAACCCCCGATCCCGCCCTCAGCCCCCGCGCTTGGGAATGCGATCTTTGCGGCCACCGGGCAACGCATCCGCGAGATGCCGTTCAACAAGCACATCACCTTTGTTTGAGGGGGCCGCCATGAATGCCAAACTGACCCTGGCGCTTGTCGCCGCTCTCGCCACCCCGCTTCTGGCCGAGGTTGACCTGACCCCTCCCGACAGCGCGACGGAGGCCGAAGGGCTAGAAGCTTGGGCGCGCATATATGAGGTCGCCAGCCACCCGCGCTGTTCCAACTGCCATACTGGCGAAAGCGACCGGCCGATGTGGTCCGGCCCGTCCTATGGGCAGGCGCGGCCCCATGGCATGAACGTTCGTGCCGGTGAAAGCCGTTTCGGGGCGGAATATGTGCCTTGCCAGACCTGCCACACGACGATGAGCGAGGATTGGGAGAACGCGAATGCCATGCCCCATTCTGCGCCACGTGTGCCCATGTTCTGGCAACTCGCCCCGGTGGAGGCCGATTGGTTCGGGCGCAGTTCGCCTGAGATTTGCGAACAGCTTCGCGATCCGGCCCGGAACGGTGATCGCGATATGATGGCTTTGGCCGAACATCTCGACCATGACCTGATCCTGCATTGGGCGTGGAACCCTGGCGGCACCCGTGAACCCGCGCCCTACAGTTTGCAGGAGCATGTGGACGACATTCTGATCTGGGGCGTCGCTGGTATGCCCTGTCCCGAAAACTGAGGAGCGGCCCATGTTCGCAGGCATAGCAGGCGGCCTTCTGGTCTTCACCGGGATATGGCACGCAACGGAATGGATGATGGATGGCCGGCGGCCCGACACATGGCGTTTGGTGCCGGTCGGCCTTGTCTACCTATTGCTCGGGTGCCTTTTGGTGTTGGGCACCGGCGGTATGATCACCCAGATCATCGCGCTGCTTGCCGCGGGCATGGGCGGGACCATCGCGTTCCTCAACCGAGACAGATTCAGCATTCGCAAATGGGTGACATGGGCCTTCATCCTTGTGGATGTCGTGATCGTACTCGCGCTGGTAGCGGCACTTCTCAGCTAATCCGCGCGTCCGGCTCAGAAAAACTGCACCAATGCGTCCCGCGCATCGGCGATATGGGTCCGCACACAGGCCTCCGCCGCGTCCGTGTCGCGGGCCAGGCAATGCTCCAGCAGCGCGCGGTGTTCGGCATTTGCCTTGGCCTTCAACTCCGGCCCGGCGGACACCATTGAGACATACCTGTCCGCGGCGTTGAATAGCATTTCCACATGGGCCAGCAGACGCGTCCGGCCCGACGGGCGATACAGCACCATGTGAAAGGCCATGTTCAGCGCGCCGAAGCCCTTCGGGTCCACCCCTTCGATCCGATCCTGGATATCTGCGGCCTCGTCAATATGCGCGTTCGTCAGATGCGGAATGGCCGAGCGCATCGCCAAAGCCTCCGCCGCTTCCCGCATGTCGTAGATTTCCACGAAATCGGCCCGGCTTAACTCCGCGACCCGGGCGCGCTTGTTGTCCTCTACCGTCACAAAGCCAAGCATCTGCAAATGCTTGATCGCCTCGCGGACGGGCATCCGGCTGACGCCAAACCGGCTCGCCAAATCCTCCTGAACCAGCGTGGCCCCCGGCGCGATGGCCCCTGTGACGATCTCCGCGCGCAGGTCTTCGACAAGGTCGGCGACCCGTCCGCGCGGCAAGGGCAGGGGGGCCAGATCGGCCAATTCTCGGATCGGTGCTTTCATGGGCTGCAGCCTAGCAGATTCAGCTTTGTTGACAAATATCTAAAACTGTATCCAATTATAAGAATGCGTATCCGCTTTCCTCTTCCCGTCCTTTGCCTGCTTCCGATACCGGCGCTGATGGCTCAGGAGGAGCAGGGCGAATTCTGCGTCCACGCGCCCCACGATCAGCTGTGCGCCACCTTCCCGCAGGACGTGCCGGAGTTCAGCGAATTCTTTGAATACATGGTGATTTCCGGCGCCGCGCAGGAACCGTTTGACCGCCACGCCTGGCAGGCCTTCGTCGCCCTCAACTGGCCCGAAATCGAACCGCAAACGGACCAACTCGGCTGGCGCGACTTCCCACGCCGCGATGCCGTGCTTGGCCGCGAGACCGCGCAATGCGCTGAACAGGCGGCCCAAGCGGAGGTCATCATCACCGACTTCGCCCAATCCGACGGGCACCCGCTGGTAGACCGCCACGGCAATTACATCCTCTACGAGACGCGCCTGAACCCGGTTGTGGCGGACCACATCCACGCGGAAAACCTCCACAACGCCGAAGGCCACGCCAATCCGGTCAACTTCCCCCACGGCCGCGACGCCGATAACCCGGCCTCCATATTGTTCAAATCCGCTTGGACAGTGCTTGAGGCCCCTTCCGACGATTACATCACCGCGCAGGGCCTTATCATCGTCCCGCCAGAGCAGAGCCTCACCGGCGCCCCTCTCTGCCTTGAGGTCACGCTCGGCCTTGTGGGCATGCACATCGTCACCAAGGTCGAAAGTGGCAATGGCGATGAATGGATCTGGGCCACGTTCGAACACCGCGCGAACGCCCCCATCGCAGCGGATGCGCGTGACATAAACGCGATTTACGGCAACAACCTTTTCCCGCAAGGCTGCATCGCGCCCGATAGTCCACCTGACCGGCTGCTCTATGACGCGACCCTCTCCACGCCCGCTAACACGCCGCCCGCCGCGGCCGCCCTCTGGTCCGCCACGCCGCCCTATGCGGTGGACGATACCGGCACCCCATTACCGCCGTCCCAAGTCGTGCGCTGCTGGGACATCTTCGCGCCGACGCAAGCCACCAACGCCCGCTGGCAGGCCGAACTCTTCGGCACGCCCCTTGAGCATTACATGCTCATCTCCGCCCAATGGCGCGGCGCAAATGCCAGCCCCTACATCGAACACGGAGAGCTTCCGCGCTTCCTGTCGAACGTCACGATGGAAACCTATATCCAGACCCATCGCGACGGCACCTGCCTTGGCTGCCATGCGGAGGCCACGACATCGGCGGGCGCATTTTCAGATTTCACCTTTGTCCTGCGGGAGGTCCCCGAATGATCCACCTTGCCGTGCTCCTGCTGCTGATCGCGACCCCAGCCACGGCCCAAACCTGCACGCTGACCCTCTCCATTCGGACCGAGGCGATCCACGGCGCCCACCCCGAAGGCACATCCCTCCAGGCCGAGCTCACCTTCACCCCAACCCGCCGGATGCGTATGGGTGCGGAGGCCACAGCGTACCTGACAGACGGCACGGTCCAGATCACCGGCCCCGACGGCACCGGCCTGACCGGGCGGCTCGGCGTGGTCCATATCGTCCGCGCGCCACATTGGGCCGATTACATGTCTTTCGACATCGTTGATGTGGCGGGCGATCTGGGCGGCGTCACCGATTACGAAGATCCGATGCTGCTGTCGTTCTATGCCGAACGGGGCGAGGTCGCCTCCTTCAATCTGCCGACCACGCAAGCTGCCTTCGATCAGTTCGACCGCCGCCAGACCTTTCAGGTCCACACGCCCGACACGATGTGGACCCTACCGGGCAGCGTGCACGACCCGTCCCTTACCTGCGAGCCCACCTGACTCGCACTCCGCGCCCGTTTCGCCGATAAGGCATAGAAACGGCGTGAAAGGGGAACGGGCATGGGCGATCACAAAACTGTCGGGTTATTCGGCCTCGGCGCCATGGGCTACGGCATGGCGCAATCGCTCCTGCGCGCGGGCCATGCGGTGCACGGCGCCGACCTCAACACAGACGCTGTCGCCCGCCTGCAATCCGAGGGCGGCGCAGACGGCACACCGCACACCGTTGCCGCCCAACTCGATGCCGTTGTAATTGTCGTCCTGAACGCCACCCAAACTGAAGACGTTCTATTTGGTGAACACGGCATCGCCCCCTTCCTGCGCAAGGGCGCGCTCGTTATGTCCTGCGCCACCGTCGCGCCGGACTTCGCCCGCGATATGGCCGCCCGGTGTGAGGCGCTTGACCTCCACTACCTCGACGCGCCCATCTCCGGCGGCATGGCCCGGGCAGCGGCTGGCGATCTGGCGATCATGGCCTCCGGCACGCCAGAGGCTTTCACCGCTGCCGATGCGGTCCTAAAGGCCACTGCGTCCACCGTGCACCATATGGGCGACGCGGTTGGCGCGGGCTCTGCCATGAAAGCGGTCAACCAGATCCTCGCGGGCGTCCATATCGCCACCATGGCTGAGGCGATGACCTTCGGCATGACCCAGGGCATTGATCCCGCCCGGTTCATGGAGGTCATCCCCCAATGCGCCGGAACCTCCTTCATGCTGGAAAACCGCGGGCCGCATATCGTAGATGGTGACTATACTCCCACTAGCAGCGTGAACATCTGGCCCAAGGATCTGGGCATCGTGCTTGATATCGCCAAGGGAGCGCGCTTTCCCGCGCCGATCACCGGCATCGCGCTTCAACAATTCGTGGCCGCCGCGGGCATGGGCCATGGGCATGAAGATGACGCCGCCGTCGCCAAGGTCTATGCCCGCGCCTCCGGCCTGACCCTTCCGGGAGAAGAGACATGAAAACCATCGCCCTTGTCGCCCATGACCAGAAAAAGGATTCGCTCGTCGCTTGGGCCAAGGCGCATGAAGCTGAACTTAGCCCCCATCGCCTATTTGCCACCGGCACGACGGGCGGGCGGCTGCAAGAGGAAACCGGCCTCAACGTCACGCCGTTGAAATCTGGGCCCTTGGGCGGCGATGCGCAGCTTGGCGCGATGATCGCGGAGGAGGATCTGCATGCCCTGATCTTCTTCATCGATCCGCTCTCGGCCATGCCCCATGACGTTGACGTTAAATCCCTGATCCGTCTGGCCATTCTGTACGACACCCTGATGGCAGTGAACGAGGCGACGGCCACGGGCATCATCCGCTCACTCGCCGATTGAGCCTACTTAAGTGACGGTTTTGTAACGGTTTTAGCTAGAACCGTCATAGACCTGTCACCGACTCCCCCTATGCCGATCTCAATGTCGCCGGGGCAGGCGCGTTTCATTTCGTTTGCGTTCGCGCACGCGCTGTGTAGGCTTCTCCCACGCGACATGATGATTGGGGGGATCGTGCCAGCGCACGTGCCTCTTTTCGAAAATGACACGACCTGCCCAATGAACGGCAGGCAGTCGCGGAAACGGCAGCCTGTTCCGGCTGCGGAGAGATGGGAGAAACGAATGACCCTTAAGACCACACTATCGCTTGGCCTTGCGGCCGGCCTCATGGTCGGTGGTGCCGCGCAAGCGCAGACCGAGATCGAATTCTGGCACGCCATGGGCGGCCAACTGGGTGAAACCGTCAACCAGCTGGTTGCCGATTTCAACGCCAGCCAGTCGGACTATGTCCTGACTCCCGTCTTCAAGGGCACCTACGAAGAAACTCTGACCGCCGCGATTGCCGCGTTCCGCGCGGGCGAACAGCCCAACATCGTGCAGGTCTTTGACGCCGGTGCTGCCACTGTTATCGGCGCACAGGGTGCAACGATCCCGGTTCAGCAGCTCCTCAGCGAGAATGGCGTTGAATTCGACATCGAAGATTACATCGCCGGCGTGCGCTACTTCTACGCCGACAGCGATGGCCAGATGATCGGCATGCCGTTCAACTCGTCCACGCCGATCCTCTATTACAATGCCGACGCGCTTGAAGCCGCTGGCGTTGAGCCGCCCGCCACCTGGGAAGAATTCGCCGAAGTGACCGGCCCCGCATTGCTCGAATCCGGCATCGCGCCGCTTGCGCAATCGCACCTGCCGTGGATCTTTACCGAGAACTTCTTCTCGCGCCACAACCTGCAGTTTGCCTCCAACAACAACGGCTATGACGGCACGGACACCGAGATCATGGTGAACCACCCCGCCATCCGCGCGCACTTCCAGGCGCTGGCCGATTGGCAGGAAGCGGGTCTGTTCAACTGGTACGGCACCGGCTGGGGCGACAACCAGAACCCGTTTGAAGCTGGCGAAGTTGCCATGTGGCTCGGCTCCTCCGGCTCGTTCGGTGGCATTGCGGACCGCGTGGAATTCAACTTCTCCGCCACCATGCTGCCCTACTGGGAATCGGTAACGACCGAACCCACGCAAACCTTCATCGGTGGCGCAGCGCTCTTCGCAATGTCCGGCTTCGATGCCGAGGAAAACGCAGCGACGGCGGCGTTCTTCGACTATCTCGACAGCGTCGATGCGCAGGTCATGTGGCACACTGAAACCGGCTATGTGCCGATCACCACGGCCGCCTATGCCGCCGCCGGTGAACAGGGCCATTACGAAGAATTCCCGGCTGCCGAGGTTGGCATCCAGCAGCTTTCGCTGCCCGCCGGTGATTACACCCGTGGCTACCGTATGGGCTTCTACGTCCAGATCCGTGACGTGATGAACCGCGAATACAGCCGCATCCTGACCGGTGAAGCCACCGTGGAAGAGGCGTTCGAGATCATCGAAGCTGAGGCCAACGATCTGCTTGAGCGTTTCGCGCAGACGCAGGGCTAAGCCAAACTATACCATTCGACGGGGGCCGAGCCATTCGGCCCCCGTTGCACCAACAAAAACGACACGACAGGGCCCCCATGAAACGCGCCGCCTTCGGCCATATCGGCTTTCCGATCCTGCTGCTTCTGCCGCAGCTTGTGATCATTGCGATCTTCTTCTACTGGCCCGCCGCCTATGCGGTGCAGTCGTCGTTCTATGCGCAAGACATGTTCGGGTTTACGTCGACCTTTGTAGGCGCTGAGAACTACACCCGCCTGATCGACTCGACCAATTACCTCAATGCGCTGAACTTCACGGTTATCTTCACCGTGCTCGTCACCTTCTTCTCGCTCGGCATTGCCCTTCTGCTGGCAGTTAAGGCCGACAAGGTGATCCGGGGCGCAAAGACCTACCGCACGCTTCTGATGTGGGTCTACGCCATCGCGCCGCCCGTCGCGGGCCTGATTGGCGTGATGCTGTTTGACCAATCGCGCGGCAACATCACCCAGCTTCTGGCTTTTTTCGGCTACGAATACCGTCTTGGCGTGAACTACTGGGATACCGCCACCGCGATGATCACCGTCTCGGTCTGGAAGCAAATCCCGGTCAACTTCATCTTCTTCCTCTCCGGCCTTCAGGCGATCCCGCAATCGGTGCGCGAAGCAGCGATGATCGACAATCGGTCCGGCACCAGCCGCTTCTGGGACATCACCTTCCCGCTGCTCGCCCCCACCGGCTTCTTCCTCCTGATCATCAACATCACCTATTCGCTCTTCGACACGTTCGGCATCATCGACACCATCGTGAAGGGAGAACCCGGGAACAATCCACTGACGCTCGTCTACCGCGTCTACGTCGATGGCTTCCGGGGCGGCGATCTGGGCGGGTCCTCGGCGCAATCGGTCGTCCTGATGGTCCTCGTCCTCATATTAACAATCGTGCAGTTCCGCTTCCTGGAACGCCGCATTCACTACACGTAAGGGGGCAGGGATATGGCTGACATCACTGAAACCCGCGTCACGACCGCCACAACCACACGCACCCGCAAACGCATCCGCTGGGATCATGTGGCCGACCACGCGATACTGATCGCCGGCGCGCTTTTGATGCTGGTGCCCGTCTACATGGTCTTCGCGACCTCGTCGTGGGACGCCATCACCGTCCACCGCGAAGGCATGCAATTCGGCTTCTCCGACCAACTCGGCACCAACTACGACGCGGCCCTGTTCGAATACGGCGGCTTCACCGACGCGGTGAATGGCGTGACGATGCTGGCCAACTCCCTGATCCTTGGCTTGGGCTTTGCCATAGGCAAGATCGTCGTCGGCATGATGGCCGCCTATGCCATCGTCTACTTCCGCCTCAAGTTTGCGACCCTCGCGTTCTGGATGATCTTCACCACGCTGCTCCTGCCCCTCGAAGTGCGCATCCTGCCATCGTATGAGATCATCACCTCGATCACCGTCTTCGGCCTTTACGAAAACGGCATGGGCAACAGCTATGCGGGCCTTATCATCCCGCTCATCGCGTCCGCCACGGCGACCTTCTTCTTCCGCCAGTTCTTCCTGTCGGTGCCCGAGGAGTTGATCGAGGCCGCGCGCATCGACGGGGCAGGGCCGGTCAAATTCTTTATCGACATCCTCGTGCCCCTCTCGCGCACCATGATCGCGGCGATGTTCATCATCATGTTCGTCTTCGGCTGGAACCAATACCTCTGGCCCACACTGATCACGACGGATGAGAGCCTCTTCACCCTCGTGCGCGGCATCCGCCAGATCGTGCAGAGCTACGCCGACGGCTCCGAGACGCCCGATTACGGGCAGGCCGCAGCCCTCGCCATCATCGCGATGACACCCCCGGTCCTCATCGTCGTCTTCTTCCAAAGCTGGTTCGTGAAGGGCCTGACGGAATCCGATAAGTAAAGGCAACAAGAATGGCACAAGTCACACTCAATCAGGTCCGCAAGGTCTACCCCAACGGCGCCGAGGCGCTGGAACCCTCCACCTTCACCATCCCAGATGGTGAGCTTTGCGTGCTCGTCGGCCCCTCGGGCTGCGGCAAATCCACGATGCTGCGCATGGTCGCGGGGCTGGAAGATATCACTGAAGGCGAGGTCTCCATCGGCGACCGTGTCGTCAACGATGTCGATCCCGCCGACCGTAACATCGCCATGGTGTTCCAGAACTACGCGCTCTACCCGCATATGACCGTGGCGCGGAACATGGGCTACGGCCTCAAGAACCGCGGCATGGACAGGGGCGCGATCTCCGCCAAGGTGCGCGAAGCGGCTGAGATGCTGAACCTCACCGAGTTCCTCGACCGCAGGCCATCGCAACTCTCCGGCGGCCAACGCCAACGCGTCGCTATGGGCCGCGCCATCGTGCGGGAACCGGACCTGTTCCTGTTTGATGAGCCGCTGTCGAACCTCGACGCCAAACTCCGCAACCAGATGCGGATCGAAATCCGCGCCCTGCAACGCCGCCTCGGCACCACCGCCATGTATGTAACCCACGATCAGGTCGAGGCCATGACCATGGCTGACCGCATCATCGTGCTCTCGAATGGGCATATCGAACAGATCGGCACCCCGAACGAGATCTACGAACACCCGGCCTCCACCTTCGTGGCGAGCTTCATGGGCGCGCCGCCGATGAACCTTCTGGAGGCCAAAGCGGGGCAGGGGCGTGTGACCCTCAAAGGGGGCGAGGTTATCCCCCAAGCGGGCGTCAACGGCCACGCCGGCACCATCACGGTCGGCATCCGCCCCGAAGATGTCACGCCGTCACCGCAAGGCGACCTGACCTTCAACGTCGACATCATCGAGGAATTGGGCGCGCAACGGCTGCTCCACGGCCAGATGGCGGGGCAGGCGTTCTCGGTAGCGGTCCCGAAGGATCAAGAAGCCGAAACTGGCGAAATGCGCCTCGCGCTGAAGCCAAACGCCGTTCATTTGTTTGATGCGGGCGAGGGGCGGCGGCTCAGCTAACTGGAAATCTCGAGATTTCCGCATGGTGGCTTCTCGACGCGGCAAGGGCGACGCACCCTGCCTATAATCTACAGCCTTGCGAAGTATGGGCTGCGGAGATTCGAAAAAGCAAACTTGAGAAAGTGATGGACATTTGCGAAAGGAGGAAACACTACCCACGGACTTGAAATCGCGTTTGCGAAATCACTTCTTCGTCGGAATGCGCATAAATCGTGTACCACCCGGCTTGGAATGCGATGCTTACTCGATCGCGCCCTGCTCGATTTGGAGCAAATAGTGACGGCCCTAGTTCTATTGTCCGAATCTCATATTGCCTGACAGGACAAGTCGGTGCAGCGCAGGATTGTATATCCCCGTTTGGATATCTGATTACAATTTGGAAGTCTTCCGGATAGGTACTGCCACTGACCAAGCGAGCACGAATTTGAATCTCGCCAACATCGCTTCCGAAAAGGGGCGACGGTATTGTGGAACCGTTCTGATATGCTGCGACCTCAATATCTAAAGGAGGAGCAACAGGCGTTGCGGTTCGCAAAACCCAGAAAACCACAGCAACTGAAACGGCTATAATTCCAAAAAAGAGGAGCGTACCGGGACTCTCATGGTCATTCACCGTAGCCGTTTGCGAAGCCACATTATACGATGTGGAATGACGATACCTTGTCTTATCCTTTGGCTTGGTTAAAATCTGCGATATGTTCGCCGCGTGGTCTATCCTCCGTCGATACTCGTAATCACTTTCAAACAAGCCTCTTTTATATGTTTCGTCTGATTGCTCGTTCAAAATGCGCTGATTTGCCTCTTTGCGAACCCTTGTATTATAGTCAGTATCGTTTTCAAAGAGCCCTTGTCGGGGGGAATTTTCGGTTGAGTGATTAATGATACTTTCGTTGGCTTCTTCTTCGAGCCTGTATCTATAGTCGGATTCACTTTCAAAGAGACCCTGTCGTGGTGGCGAACCCGTGTTTCCCGAGATCGTATATTCATCTGCCTCCTTAGCGACTCTTTCAGAGTAATCCCTATCGCTTTCGAAAAAGCCTTGGGACGGCTCAGAGCCTGTTGACTGGCTGATCGTTTTCTCATTGGCTTCCAGCTCCATCCGATCTCTGAAAGCCTCATCACTTTCAAACAGGCCTTGCTTCGCACTCATAGCGATCTCCCTTCGTTTGGGTGACGTCACGCCCGATACTGCAACTAAGGCTATTTCGTATGCTCTCATCAAGCATTGTTGCTAAATTTCCTACAAGGCACTCCTGGAACCGAGCTCCCCTCGGTGTCGAGGTTTGTGTTGGCCCACAATTGGGTAAGAGATATTGAGGCCCGCCTCTGCAGCAGCGCCGATTACCTTTGGTCTGCGGATTTGATGCGCCGCCAGTCGTTTGCGGCAAGGTGAGATCCCCGTCATACTCCGCCAAAACCACCGCACGAAAGCCCGCCATGACGCTCGCCCACCGCCCCTGGGTTCCGACCCACTCGGAAACGCTCGTCCAGACCATCGCCAGCCAAACGACCAATGCACCAACCCCCGATATCGCCGCGCGCCTCACCGCCCTCGGCGAGGAAAACCGAGCCATCCACGAGGCGCGGTGTTTCAACCTCAACCCCGCCACCAACGTGATGAACCCCGCCGCCGAGGCGCTGCTTGCCAACGGCATGGGCACGCGTCCGTCGCTTGGCTACCCCGGCGACAAGTACGAGATGGGTCTGGAAGCGATTGAGGAGGCCGAGGTGATCGCTGCGGCGCTCGCGGCGGAGGTCTTCAATGCCCGCTTCGCCGAGATCCGCGTGGCCTCTGGCGCGATGGCCAACCTCTATGCCTTCATGGCGACCTGCAACCCCGGCGACACCATCCTCGTTCCGCCCGCCGAGATCGGCGGGCATGTCACCCATCACATGGCGGGCTGCGCGGGACTGTTTGGGCTTAACATTCATGAATATCCGGTTAACGCGGATCGCTATACCGTGGATATTCAAGGGCTTAGAGAATTGCTCACGCGTGAGCAGCCCGCCCTAATCACCCTTGGCGGCTCCCTCAACCTGCTCCCCCATCCCGTGGCCGACGTCCGCAAGATCGCCGATGAAGTGGGGGCGAAAGTCCTGATGGACGCCGCCCATCAATGCGGCCTCTTCGCTGGAAAGGCCTGGCCCGATCCCTTGGCCGAAGGAGCCCATCTGATGACGATGAGCACCTACAAAAGCCTCGGCGGCCCCGCTGGCGGCCTGATCGTGACCAACGACGCAGAACTTGCGGAGCGGCTCGATTCCATTGCCTTTCCCGGCATGACCGCGAACTTCGACGCCTCCAAATCCGCGGCCCTTGCACGAACATTGCTGGATTGGCGCGAGCATGGGGCGGCTTACGCGGCCAAGATGGTCGAGATTGCGCAAGGGCTGGCTAAAGCGCTGAGATCAGAAGGTATCCCGGTCTTTGAGACGGCGGAGGGGACAACCCAAAGCCATCAATTTGCGATCCTCGCCCATGAGTTTGGTGGAGGGCAGGCGGCGTCGAAACACCTCTACAAAGCCGGTTTGATTGCCTGCGGGATAGGGGTGCCCACGCCCGAGATTCTCAATGATATGAACGCGATACGCATCGGGACGCCTGAGATTGTCCGTTGGGGCGTGGGGCAGGGCGAAGGTGAGGTGGCGCAACTGGGCTCTCTCATTGCGCGTGCGCTACGCAGTGATACGCCCGAAACCATGGCGCGGGAAGTTGCTGATTTCAGGTCGAAATTCCGTAGCTTGCACTACGTAGGCTGATGCACATCACATGTTTTTGAAAATCATTCGCAATTCTTGACTTCTTGCGAATGCCTCGCATATTCAGATGCGACGGCGTTTTTCTTTGGAGTCTTGCCAATGACGCGCACATTGCCCGCCATTTTGCTTTCAACGGCCCTTCTGCCCACAAACCTGTATGCGCAGGAGCAAATCTCGGTTGTTGCCACGACCGGTATGATCGCCGACGCCGCGCGGGTGATTGGCGGAGATTTCGTTGACGTTCAGGCGCTTATGGGGCCGGGCGTCGATCCGCACGCCTACCGCCAGACCCGGTCTGACATTGTGGCGATCGCCCGTGCGGATTTGGTTCTGTGGCACGGCCTTTACCTTGAAGCACAGTTGGAAGAGTTCCTTTTGGAGCTGGCCGAGACCAACAGGGTCATTCCGGTCGCCGAGGCGCTGGACTCTTCCAGTCTGATTGCGTCGGAGAATTACAGCGATCAATTCGATCCGCATGTCTGGATGAACCCTTACCTTTGGGCCGGCGTCGTGCAGGAGGTGACGGCAGCTCTTTCTGAGAGCGCTCCAGACGCCGCCGAAAGCTTTACCGCAAATGCAGAGGCTTACGGCGAACAGGTCGAGGCACTGGCGGTGTACTCGGAGCAGGTCTTGTCTACCGTGCCGGAACAGGCGCGTGTGTTGGTCACGGCCCATGATGCATTCAATTATTTTGGGGCGGCCTACGGTTTTGAAGTGGTTGGCATTCAAGGCATTTCCACGGAATCGGAGGCCGGTCTTCAGCGTATCGGTGAACTCGTGGACCTGCTTGTTGAACGCGATATCGGCGCTGTCTTTGTCGAAAGCTCTGTTTCTGACCGCAACATCCGCGCGCTGATCGAAGGGGCTGCGGCGCGGGGCCATGAGGTCGTGATCGGGGGCGAATTGTTCTCGGACGCAATGGGCCCGGATGGCACCTATGAGGGCACATGGATCGGCATGATCGACCACAACGTCACCACCATCGCCCGTGCCCTTGGTGGCGAAGTGCCGGATGGCGGAATGCAGGGGGCGCTGACGCTGAACTGAGATGGCAGACCTGACCCTGATCCAATCGCCTGAACCACTAGACGCTGCCAGCCCTCTCGCCGTGCGGGGTTTGACCGTCAGTTATGGCGAAAAGCCAGCGCTGTTCTCGCTGGATGCGACCTTTCCGGTCGGGGCGATGTCAGCGATCGTGGGGCCGAACGGGGCCGGGAAGTCGACCTTTCTGAAGGCAGCGCTTGGTCTGATCCCGAAAGTCTCGGGCGAGGTGAATGTGTTTGGCCGGGAGGTGGACCGCGTCCGCGACCGCATCGCCTATGTGCCGCAGCGTGCCAGCGTGGATTGGGATTTTCCGACGACGGCACTGGATGTCGTCTTGATGGGCCTTTACGGGCAGGTCGGGCTGTGGCGGCGGATCACCGGGGCGCATAGAGCGAAAGCACGCGGCTGCCTTGATCGCGTGGGCATGGCCGACTTTGCGGACCGACAGATCGGGCAGCTTTCAGGTGGCCAGCAGCAGCGTGTTTTCCTGGCTCGTGCCTTGGCGCAGGAGGCTGATCTTTTCCTTTTGGATGAACCTTTTGCCGGTGTGGACGCCGCGACAGAGGCGGCGATCATTGAGGTCTTGAAGTCCCTCAAGGCCGAAGGGCGCAGCGTGGTTGCAGTGCACCATGATCTGAGCACTGTGGCGGATTATTTTGACCATGTAATGCTGGTCAACCTGCGCCGCATTGCCGAAGGGCCGGTGGCCACAACCTTCACGGCAGAGACGCTGGCTGATGCCTATGGCGGGCGGCTTGGCGCCGTGCAGATCGACGCGCTTTCTCTGTCGGAGGCATGATGTCGGCCTTTCTGGACGCCTTGTTCTTTCAGGCCGGGTACAATGCGGCCCTCGTGGCGCTTGGGGCCATGCTCTTGGGGTTTGCGGCGGGCGCGGGCGGCTCTTTCCTGTTTTTGCGCAACCGCGCGCTGGTGTCCGATGCTGTGGCCCATGCTACGTTGCCGGGCGTAGGCTTGGCGTTCATCGTAATGGTCGCGCTCGGAGGTGATGGACGCTCGCTGATCGGGTTGCTGGCGGGGTCTGCGGTTTCGGCGTGGGTTGGACTTCTGGCGGTGGAGTGGATGGTGCGCCGTACGCGCCTTTCCGAAGACGCAGCAATTGGCGCGATTTTGTCCACGTTCTTCGGGCTTGGTGTTGTACTTCTGACCGTCATTCAGGGCATGAGCCGGGGTCGGCAGGCGGGGCTGGAGGATTTTCTGCTTGGCTCGACCGCGGGCATGCTTTTGCAAGATGGGTTGCTGATTGCAGGGGGCGGCATGGCAGTGGTGTTCGCCATCTGGCTCTTGCGCCGCCCAATGACGCTGGTGGCGTTCGATCCAGCCTTTGCGGCAGCGCGGGGCGTCGACGTGCGCCGGGTCGATTTGGCGATGATGGGCGTGGTTTTGGCCGTCACAGTCGTGGGGCTGAAATTGGTTGGCCTGATCCTGATCGTGGCGCTGTTGATTATCCCGCCCGTCACGGCCCGGTTCTGGTCAGACCGGGCGGAGAACGTTGTTTGGATTGCCGGCGTGATTGGCGGCGTGTCCGGTTGGATCGGTGCGGCCATCTCTGCGACGGCTCCAGCCTTGCCGACAGGCCCCATTATCGTGCTGGTGGCCACTGGCCTGTTCGCGGTGTCTCTTCTGTTCTCACCGACGCGCGGCGTTGCGGCGGCCGTCATCGCGCGCAGAGCCTTTCAGACACGGGTTCACCGGCGTCAGGGGTTGCTGGCGTTGGCGCGGAATGAGCCGATCTATGATCGCCTAACCCTGAAAATCCTGAGGTCCGAGGGGCTCTTGCGGCGTGACGGGGTCGCTACCGAAGCCGGGCAGGCGGCCTGTGCCCGTATTGCCCGCGATGAACGCCGTTGGAGTGTGGCGCGCCGTCTGCACAAGGACACAGCTCTTACCGGGCGCTATGACGGGCTGACGCCCATCGACGATGTGTTCACCGAGGATGAGATCACTTGGATCGATAGCCAGGTTCTCAGCGAAGGGGCAGCATAATGGGGGCCGAGTTCGTCCAGTTTTCGCTGACCCCGATCCTGATTGGCGTGTTTGCCGCGATTGCTTGTGCCTTGCCGGGCAATTTCCTGATCCTGCGAAGGCAGGCGTTGATTGGCGATGCGATCAGCCATGTTGTTCTACCGGGGATCGTCGTTGCGTTCTTGATCACTGGTGTGGTTTCGACTTGGCCGATGCTGCTCGGGGCCGCAGGGGCCGCACTTGCAGCTGTTCTGTTGATCGAGGCCGTGCGCCGATTGGGCAAGATCGAACCGGGAGCGGCGATGGGGGTGGTCTTCACCTCGCTTTTCGCGGCCGGTGTTTTGTTGTTGGAGCAGTCGGATACTTCGAGCGTTCATCTTGATGTTGAACACGCACTGATGGGCAATCTGGAGCAGTTGATCTGGCTGCGCGCGGATGGCTGGGGATCGCTGCTGGACCCGGTCGCATTGTCCCATCTGCCGCCTGAGCTTCCGCGCATGGCGGTGGCGGCCGCCCTGATCGCTGTATTGACTTGGCTGTTCTGGCGACCGCTCAAACTGTCGAGTTTCGATGAAGGCTTTGCGCGCGCCCTTGGGATGCCCGTCAGTGCCATTGGCCTCGGCCTTGTGACGGCCGCAGCGGTTGCAGCGGTAGCAGCCTTTGATGCCGTCGGCTCCATCATCGTGATCGCGATGTTCATCTGTCCGCCCGCGGCTGCGCGTTTAATGACGAACCATCTTGGGCGTCAGGTGGGGTGGAGCGTCGTGTTTGCCACGGCCTCAGCGATCCTGGGCTATGTTCTGGCGGGCTACGGCCCGCTCTGGCTTGGGGCGTCCAATTCGGTTTCAGCGGCGGGGATGGTCGCCGCCGTCTCGGGCGTGATCCTGTTGTTGGCCTGTCTATTCGGCCCCGCCCGGCACCGGGTAGGCGTGGCCGCAGGCGGATAAGCCTTGCCGCCCCGCGCTGGCTGGATACGGTGCGGTATGACCAAGCCCGAGAACCCCGAAGATGATGGCGCGCGCATGTCGTTTGACGGCGCAATGAGCTATGGCGATTACCTTGCGCTCGACCCGATCCTTGGGGCCGCGCAACCCAAAAGCCGGGCCCATGATGAGATGCTGTTCATCATTCAGCATCAGACCTCGGAGCTGTGGATGCGGCTGGCCTTGCATGAGTTGAACGCCGCGCGTGAGGCACTGATGGCCGACGATTTCCCGCCCGTCTTCAAGATGCTGACGCGGGTGGCACGCATCTTCGAGCAACTCAATGGTGCGTGGGATGTGCTGCGTACGATGACACCCTCTGAATACACAGCGTTCCGCGAAGATCTGGGCGAGAGTAGCGGGTTCCAGTCGCACCAATACCGACTGATCGAATACATCCTCGGCAATCGGAACACGGCGATGATGCGGGTGCATGAACATCGCCCCGCGCTCCACGCGATGCTGGCAGCCGAACTGACGCGCCCGTCGCTATATGCTGTGGCCATTGCCAAGCTGGACTCTGAATTGCCGCGGCCTGCACTGGACGCGCCGCATAAGCCTGTTCCGGCCATCGAAGATGCGTGGGCCAGGGTTTACCGTGATCCGGCCGCGCATTGGTCGCTCTATGAACTGGCTGAGAAGCTGGTTGATCTTGAAGATTACTTTCGCCGATGGCGCTTCAACCACGTCACAACTGTCGAACGCATCATTGGTTTCAAACGGGGCACCGGAGGCACGTCTGGCGTGCAATATCTGCGCCGTATGCTCGAAGTCGAGCTGTTTCCGGAGCTTTGGAATGTAAGGGGGCAGCTATGAACTTGCCGATGAAAGACAGATTTGAGCTGCCCGAGGGCATGATCTACCTCGACGGGAACTCGCTAGGGCCGCTGCCCAAGGGTGTGGCTGCGCGGGTTGGGCGGATGATGTCGGATGAGTGGGGTGCGAACCTGATCAAGGGCTGGAATGTGGATGGCTGGATGGCGCAGCCGAGCCGCGTGGGCGACATGGTGGGCCGGATCATCGGCGCGCCCGAGGGCTCGGTAGTAATGGGGGACACACTTTCGCTGAAGGTCTATCAGGCGCTTTCTGCGGCGCTTCAGATGCGGCCAGAGCGGAAGGTGGTTCTGTCTGACAGCGGAAATTTCCCGACCGATCTGTACATGGCCGAAGGCCTGTTGCGGCATCTGAGGCAGGCACATGAATTGCGGGTTGTCGCGCCGGAAGAGGTCGCAGATGCGATCACCGGTGACATCGCTGCCGTGATGCTGACGCAGGTGGATTACCGGACGGGCCGGATGCACGACATGAACGCCATCACTGCCAAGGCCCATGGGGCAGGGGCCGTGATGGTCTGGGACCTGGCGCATTCTGCCGGGGCCGTGCCGGTGGATATGGCAGGCTCAAACGCCGAATTCGCTGTGGGCTGTACCTACAAATACCTGAATGGCGGACCGGGGGCGCCGGCCTTCATCTACGTGCGCCCGGATCTGGCCGACAGCATCGACCCGGCGCTGGCGGGTTGGCTGGGGCATGAGGCGCCTTTTGCCTTTGATCTCGACTACCGGCCCGCGCCAGGGATTGAACGAATGCGTGTGGGCACGCCGCCGGTTCTGCAGCTTGCCGCCTTGGAAGAGGCGATGAAGATCTGGGGTGAGGTGGACATGGTCGACATTCGTGCCGCCTCCATCCGGTTGTCCGAGCTGTTCGTCGCTGAGGTCGAGGCGCACTGCCCAAACCTGCGCCTTGCCAGTCCGCGCGATGCGGCGGTCCGTGGAAGCCAAGTCTCTTTCCACTTTGAGAACGGGTACGCCGCCATGCAGGCGTTGATTGCACGCGGTGTCATCGGGGATTTCCGCGCACCAGACATCATGCGCTTTGGGTTCACGCCGCTCTATCTGGACGATGCAGATGTGAAGAGGGCCGTTGCTATACTGGCCGAGATCCTGCGCGACCGCCTTTGGGATCGTCCCGAGTATCTGGCCCGGCAGCGCGTCACATAAGAAATACATATTGTATTCACGCCGGGTTCGGGTCTAGCGTCCGCCCATGGCTGCTGATCATCTTTCCCCCCGAAACCGCAAGGCCGCGCTGGCCGACCATCTGCGTGCGGGCATCTTGACGTTGGAATACCATCCGGGCAGCGACCTGGATGAAGTCGCGATTTGTGAGCGTTTTGGGCTTAGTCGGACGCCCGTGCGCGAGGTGTTTCGTGACTTGGACGGGGCCGGTTTTGTCGAACTGCGCGAGAACAAGGGCGCGCGGGTGGCGGCGCTGTCGCATACGACCTTGCGCGACTTTTTCCTTGTCGCGCCGATGATCTATTCCGCGATCCTGCGGATGGCTGCCGGTAACGCTACCGCAGCCCAAATCAAAGACCTCAAGGCAGCGCAGAACGCCTTCACTGCAGCCCTGCGTCAAGGCAGCGCGGCGGAGCGCGCGCTGACAAATTCGCGGTTCCATGAAATCACTGGCGAGATGTCGGGCAGCGTCTATCTGATTCCGTCCTTCCAGCGTTTGCTGATCGACCATGCGCGGATCGGGATGACCTTTTATCAGCCCAAGAACCAGCAAATGGCGGACAATCTGGCCAAGGCCAGCGAACACCATGACCAAATCATCGCGGCCATCGAAGCCGGGGATGAGGACGCGGCGGCGGCGTTGGCCGAGGCGCATTGGGCGCTGAGCCGCGATGAGATTGGACGGTTCGTCCTCCCCGCGCCCCTCGACCTGGGCCTTGGCGATGACATTGCGGGTGGAGGCGCGTCTTGACCCCGATATTCCACTTCGACGGCATCTACACGCCGGTTTTGACGCCTTATGCGCCCGATGGATCAGTGCATTGGGACCGTCTGGCGGATGTGGTGGAATGGCTGGTCGAGAATGGTGTGAACGGCCTGATCTCGGGCGGGTCTACGGGCGAGAATTACGCGCAGACCGTGGTGGAACGGATTGAGATTGCGCGTTTCACGCACGAACGGTTGAAAGGGCGGCTGCCGCTGGTCGTGGGCACGGGCGCTATGCTGACCGATGACAGCATCGCCTTGGCGACCGATGCGCGGGAGATGGGGGCGGATGCGATCCTGCTGGCCTCACCGCCTTATGCGGTGCCCACGGATCGGGAGAATGCCTTGAACGCGCTGGCGATTGATCGGGCGGCGAACCTGCCGGTGATGCTGTACAATTATCCGGGCCGGACGGGCACATGCATGGGCGAGGAATTTCTCGACCGGGTCGGTCGGTCGCGCAATTTCTGTGGCATCAAGGAAAGCTCGGGCGATATCAACCGCGTGCACCTGCTGGCCCGCGATTACCCCCACATCCAGCTTGGCTGCGGGATGGACGATCAGGCGTTGGAGTTCTTCGCCTGGGGCGCGCCGTTCTGGGTCTGCGGCGGGTCGAACTTCCTGCCGCGCGAGCATGTGGCGCTCTACAAGGCCTGCGTGATCGAGGGCGATTTCGCCAAGGGTCGGCGCATCATGTCGGCGCTTCTGCCGCTGATGCGGGTGCTGGAACAGGGCGGGAAGTTCGTGGCGACGATCAAGTATGGCGTGACGATGCAGGGGATTGATTGCACCGATGTGCGCGCGCCGTTGAAGCCTCTCAACAAGGACGACAAACGCGCGTTGGAGCAGGTGGTGGCCGTGGTCAAACGCACCGTTGCGGCGATCGAGGCGGAGGGCTGAGCGATGGATCTTTTGACGGCAGAGGAATACCGCGCGCTGGCGGCGGAGTTGAACCCGCCGACGGGCGCGTTCATCGACGGCGGGTTCCGGCAAGCGGCGTCGGGCAAGACCTTCGATAGTGTGAACCCTGCAACGGGGGCTGTGGTGGCTAAGGTCGCTTCGTGCGGGCCCGAAGACGTGGACGTTGCGGTAGAGAAGGCGCGGGAGGCGTTCGACGATGGCCGCTGGTCGCGTCTGCATCCGGCCGAGCGAAAGGACGTTTTGATCCGTCTGTGCAAGCTGATGGCCCGCAATGCGCGTGAGCTGGCGGTGATGGAGAGCGTGGATTCAGGCAAGACGATCTTCGATTGCGAAACCGTCGACGTGCCAGAGGCGATAAACTTCATCAAGTGGCACGCGGAAGCGATTGATAAGATTTACGATTCCGTTTCTCCCGCCTCAGACGATCACATTGCCATGGTGGTGCGGGAGCCTGTGGGTGTGGTGGGCTTGGTCCTGCCGTGGAACTTCCCGCTTTTGATGATGGCGTGGAAGATCGGCCCGGCTTTGGCGTCTGGCTGTTCGGTGGTGTTGAAGCCCGCGGAAGAGACCTCACTGACTGCCTTGCGCTTGGCAGAACTGGCGATGGAGGCGGGCGTGCCGCGCGGTGTGCTGAACGTCCTGCCGGGGATGGGCGCAGATGTGGGCGAACCCATCGGGCGGCATATGGATATCGACGTGGTGTCGTTTACCGGATCGACCGAAACGGGGATGAAGTTCCTCTCCTATGCTGCTGAAAGTAATGCGAAGGAGGTCGTGCTTGAGATGGGCGGGAAGAACCCTGCTATCGTGATGGACGACGCCGAAAATCTCGACCGTGTGGCCGCGCATATCGTGAATGGCGCGTATTGGAACATGGGGGAGAACTGCTCCGCTACGTCGCGGTTGATCGTGCATGAGGCGGTCAAGGCGCCGTTGCTTGAGCGGATCGAGGCCCATGCCCGCGAGTGGCCGGTCGGCGACCCGCTCGACCCCGAGGTGCGTGTTGGGGCGCTGGTGTCAAAAGCGCATTTCGATAAGGTTGCCAGTTATCTAGACGCCGATCTTCAAGTGATATTCGGCGGTGAGGCCAAGGATGGATTTGTTGCGCCAACCTGCATTGAAACGGATGCGTCCAGCCCGCAGGCGACCGAGGAAATCTTCGGGCCGGTCCTGTCGGTCCTGACCGTTTCCAGCTTTGATGAGGCCATCGCACTGGCCAACGACACGCCTTATGGCCTCTGCGCCAGCCTGTTCACAGCCAACGCCAAGCGCGCCATTCGGGGCGCGCGGATGCTTAAGGCGGGCACCGTGACGGTGAACAGCTTTGGCGAGGGCGACATCACCACGCCGTTCGGAGGCTGGAAGCAATCGGGTTTCGGTGGGCGCGACAATGGCTTGCAGGCCCATGACCAATACACGCAGCTTAAGACCATCTGGATCGACCTGAGCGATGATGGCGATGAGGCGGTGGATTGAGCCGTTACGTCGCCCGGCGGTTGCCGAAACATCGGGGCGAGGCCGCTTGGGCAAGCATCCTGGGGGCCGGTCCCGCGTATCCGCGTCTGGAAGAAGAGATTATGGCGGATGTCGTTATCGTCGGTGCGGGCTTTGCCGGGCTGTCAGCAGCGCGGCGGGTTGCGCAGCTACGGCCAGAGGCGCGCGTGGTTGTGCTGGAGGCCGGGCAGATTGCGGAAGGGGCGGCGGGGCGAAATTCCGGCTTCATGATCGATCTGCCACATGAGTTGACAAGCCACGATTATGCCGGTGCGGGGGACGATCGGGCGCAGATTGCGATGAACCGGCACGCCATCGCCTTCGCGCGGGATGCGGTTGAGGAGCACGGCATCCGCACGGATTTCTTCGACCCGGTGGGCAAGGTGAATGGCGCGGTCGGTGAGGGGGCAGACAGTCAGAACCGAAGCTACGCAGCACATCTGGATGCGCTTGGCGAACCTTATGAGTGGCTTGATGCGCAGGCGATGGCTGAGATGACGGGCAGCACCTACTACCGATCCGGCCTTTACACGCCGGGCACGGCGATGCTGCAACCGGCGGGATACATCCGCGGGCTGGCAGCGGGTTTGTCTGCCGCAATTCATGAGCACTCGCCCGTTATTTCCATCAAGCGGATCGGTCACATCTGGCGTGTGCAGGTTCCCAAAGGCGGTGTCGCCGCGCCGCAGGTTATCCTTGCCACGAACGGGCATGTGGAGAGTTTCAGCATCGCTACCGGACGGCTGATGCACGTGTTCCTTTATGCGGCGTTTACGCCCGTTCTGCCCGAGGGTGCGGTTGGCGGCGCGGCGCGGTGGGGGATAACGCCATCGGACCCAATGGGCACCTCCATGCGGCGGATTGATGGGCCGCAGGGTGGAGATCGTATTCTGACGCGGACGGTGGCAACGTTGCGGTCAGGGATGAAGGCGTCGGAGGCGGATCTTGCGCGGGCCACAGCGATCCAGCAGGCGAAGTTCGACGCTCGGTTTCCGGAGCTGGCAGGCTTGAAACCGGAATACACTTGGGCCGGGCATCTCTGCCTGTCGCGCAACGGGGCGTCGGTCACCGGCGAGGTGGAGGAGGGGCTGTTTACCGCTTGTGTGCAGAACGGCCTTGGCACGGCGCGTGGGACTTTGACGGGCATCGCGGCGGCGGAGATGGCTTGCGGTATAGCCACCGAACTGACGGCGCACTTTCAGGAGGAGGTCGTGCCGCCCCGTCTGCCGCCACAGCCGTTCCGCGATGCGGTCGGCAATGCCGTGATCCGCTGGAAAGAGCGCCGCGCCGAGCTGGAGTAGTGGCTTAGGTCATTCGCTCGGTGTGGCCGTCGACCGCCAAGACCTGTCCGCTGACCTTTTTCGCGGCGTGCGAGGCGAGGTAGAGCGCGCTGTCTGCAATGTCGTCGGCATTGACCCAAGTGCGCATGGATGTGCCTTCAGCGTAGAGCGTGCGGACCTCGTCTGCTGGCACACCGCGCGCGTGCGCTTCCATGGCCACGACCCGTTCCATCCGGTCGCCGTCAACCGCGCCGGGGCAGATGGCATTCGCCGTGATGCCGTGTGGCCCAAGCTCCATCGCGAGGGTCTTGGTCAGGCCGATGATGCCCCACTTTGCAGCCACATAAGGCGCGCGCGTGGGCACGCCGAACAGGCCGGAGGTGGAAGAGGTAAGGATGATCCGTCCGCTGCCTTGCGCCTTCATATGCCGAGCGGCCCATCGGCAGGCCAGGAAAGCCCCGTCGAGGTTGGACGACAGACACGCCTGCCATGCGGCATAGTCAATGTCTTCGATCGGGGCGGCAGGGCCACCTGTGCCGGCGTTGGCGCACAGCACGTCGACGCCACCGAACGCGCCGTCCACTGCATCGAAGAAGGCCTGCATCTGCGCCTCATCGGTGACGTCCGCGCCCATGCCGAGGCCATCAATCTCGGCCGCGACAGCTTCCGCTGCGGCACCATCCAGATCACATACCGCAACCTTCGCGCCCTCTGCCGCGAAGCGCCGTGCCAGCGTGGCCCCGATGCCCCCGCCGCCAGCTGTGATGACGACGCGTTTTCCGGCGAGGCCGGTCATGCCGTTTGATTCAATGCATCTGCGGCCGGAATCTCCCGCTCGCGGCGGGCGATGTAGTCCAACAGGGCTTCGTTCACGCCTTCATCCAGCTCCGGTTCCTCATAGGCGTTGAGCAGCTTCTTGGCATAGGTTAGCGCACGTTCGGTGATCTCGACCGATCCCTCAGCCGCCCATTGCTCGATGGAGTTGTTATCGAACAGTTCGGGCATGAAGAACGCCTCTTGAAACGTTTCCTGCGTGTGGGGATGGCCAAGGTAATGGCCGCCGGGGCCAATGTCTTTCACCGCATCGAGTGCCATGTCGAAATCGTGCCACTTCGGCCCCTCCGCCATGCGATAAGCCATGGCGCATTGCTCGGCGTCGACCACGAATTTTGCGACAGAGCAATGCATCCCAGCCTCGTTCCAACCCGCTGAATGCCAGATATAATTTGCGCCGGAATGCATGACGGCGGAGAGCGTGTGGGCGCTTTCATAGCCTGCTTGCGCGTCAAAGGTTTTGGCCCCGCCAAGCGTGTTCGAGGTGCGCCAAGGCACGTCATAGTAGCGCGCCATCTGGCCGATCATGAAGTTCATCAGGCTGATCTCGGGTGTACCTGCCATGGGGGCACCGGATTTCATTGAGACGGTGCTGAGGTAGTGGCCGTAGATCGCCGGTGCGCCTTTTCGCACGACTTGCGTGTAGGCCAGTGCGCTCAGGGCCTCGGCGTTCAATTGCGCGACGGTGGCCGGAACAGAGGCAGGCGTGTTCGCTCCTCCAAGCACGAACGGGGAGCAGAGGATCGGCTGGTTCGCGCGGGAGAAGGCGCGCAGTGCGCCGAGCATGGTTTCGTCCCACACCAAGGGCGAATTGCCGTTGCAGTTTCCGGTGACGACGGGGTGGCTCTCCATAAAGTCCGCGCCGAAAAGGATGCGGCACATGTCGATAACATCTTCGGCGTTCTTGGGGCTTGTCGTCATGCCCATGAACGTCTTGTCGGAATGTTTCATCGAGGAATAGGTGATCCGCAGGTGGCGCTGGCTGATCGGGTGATCGTAGGGCTCCACGATGTGATGCGCGCTCGAATGCAGCGCGGGCAGCATGTGGCTGAGTTTGTGAAACATCGCCAGGTCGTCGAGCATCGGGTTGCGGCGTTTGTCTTCCAGATCTCGGAGGTAGGGCGCTCCGGTCATGGGCACGAAGATCGACCGCCGCCCGCCAAGCGGCACGTTGTTGGCCGGGTTGCGGGCGTGGAACGTGAAGGTGGAGGGGATGGTGGCAATCAGCTCTCGCACCAGACCGCGATCGAGATAGACCATTTCGCCTTCGACCTTGGCGCCTGCAGCTTTCCAATCGGCCAGCGCGATGTCGTCACGGAACTGAACGCCCACGTTTTCGAGGATGTGCATGGAGGCTGCATCGATCCGTTCAACCTGCGCGCCGTCCATGACTTCGGTGAAGGGAAGCGTGTTCTCCAAACCCGGGAGCATGGTGACATCAATGGCTTGCCGCGCGGCGCGGCGTGATGCGCGGCCTCCGGCGCGGGTGCGCGTTGCGGTGTCGGTCATGGTCAGCCTCCCATTTGTATACAAAACGTATACATCGGAGTTTCAGGCGACTAGCTAGATTCCGAAACCCTTTGGTTCAGCGCCGACATCCGGGGCTAGCGGCGATCAAAGATACGGGCTGCGATGGGCGCGCCGAGGATAACGGCGATGATGCGAAGAAGGTGGTGTGCGACGACAAAGGCCACATCTGCGCCAACGACCAGCGCAAGAACCGTCATCTCGGCCTGACCACCGGGTGCGAAGGCCAGAAGAGCCTCAAGATGCGGGGCAAGATCCCAAAACACGGCAAGTTCGGCGAAGGCCAGGGCGAGCAGCAGGATGATAACGCAAAAGCCGAGCGCAGCGGCCACGTCGCGGCGCACCTCGTGGCCTGTTACACCGGAATACTTTGTGCCCACGACCATGCCGATGAAGAACTGCGCGGCAAAGATAGCCTCTGCCGGGGGGCGGGATTGCAGGAGGCCCGTTATCGCGAGCAGGGCGGCGACGATCAGGGGGCCGAGGATCGAGGCACCGAACAACCCAATCCGCTTCGCGCCTTGCCAACCAACCAAACCTGCGGCGACCATCAGTAACAGTTGCGCGGGGGCGATGGAGCTAGCGGGCGCGCCGGGTGGATTGGTCAGGTCAACCTCCCACCCGAGGCTAAGCACGAAGGGCAGGAGCATGACGATGACCAAAACCCGTGTGGCATGGATCAGCGACAGCGCACGGACATCGCCGCCTGCTTCCTCTCCGAAAACCAGCATGTCCTGCAGGCCACCGGGCATGGCGGAGTAGTAGCTGGTGGCAAAGTCAAAGCCCCAAAGCCGCACAAAATAGGGGATGCCGACCGCGCCGATGGCGGCAATCATCAATGGGATCATGGCCAGTGTGGGCCACATCGCGCCCATCGACAACACAACCGGAAGCGTCAGCGTGGCTCCGACAGCGACACCCAGAATGGCCCGCATCGCATCGTTCACGACCGGTTGGCCGCGCAGATCGAGGCCCGCCAATGCGGCGATCAAACATGCCGTGATCGGGCCAAGCAGAAACGGCAAAGGCAAAGACAGCAGATAGAATGCGCCGACGCCAAGGGCCGAAATGAGGTAAGTGCGCGCGAGGATCAGCAAAGGGCGAGACCGGGTGGGGAGTGTGCTTCAGCTATAGCGGTCCGACGATCCAATTGGTATACTTTTGTATGCAGAGCATCCCTGCACTGGCTGCAATGCGGGTAAGGGCTTCTGCCTAACGTTCAAGCCACCGCAACAGGGCTGCGTTGGTGGCGTCTGGCTGCTCAAGCGTCGGCAGATGTCCGGCCCCTTCGATGACCTCAAGCGTGGCATCGGGCAACAGATCACGCATCAGCGTGTGCCTTTCTAGCGGGCAAAGCGAGTCCTCGGCCCCGCATAGCACAAGAGCGGGAATGTTGAGGCCGCGCAGCGTGTCGGATTGATCAGGCCGGATTTGAAGCGCCCGGGATTGGCTTTCAAAAACCGCAGGTCCCAGCGTTTCCGCCATAGCCATGCACAGATCAAGGATCGCGCCTTGATTGGGGCCGTCCGCCAGATAGTTGGGCTTCATCTCATCCCGCATCACGCGCCGTAATCCGCCGGCTCGGACATCTGCGATCTGCGGTTCTCGGGCGGCGGCGCGATCTGGCGGTTCTGCCAGCGGATTGGTGTCCAAGAGCGCGATCCGCTCGATCCGCTCGGGGGCTTGGCGTGCCATTTCCATGGCGACGATGCCGCCCATCGACAAACCAGCCAGTGCAAAGCGTTCCGGCGCAGCGCCAAAGATGTGCGCCGCAAGTTCGGGTATTGTGCTGGCACCGCTCAAAGGCGCCGTCATGACCGGTCGCGTGGCCGAAAAAGCGGTGAATTGCGGTTGAAACAGCCGTGCGTCGCACATCATTCCGGGCAGAAGAAGAAGAGGAGATTGCATCAGTGTTCGACCTGTTTATCGCGGCGTGCGGAGTGGCGTCTTGTCGCTGTTTGCGATGATTTTTGCAAATTTCAACCTAAGCGATTAACCAAAATGCAGCACCCGCCACGATAGGTTCGGTGCCTTTCCCTTCGGAGGGCAGAAAATGGCGAATGTACTCGTGATGGAAGATGATGCGCTTCAAAGGTCGCACGTGACCAGCATACTTGAGCAGGACGGCCACGATGTTGCGAGCTATTCCAACGCGACGGACGCAGTCAGCGCCGCGATGGCCGAACGCTTTGACCTTATCATCACGGACATCATTGTGCAGGTAGAAGGCCGCAGCCAGCCGGATGGTGGCATCAGCCTTATTGGCAAAGTACGCCGTTTTATGGGGGGCGATGCGACATCGGCCAATGTTCCGATTATTGCAGTCACGGGGACCTACAAGAACCCCGGTATGGCCGATATTCTGACCACGGCGCGCGCCATTGGGGCCACTGATGAGTTGAAAAAGCCGATCAACGAAGCGGATTTGCTTTCGATGGTCAGCTCAATGCTCGATCCAAAAGCTCAGGCGCCGTGCAGCAGCTGAAGTTTTGCGTCCAGAAAGGGCTGCATCACGTCGAAGAGTGACAGGAGCGCAGATGAGGGCACGCGTGCGCGGGAGCTTTGGCATTCGACGACGGCCCAAGGCGTTCCGTTGCGGGCAAGGCGTAGTAAAATCGATGATCGCATGGACAATTGTTGCAGACGCGCGGTCAAGTCGGGTGATGGATTGCTTGACAATGCCTTGGTTAAATCGATTTCCGAGACTAGGGGATCCGAGGCTGTGAGGAGCGAAACAGGATCTGCCTGCACGTCGGAGATTAAGCCGATTGTGCCACAATCGTCCGGCCATAGGGCGGGCCATTGGGATTGTGCGCCGAGCATGCTGTCTCGGCTCGCCCGCTTGGACTCCGCGGTGCAAATGGCCGCGTCACCCGCTTGACGGTCCCAGATCAAAACATGCTCCGACCCGGTGAAGTGGCGCAGGAGTGTGGAGAGATGTGACGCGAATTCCGCGCCCGCTTTCAGTGGCAAAAGCTGCGCCATGCTTGCCTTTGCTATGTCGATGGGTGCCGTGCTTCCGAATTCTTGTGGGTTTTTGGGAAGGACCTCAATGACATGCAGGGGACCGGTGGGATAAGCGAGAATATTGAGGCTTTCGCCTCTTTCTCCCAGTGCCTGGACGGCAATGGCGCTTTTCCCGAAGGCCGGGTTCGACGCAGCATTGCGCAAGGCGTGCCACAACTCGACCCCCAGAAGATCGCGCATGTTCGCGTCAAGCATATCACTAGCATCATGACCCAAGATGGTGCCGCAAGTCTCACTGGCATGGGTGATCCGCGCGGTCTCAGGATCAACGGCAACAAGGCAGGCAAAGGATTGGTGGCTTTGGGTCATGATTCCACAATGGTTCCACGACGAGGCGGCGTCTACCGCGCAGTGTTGTCGCGCTGTACCGCAAAGATATCGCCGGAATTGACGGCTTCGGGCAAGGCGGACAACAGGTCGTTCATCTGCGTTGCGCTTAACCACTCGGGCCGCAGGACATGGTCTTCCCCGAGGCTGAGGTTGAAGCGGTAAAGGCCCAGTTCGGCTAAACGCTCAAGACAGGCGGCCGCGATTTCGCGTTGCAGTGTGGTGAATTCAAACGACAGGGCGCGAACGGAGTGGGTCAGGCCCTTCAGCGCCTCAAGCTCGAACCCTTCAACGTCGATCTTGATGAAAACGGGCGTGCCGTGCTCCTCAATTAGGTCGTCCAGCGTTGTTATGGGCACGTCAGTTGTCGTGTCCCACCGTTGGTCGCTCCAGGTCGCTGCTGTAGGCGCGGCGGCTACCAAAGCGGTGGAGGCGGTGGAGACTGTTGGATTAGCGGAATTGACGTGAAACGGGATCGTTCCGGGCGTGGCACCTATGGCTGATTGCAGCAAGGTTGCTTTCGGATTGCGACCGTAGATCAGCCGCAAGGCCCGATGCACGCGCGGCTGGGGTTCGAGGGCAACGACGCGCGCGCCAAGTCGCAGAAAGCTGCCGGTGCGGTCACCGACATGGGCGCCAATGTCGAAGGCAAGATCGCCATCTTGGACAAACTGAGCATTCAGCCTGTCCATCCGCTTCGTACGGGCGGCGTCCCGGTAGTAGATATCGAAGGAGCGGCGAAGGGCTGTCATAGGCGTTCGAGGACATTGCTGGCTTTACGTGCCGTGTCTTCCCATGTTGGCAACGCATTGCCTGCACGGAGCGCCGCTTTGGCCATCGTTTCGCGTTTTTTGGTGTCAGTCAGCAGAGTTTCCATGGCGCGGCTGAGCGCAGAGGCGTCATCGGGCGCGACGAGCAGACCCGCCTCCTCTGGCACGGTCTGTGGAACAGCGCCGGTCGCGCAGGTGACTATGGGGAGGCCACGAACCAATGCCTCATCAAAAACGATGCCGTATCCTTCGTAACGGGTTGCGAGGGTAAAAAGCGTGGCCTCGGCATAGAGTTGATCGAGCTCAGATTGGGCAACGCGACCCATGAGGTCCACGCGGTCGCTAAGGCCAAGGGCGTGGAGTTGTTCTGTCAGGCCCTCCGCATAAACCGGATCGTGCAGGGAGCCTACGATTGCGGCCCGCCAATCCAGGTGCGCGAGCCGCGACAGCGCCGCAAGCAACACATCGTGGCCCTTGCGCGGGTGCAGGATGCCAACGGACAGGATCAGGGGCGGGTGTGTTGGCATACGGGGAAGGGGCGGCCGCATTGTACCGGGTTGCGCGATGGTGATCTTTTCGAGTGGGACGGCGTAGTCGCTTGTCAGAATCTGCGCCGTGTGCGGGCTGGGAACAAGGACATGCGACGCGAGGGCAAGGTTATCGCGTTCGGTCTTGTAGAGATGGGCTTTAGTTGCCGTGTCGAGGCCGGTTTCCAACGCGAGCGGATGGTGGATCATGGCGACGATGGGCGTACGGATCTGAGCGAGGCCCGCGGTGTCGATGGAGCCGTAGACTAGCCCGTCGAGTATCAGTGCACGTTCAGGTGGCAGGGCGGTCAGTGCGCCAATGGCACAGGCCATGTGGTCGTCGGTCGGCGTGGGGAACGTGTCGCCCAATTCGATATGCTGCACGTCATGGCCGCGCCCGCGCAGCCCCTCCAACAGGCGGCGTTCGTAAATATATCCGCCGGTCAACGTCGTGATGTCTCCGGGGATGGCGAAGGCCGCAGATCTCATGCCAATTGCTCCGGCGCGTAAACCTTCAGGGTTTGGCGTTCAATAAGGCCAATCAGGCCGTAGCCGACCACCGAGAGGAGCGTGGTGAGAACAACTGCACTCCACAGCATGTCGTAGTCGGATAAAGACGCAGACAACGCCATGAGCGCGCCAAGGCCGTTCCCGGTGGCCAACCACTCGACAACCGTGACTGCAAGGATGGAGGCGGGCACGTTGATGCGGGCGGCGGCGAAGAAAGCGGGCAACATTGCGGGAATGCGGACATGGCGCAAGATCGCGGTGGGCGAGGCGGCGTAGGAGCGCATGACGTCCGTGGCCCGGCCCGGTGCTTGGCGCAAGCCGTGCAGGCAAGCGATGAAGGTGGGGAAGAAGACCATGATTGCGATGAGTGTCACGGTGCCAATTGCCCCGCGCCCGAGGATCAGCACCACAAGCGGCGCGGTCGTGATGATCGGCACCGAGCGCAGGGCAATGGCAAGCGGCAGGGCGGTGTTGGCAAGACTCGGCAAGAGGATGAGAGCCATGGCAAGGCCCGCACCGGCTAGCAGACCCGCAAGGTAGCCGGGGAACAGGAAGACGAGGGTTTCGGCTAGGGCGCCGCCAAGAGATGCGCGGGTTTGGGCCGCGTCGGGGGCAAGGAACAGGGCGTCGATCAGGTCGTCCGGGCGTTTGGCGAAGAAGGATGACAGATTCAGGGCGTCTAAGCCGCCCCACCAAAGCGCAAGGACCAAGATGGTACTTAGCGCAATCATGGTAAACGCGACGAGCGGGCTGCGTCGCCTCGTGGCGGGCGCTGCAAGGATAACGGGCGGCTCCTCCGTCAGGATAGCACGTGCGGCGAATCCAATCGCCAGATATGCGGCGACGGCGACGGCAGTGGCTAGCGTGGCCAAAGCCCAAGTCATCTCGATATTGAGATCTCGCATGGCACGGATAGTGAGCACGCCCATACCACGCTCGGCCCCAGTGAATTCCCCCACCATGGCCCCTAAAAATGCAGCAGGCGCTGCGATCTGCAAACCCGCAACCAGATAGGGGAACGAGGCCATGGCGCGGACCCGCAACAGCGCCGTCATACGGCCACGCCCATAGCTGCGCACAAGGTCGAGCCAATCGGAGGGAACCGCGCGCAGACCCACGAGGAGGGGGATCAGCGTGGTGTAGTAGACCGCCAGTGCGGCCAGCGTGATTTGCGGGCCGATGCCGGGGCCGAAGAGTATGCGCAGGACCGGGCCTGTGGCGACAAGCGGCAGGCAGAAGACAACAAGCGCGAGGGCGCGGATCATCGCTTCGGTTCGCGGTACGGCAATGGCGATACCTGCAAGCAAGATGGCCGCGACATTGCCGATCAGAAAGCCTGCGGCCGCATTGGTCAGCGTCACGCCAAGCGCGCGGGCCATGAGACCTGCATTGTCGATCAAATAAAGCAGGATTGCGGAGGGTGCAGCGAGGACAAAGGCACTGGCGAAAAGGTGGGCGAGCGCCTCCCAAGCGATCAGGGCAAGCATTGGGCCAGCGACGGCGCGGATCATTGGGCGGCTTTAGGCAGGGTATCCGCCACACCCCGGCTCAACGCCGCGAAGGTCGCTTCGACATGGGATTGGAAGGCGGGCAGGGCCTTTAGGTTCGAGGGGCGCGGTCGGGGCAGGTCGATAGGCAAGTCAGCGACTACCTGCGCGGGACGCGGCGACAGGATGAGGATGCGATCCGACAGAGTTACGGCCTCGGTCACGGAATGGGTCACGAGCAGGGTCGTGGTGCCCCGCGCCTCCCAAATGCCGGGCAAGTCGGCGGCCAGTTGCGCGCGGGTCAGTTCATCGACCGCTCCGAATGGCTCATCCAGCAGCAGCAGGTCGGGGTTGGTGGAAAGCGCGCGCGCAATTGCAGCGCGCTGGCGCATTCCGCCGGACAGGGCACCGGGGCGCGTGTCGGCAAACCCGTCGAGGCCGACAAGGTGGATCAGCTGGTCGATCTCAGCCGCTTTTCGCGGCTTTCGAGCGAGGTCGAGAGCCAGTTCGATGTTCTGCCGAACCGTGCGCCAAGGCAGGAGTGAGGGGTCCTGAAAGGCGACGGCAAGGCCTGCTCGGGCAAGCGTATCGGCGGCGGGTGCACCACCGATGGTCAGTGTGCCGGCGGAGGGATCCTCCAGCCCCGCAATCATCCGCAACAGCGTAGACTTGCCACAGCCCGAGGGCCCGACCAGTGCCGTGGTCTGGCCAGCCGCTAACGATAGGTCAAGCGGGCGCACCGCCTCGACCCCGCCGGGATAGGTCTTGGCCAGACCTTTGCAGATGATCTCAACCGACACTGATCAGACGCCGTGGACCTCTTCCAGGATCGAACGATCCCAGAGGTCGGATGTGACCTCGCGCCCCAGAAGGCCAAGGGTTTCGATGTTGGCGGCAACGGTCTGATCGGTCCACCAGCCGAAGCCATTGGCATCGGTCAGATCCGAGAACATCAGCGGCACCTGCCGTTCGGCCTGCAAAAGCTGCGTTTCGCGGTCGAGGCCCGCATCGGGGAACATGGCCAGCGTCAGGTCAGTGGCGGCGACGGTGTCTTCGCGGTAGGCGGCCCATCCGGCCACTTCGCCCGCCATCAGGGCCACGATCTCGTTGCGGCGGTTGGCGAGGCTGTCTTCGGTCACGATGTAGGTCTGCGAATGAACAGCGTATCCGTGGTCGGCCATCAGCATGGTGGTGTTGTCGACGCCCTGAACAGTCATGGCAACCGGCAGGTCAGTTGCCCAACAGAGCAGGCAATCTACCTCACCCGCGACGAGGGGCTGGGGCGAGTATTGCGTCGGCACAATCTCGATGGCATCGAAATCAACGTCGTTGATTGTGCAGAGGGCTTGCAGAACGGGGGTGTTGGCCAGCGCCATGCCGATGCGCATCCCTTCCATGTCAGAGGGTTGGTTCACGGGATTGGCGCTGAGCGAGGCGATGGCGAAGGGGTTGTTCTGCATTGCCACGCCAATAATCTTGAACGGTGCGCCTTCCGATACGGCGGCGGCGGTATAGTCAGCCGCCGAGATGCCCATGAGCGCGGTGCCAGAGACGACGGGCGGCTCCACGGGCGCATTGGGGCCGCCGGGCTGGAGGGAGACGGCGAGACCGCGCTCAGCCCAGAGACCACGATCCTGTGCGATATAGGAGCCTGCGAATTGCGTCGAGTGGAGCCAGGACAGTTGGAAGTTCACGGCTGTTTGAGCGTGCAAGCGGCGTGGCGAGAGGCCAAGAGATGCAGCGCCGAGCGCGCCTGCGCCGGTGGCCAGAAGAGAGCGACGGGAGAGACCGGTGGATGGTTTCATGTGAAAGTCCAATTCGTTGCAAGTGTATAGTTTTGTTGACAGTTTTTAGCCTTTGAGCCGGAAACTCAAGGCTTGGCCTCGGAATTGTGATCAGCGGCGAGATTTGGCGCGCGGCGCACCATCAACAGGCCGGGCAGGGTCACGGCAAGATAGGTCAGGCCAAACGCGACAGAGGCCGCAAGTCCGGCGGTCGACGAAAGACCCGCGATGGGAAAGAGGAGTGCTGCGGCCCCCTCACGAAGGCCCCAGCCGCTGATGGACAGGGGCAAGACCATCGCAAAAAGGATCATGGGGACAAGGGCAGTGGCATGAAGAAGAGGGAGTGGCGCGCCGATGGCTGTGGCGCAAAGGGAAAAGGCGCTGATGTTGAGTGCTGCGGTGCCGATGCTCAGATTGGCTTGCTTGGAAAGTACGGGTGCGGCCAGAACCGCGTGGTGAAACCGGGCTAGTCCGCGACCAATGGCAGTTCGGCGCATGGTGAGAGCAACGAGCAGGATTATCAGCCCGAGCACGAATGCGCCGCCAATGGCGGTCGTTACGCCTAATGGCCAATGTAAGCCAGAAGGGCTGAGCGCGTTCAGAAGAAGGCCGCTCGCGAGGATGATCAAGAGGCCGATCTGCCCCGCGATGCGCTCAAATAGAACGGATTGACCCGAAGCCAGTAGCCCCGCTTGGCTGCGGGCGCGAACGGCACGGCCAGCATCGCCTAGCACACCGCCGGGCAGGGACTGGTTTACAACTTGGCTTAGGTAGTACTCGCGAACGGCAAACCCCATCGGCAGGCTGATCCCCAAACGCGCTGCTGTGAGCCGCCAACGCATGGCCGAAAGCACGGTTTGCGCGGTTAACAGGAGGGCCGCTGCGAGGAGGGGCAAGAGGTGTGCACCGCTCAGGAGCGTCCATGCCTCCGACCAATCTACAGTGCGGGAAAGGAGGTAAGCCAGCGCGGCCAAGGTGAGCAGTTGCAGCACCGTATTGAGCCATTTGGGATAAGCGCGGCCCATGCTCAATTGCCCAACTCGTTTACGTCTTCAACTTGGAAGGCGCGGAGGAAGATGTCGCGTGCTGCCTCCATACCGATTGCAGGCGCGTCAGAAGGCGGCAGCAAGCCAAGGGTTGGGGCAAGCGGCGTCAAGCGCGAGACCAAAGCTTCCGGGCCGATGACGTGAATAGGCACTTCCGCTCGTTCATCTAGGGCGATGAAGCCAGCCGCCTGATGATCGCCGAGTGCAATGATGAGGGGTGGGTTTTCGGCGTGAAGGGCCGCGTAGTTGAAAACAACCTGCAAGGAATAGTCGACGGCCAAACGATATTGAGCGCGCACACGGTCATGATCGCGCCAGACGACTTCTGGCGGATCACCGGCTTGGGCCATCTCGTTGAATTCCGTGCCGTCTGAGATGTCGCTCCACGGCAAAAGCTCAGGGACCGGGGTCCACGGTGCGTGGGAAGATACAAGCGCGACCTGCGCGAACAAGCGGCGCGTGTCAGACCCGTCACGCAGGAGCCGGTCCAGTGTGGCAAGCGTGAACTGATCGGGCATCGTGACCCAGTTGAAGGGCAGTCCCGCATAGCCTGTGTCGGCGGCGACCAGCACATCCTCAAACCCCATCATATCCGCCTCAGGCCAATCGAGCGTAATCTGCGGCATCAGCGTTGCCGTGCGAAAACCATTGGCAGCCGCATGGTGATAAAGCGTGCTGCGCCCACTTGCCAAAGCGGCGGCATGGCTGATCTGGTTGTCCACCCAAAGGCCGTTGGCGAACGTGGTATGGGCCAGCCAGCTTTGCCCGCCTTGCGTGGGTGACGTAAGGAAGCCTGATTGCATGGAAAGGCCAAGATCGCTCAGCCGCGCCTCCGCACTCTCAAGCGTCGCGCGATGGGTGTCGGCATAGAAAGGGGTATCGAAACTGGTCCGGCCATAGCTTTCGATGAAAATGACTAAAACGTCCCGGTCGATGACCTCAAACAGGCCGGTCGTGTTTGTGAATGGATCTTCGGAGGCGGCTAGATCAAAAGCGGCGAGGCGGGCGCGGGTTTCGCGGATCATCTCAATCCGTTCGACACCGACGCGGGCCGTGAAGGCGGCACCGGGTGGAGTGGCGGGCAGGGACCATTGGTTGAGCGCCTGACCGATCTCAGCCGTTGCGACACCAGCGGAAAGCAATGTTAGAGGGATCGCAGCAAGGCGGGCAATCCGTGGCAGGGCCAAGCGTGCCCAAATGCCTGTGGCCCACCATATCAACCAAGCAATTAAAAGGATAAGAGCAAGTGACGCTACGCCGATTAGGAGAGTGACAGGGACGCCAACAGACCCAGTGAGCAGCCTGATGAACGCGTCGATCAATGAGAGATCGGTGACTGGGTTAAAACCCCGCGACAACGCGGTGAAGCTGACGAAGTCGGCCGCTTTCAGAGCGACTAGACCGGTAAGAACAGCAGTCAGTACCATGCGGACAATTCGGGAAGCGGCGGTCTGGCCAAGCGCCATCAGCGCGAACAGGATCACGGGAAATTCCAGCGGAAACAGGAACAACGCCTGCCATGACAGGGCGGCTGGGTGATTTGGCTGGATGAGGACAAGATGCAGCACAAGTGCCGCCAAAAGCAGCCGCGTCATCGTCATGCGCGTGTGGCCTGTTTGAGCCAGACAATGTCGCGCCAAAAGGACCAGATCAGGGCAAAGGCTGCAAAGCCTGCGATCCAGTCAGTCAGCGGAGAGCCAACCAGCGGCAGCACCATCAACAGAAGCGCTGCGATTTGAATAACGCAAACCACCTTGCGGGAGAAACGCGCGGGCAAGTCGCCCTTTAGCCACGGAAACACAAGCTGTGCCGAACCGAAAAGATAGCGGGGTAGGCCAAGAAGCAGCACATACGCCCCGGCGGCGCCGCTTTGGAAGGCAAGTGCCGCAAGGGTGAGGGCGAGGATCGAGTCGACCTCCATGTCGAACTGCGCGCCGAACTCCGAACTCAGCTCCTCACGCCGAGCAAGGAACCCGTCCAGCCCGTCGAGCGCGAAAGCCGTGCTGGCAACGGCAAATGCGGGCCAAGCCGACCAACCACCCGCAACACAGGCGCCCACCAACACGCTGGCCAGTGAAAGCCGCAGTAAGGTGACCGTGTTGCAAAAACCAAGCCGCGAATGGGGATAGCTTTGCGCAAGGGCAGCCCCGGCAAACGCTGCTAAAACGGCGAATACCAAGGCTGAGACAGTCGAGGCACTTGGCGTTGCGTCGCCAAGCATAAGCCCCCCAAGCCCAAACGAAATGAAAATGCCCACCAATGCTGCACCCAGAAAGGCCAGCAAAACGCCACGCGGCTTCACAATCCTGAGAGGGATGGCTCGGGTTTGTGCGGAATGCTCAATATTTGTTGGTCTATTGGTCAAAATCGAATGTCGTGCAGGCTTTGGGCGCCCTTGCCTGTGCAAAGGGATGCGGGTCAGATCAGATACTAATGGTAACCTGCCAAGCCCTACTTGAAAGGGTTTCGCGTGGAAAATGACAAATTCGGCAACAGCTTACTTGCGGTGTGCACAAAAAGTGGGAGCAAAGGCATGAACCGAAGGCTGTTTATGGGCACGGCGCTGGCCAGCATGATCGCCCGTGGGCTTCCCGTTGCGGCCCAAGGCGGCGTGCCGTCGCTGTTGGAGGTCGCGCGTGCCACGGCGGCTCAGGATTATGTCGCGCCTTCCGGCGTGTTACCGCCACCTTTTGCCGGGCTGGATTATGATGCGTTTCGTGGCATCCGACCCATTGTTGGTGAGGCCGCCTTGTTGCCGCAGGGCGGTTCATTCGCGGTCGATCTTCTACCACCGGGGCTCTACTTTCCTGATCCTGTCACGGTGGAGCGGCAAGTGGATGGCGCGTGGGCTGACCTGCCGCTGACGCCGGAATTGTTCGATTTCGACCCAAGATATTTCGACTCCGTTCCGCAAGAGGCACCGGGCGCCGGGTTCTCCGGGCTTCGACTGCGATATCCTCTCAACGCTCCGGATGTCATGGACGAGGTGGCGGTCTTTCAGGGGGCAAGCTATTTCCGCGCGATTGGTCAGGCGATGGCTTACGGCCTTTCCGCACGGGCTGTGGCACTCGGTACGGGCGGGGCCACCCCGGAGGAGTTCCCTCGTTTCACGCATATGCGCCTGCACGAAGGGGGCGGTGGCAGTATTCGGATGGAGGCGTTGATCGACAGCCCGTCCCTTTCCGGACATTTCGATATGGAGCTTTTCCCGGGCATGGATACGGGCATGAACATCTCGGTCACGCTGTTCCCTCGTGTGCGGCTGGATTCGGTTGGCATAGCGCCGCTGACGTCGATGTATCTGAAAGGCCCCATGCGCGGGGCGGCGTCGGATGATTTCCGGCCACGCGTGCATGACAGTGATGTGCTGTTCATCGAAAACGGCGCGGGCGAGCGCCTGTGGCGGCCTATCGGTAACCCGGCAGCGGTCGAAACTTCGGCTTTCTCAGATAACGATCCAAGGGCTTTCGGTCTGTTCCAGACAGCGCGTACCTACGAGGATTTTGAGGACACCGAAGCGCGATACGAGATACGCCCCTCTGCCATTATCGGGCCGCTCGGCAATTGGGGGCCGGGTGCTGTGATGCTGGTCGAGATACCAACGGGCACAGAGTTCCTCGACAATATCGTGGCGTTCTGGCGGCCGGAAGCGGCGCTGGAAGCCGGTGGAGAATATCGCTTCCGCTATCGTTTGGATTGGACGTTGGCCGACCCGGACCCCGACAGCCCGGCGCAGGTCATACAATCGCGTAGCGGGCGGGAGCATGAATATCCCGGCACGCGGCGTTTTGTGATTGATTTCACCGGGTCGTCCGATGGGCTGGTGCCCGATCTGAGTGTGTCGGGTGAAGGGGCCGTGCCCGACATGCTGGATGGCATCGCCCTGTTCAATCTCCCGGACGGGCGCGGGCAGCGGGCGACCTTCCTGCTTACACCGGGCAATGCGGCGCGTGCGCTCGAGGTGCGGCTGGTTCTGCGCGATGCAGGCGGAGCCGCGGTTAGCCCCGTGTGGCTACACCGCTGGACGCGGAAGCGGGACGGTCGGGAATAGGCCGCTCAGACCACGTTCACCGTGATTTCACCCAACCCTTGGATTGAGGCTACCATTGTTTCCCCTCGTTCGACTGGCCCAACGCCCGCAGGTGTGCCGCCAAGGATAACGTCACCGGCAGCAAGCTCAAAATACTCCGACAAATACGAAATCATTTCAGGCACTTTCCAGATCATCTGGTTAAGGTCGCCATCCTGTTTGACCTCGCCGTTAACGGATACTGCGATGCGGCCGGATTCAATGTGACCAACGTCCGAAGCAGGGTGCACGGGGCCGACAGGGCCAGAACGTTCGGCCGCCTTGCCGATTTCCCACGGGCGGCCTGCCTGCTTGGCCTCACCCTGCAAATCGCGGCGCGTCATGTCCAAGGCCACGCCGTACCCCCAGACGTGATCCAGCGCGGACGCAACGGGAATGTTTGTGCCGCCAGATTTAAGGGCGATCAGAAGCTCTACCTCATGATGCACGTTTTGGCTGTGGGGCGGGTAGGGAAACTGACCGGACGGGTCGAGGCTGTCTGGGTTCTTTTGAAAGAAGAATGGGGCCTCGCGGTTTGGATCATGGCCCATCTCGATAGCGTGGTCCGCAAAGTTCCGCCCGATGCAGTAAACCCGGCGTACAGGGAACGCGCCGCCGTTTGCAGTGGGGATCGTGTGCTGCTTTGGGGCGGCGATGACAAGGTCGGGCATGGGCGTCTCCTTAAAGGCTTTTCGGAGGCGTAGCATGGGCTTAGGGCATGGCCAATGGCGGGCCCTCTCTGTTGTTCCATGCGCCTAACAGCTTAGGCCGGATGGAGGGTCCGTCTGGCTCAGCTTGGGGGCCGTAGTCCTGGTTTGATTTTAATGAGCATTGCCTTGCGGTCGCATCTATTGCCGCAAGTCGAATTGGATTTGGATTGAGACGCGCAACTGACGCGCCTAAGACAGTGCGTGTAAGCGAGGGTGGGTCATGACGAAAATCCTAATTCCTTCAGGGGCCCTCGGCCTTGGCTATGACCGCGACGCCCTTGCGCGAGGGATCGCAGAAGGTCCTGATCTGATCGCGATTGATGGCGGGTCCACGGACAGTGGACCGCATTACCTCGGTACCGGTACCTCAAAGTATTCACGCAGTTCCGTGAAGGCGGAATGGCGCGAGTTGATGGAGGCACGCGCCCGCGCCGGTGTTCCGCTGGTGATAGGGACAGCCGGTACATGTGGGGCAGACAGCGCCGTGGATTGGATGCTCGATATCACGCGAGAGCTTGCTGCGGAATTGGGCCAGACACTGAAAATCGCTACGGTCAAAAGCGGGCAGGGTGGGGCGGCCATGGCCGAGGCATTTGCGGCAGGCCGGATCACGCCGCTTGAGGCCGCACCTAAGATTTCTGCGGATGTGCTGAGCGCCTGCACCAACATCGTGGCGTTGGCCGGGGTGGAACAGATCAACGCCGCCCTCGATACCGGAGCGGACATCGTGATCGCGGGGCGCACAACCGACACGGCGATCATCGCGGCTTTGCCCATTGCCCGCGGAGCGCATCCGGGTGGGGCTTGGCATGGTGCGAAGATCGGAGAATGCGGTGCATTGGCCACGACCAGCCCGAACTCCGGCACGATCTTAATCGAATTCGATGATGCAGGATTCACGATTACGCCCATGGGAGCAGAGGCGCGGGCCACGCCCTACACTGTCTCAGCTCACATGCTGTACGAGAACGCGAACCCGCATGTGCTTTTTGAGCCTGGTGGCCATCTTGATGTGACCGAAGCATCTTATGAGGCGTTGGATGATCGTCGGGTGCGTGTGACGGGAAGCCAGTGGCTGCCGTCCGAGCGCTATACAGTGAAGCTAGAGGGGGCCCGGTCTGGTGGCTTTCAGACGGTATCCCTCGCACTGGTGCGCGACGCGCGTTACGTGGAAAACATCCGTGCATGGGTCGCGGATATTGAGGCTCAATGCACTGAAAAGGCGCGCACGCGGGTGAATGCGGATTTCTCGCTGGAGTTACGACTTATTGGTGTCGATGCGACCTTGGGGCCGCTCGAAACATCGACACTGAGTGCTGGAGAAGTGGGGGTTATGGGGATTGTGACGGCTGAACGCGAAGACGTGTCGCGCGAAGTCGCCAAGATCCTGAACCCATACCTTTTACACCATCCGCTGACGGAACAGGAGGAGATGCCGACCTTCGCATTTCCCTTCTCGCCCCCAGAAATGGCGTGTGGAGAGATCTTTGAGTTCTGTTTGAACCATGTGCTGGAGTTGGAGGATCCGTTGTCGGCCTTTCGGATCGAAACGCTGGAGGTGGGCCCATGACAACGCTTGCAGATGTTGTGACAAAGGTTCGCTCAAAGAATGCCGGACCGTTTTGGCTGACCTTCGATATCTTCTGTGCAGGAGAAGCCGAGTTCGGCGAGATCTGCGCGGCACTGAATACGGAGCGTGTCGCAGCGGCGTTACAGGTCAGCTCCACGCAACTCAAACGGTTTGAGATTAGCGATCTAAACGTTCTCAAATTCAGCCTGCCGCGCCCTCAAATCCAAGGTACGCGTCATGACCGCGACATGCACGGGGCATCCTTTGCCAATATACTGGCTGAGCTGGAAATCTGATCCTGCGCCCTCCGCTGGCCGCTGGGTACTGAGACCCGCAAAAACGGCAACCAGCACTGTTGGCCAGTCTGTTCGTCGAATCTGGACCTAGGCGCCTGTTGGACTCCATCTGAAAGGTGTTGACGGCGTTCAGACGCTCCACCTACGCTCACGCGTGGTGGGCCGTCGGTCCTCCACACAAAACTCAATGTCCGTAAGGGTGCGTGAAACCCGCCAAAAATACGGAACCGGTCCAGTCCTTACGGACGGATCCCGACAGGAGAGAACAATGAAAAAGACTATCGCCTCGCTGCTGGCTGGCACCGCGATCCTTGCATCCGGTCAGGCGGCAATGGCTGACGGCCATCTTGAAGAGATCACTGTTGCGTACTTCCTCGAATGGCCGATGCCGTTCCAGTTCGCGAAAGTGGAAGGCATGTATGAAGAGGCCATGGGCGTCTCGATTAACTGGGTTGCGTTCGACACCGGTGTTGCGATGTCCGCAGCCATGGCGTCTGGCGACGTGCACCTTTCGGTTTCGCAGGGTCTGCCGCCGTTCATCGTTGCGACCTCTGCCGGTCAGGACCTTGAGCTGCTCGACGTGGCCGTGTCTTACGCCGACAACGACAACTGCGTCGTGGCAGAAGCGCTGGAAATCGACGCCTCGAACGCCGGCGATCTGGCTGGCCTGACCGTTGGTGTGCCGCTGGGTACTGCCGCGCATTACGGCTTCCTTGCTCAGATGAACCACTTCGGCGTGGATGTGTCTTCGATGAACGTCGTCGACATGGCGCCGCCCGATGGCGCAGCAGCCTTTGCACAGGGCGAGCTGGACATGGTCTGCGGCTGGGGCGGCGCCCTACGTCGTATGCTGGAGCATGGTAACGTCTTGCTGACCGGCGCTGAGAAGACCGAGCTTGGCATTCTGGTGTTTGACGTCACCTCGGCACCTGCGTCGTTCGTCGCAGAAAACCCCGAGCTGGTTGAACAGTTCCTGGCCGTGACGGCAGAAGCCAACGCGATGTGGAACTCCGGTGAGAACCGCGACGCGATGCTCGAAGTCATCGCAAACGATGCCGGTATGGACCTCGAAGCAACCGCTCAGACCATCGACACGTTCGTCTTCCCCTCAACCGAAGAGCAGCTTTCCGATGCATGGCTCGGCGGCAATGTGGGTGAGTTCATGGCCGGTGTGGCGACTGTATTCGCAGATGCAGGGTCCATCGACGGCACGCTCGACGATTACGGCTCGCTGGTGAACACAGCTCCGCTGCGGGCTGCGGCTGAGTAAGGCAATAGCCGCTTGATATCGGCCCGCCGCGACCAAGCCCTCGCGGCGGGCTTTTTCTTATCCGCCAGGTCCTCAGATCGGCCCCTTTGCGTCGGAGTTTGCCCCGCCCATGTCGGAACTCGCAATCAACAACATATCCATGCGCTTCGAGCTGCCCGATGGCGGCGCCGTGCAAGCGCTTGAGGATGTCAGCCTAAACCTGAAGCAGGGCGAGCTGATGTCCGTCCTCGGCCCATCGGGCTGTGGTAAAACGACCCTTCTCAACATCGTTGCGGGCTTTCTGGCCCCAACCGCAGGCTCGATCGAGATCAATGGCCACGAAGTCACCGGTCCTGCGCCGGAACGCGGAATGGTTTTTCAGAAAGGCGCGCTGTTTGAATGGATGAGCGTGCGCAAGAACGTGAACTTCGGCCCGCGCATGAAAAACATGCCGGCGAAAGAAGCTGCCGAAATCACGGACCATCTGCTCGACGCCGTTGGACTGCAGGACTTCAAGGACAAGGCGATTTATGAGCTGTCCGGCGGTATGCAGCAGCGCGTGGCGCTGGCGCGGTGTCTCGCCAACGACCCTGATGTCATCTTGATGGACGAACCGCTCGGCGCGTTGGACGCGCTGACGCGCGAGAAAATGCAGGGCCTCGTTCTGAAGCTGTGGAAAGAGACCGGCAAGACCATCATCCTGATCACCCACTCGGTCGAGGAAGCCCTGCTTCTGGGCCAGCGGCTGGTCGTGATGGCACCACGCCCGGGCCGCATCCACTCGGTCTATGACCTGCCATTCGCAGAGGCTGGCGTGGGCAAAGACCTTCGGGAGGTGAAACTGCATCCCGAGTTCAACCCGACACGGGAAAAAATCCTATCGCTCATCTGGGAGATGGAAGAAGAAATCATGGGCCGGAAGGAGGGCTGATAATGATCGTTCTAGCGTTCTACGTAGCACTCTTTGTGGGCTGCTATTTCGTGGTGAAACTTGTGCGCTCGCAAATGGATGCGCGCCGCGATTTCACCTCTTTGAAAACGGTGACGTTCGGTGATGAAAGCGCCGTGACGCCGGATCGGATCGCGTCGGTTCTGTCCGTTGTCTGCCTGTTCTTCATCTGGGGCGCGTTCACCAACTCGGTCCTTGTGCCGTTGCACGTTCCGGGGCCGTATTCGGGTGACGTTGAATTCACTTACACCGCCGAGACGTCAGATGGGGAAAGTGCTGATGCGACCGTATTCATCCGCGTCTATGGCCGGGATGAGGAAGAGGGCGATCCACCTGAGATTGACGAAGGTGATGGTCTGGCGCTGAATGATGCAGGCTCGGCGGGTGCGTGGGGATCGGTTTTGATCCGTGCACCGCGCAACGACCCGGGCGCCGAAGGCGATGATGGCTACGGTATCGTGGCAATCAACGGGGAGCCGATTGCCACAAACGAGACGGTGCGCGTGGACAACGGGACCGTCACACTCACCCAGCGCGGCTCGCTCAACTTCACACCAACGGCGGGTATGCAGATGCAGCCGATTTGGCTGCCTGCGCCTGAGGCGATTTGGTTCCGCTTGAAAGAAATCTGGACGGACGGCTACCAGAACTCGACCTTGCTGGAGCACCTTTGGGCGTCGCTTTTCCGCGTGCTTGGCGGCTTCTTTTTCGGCGCGCTGGTGGGCATCCCGCTTGGCTATGCGATGGGCTTGAGCGGTTGGTTCCGCGGCTGGTTTGACCCAATCGTCGAATTCATGCGACCGGTTCCGCCACTGGCCTTGATCCCGCTGGTCATCATCTGGTTCGGCATCTTCGAGACCGGAAAGATCGTGCTGCTGTTCCTGGCGGCATTGTGGATCATGACCATCGCTGCAAGGGCAGGCGTGGCCGGGGTGAATATCTCGAAAATCCACGCGGCCTATTCGCTTGGGGCGTCGAAGGGGCAGATCCTTTGGCACGTCATTGTGCCAAACTCGCTGCCGGAAATCTTCACCGGCGCGCGGGTCGCGATGGGGGTTTGCTGGGGCACGGTTGTGGCGGCCGAGCTCGTGGCGGCGACCCAGGGCGCGGGCATGATGATTATCGCGGCCTCGCGCTTCCAGCTGACCGACATCGTGATCCTCGGGATCATTCTGATCGGTATCATCGGCTTCGGCATCGATATTTTGATGCGTGCGGCTGAGAACTGGCTGGTGCCTTGGAAAGGTAAAAGCTGAAGCGAAAAGGCATCGCATGAAATGGAAACGGCCCGAATTCTCGGGCCGTTTTTCTTTCTGAAGCGCTGCTGGAGCGCCTATTCCTCTTCCAGTACTTTGCGGGCGACCCGAAAGCATTCCAGTGCCTGCGGCACCCCACAATAAATACCGACCACATGGATGATGGCGCGTAATTCTTCCTGCGTCACGCCATTGCTGATGGCGCCCCTGCAATGGATTTCCCATTCCTGCATTTTGCCAAGGGCACCGATCATGGACAGATTCATCATCGAACGGGTCTTGGCGTCGATCACGTCGTCGCCCCAGCCAAAGCCCCAGCACCAGGCGGTCATCGCCTCCTGAAACGGGCGGGTGAAATCATCCGCGGCGGCAAGGTTCCTCTCCACATACTCCGCCCCAAGGGTCGCTTTGCGTTGCTCAAGTCCCTTCAGGAACAGGTCTTCGTCGAAGGTGCTCATGCCATCATCCTTTCAGCCGGATCGCGATATTCTTGGTCTGTACGTAGTTCCATAGCGCTTCCCGGCCCTTTTCGCGGCCATAGCCGGACTTGCCATAGCCTCCGAACGGTGTTTCCACGCCGCCCGCATACCATTCATTGACAAAGACCTGACCCGCGCGAAGGTGTCGCGCCGCCCGCGTCGCGCGATCGAGGTCAGCCGTAAAGACGCCCGCGACCAAGCCATATTCTGTACCGTTGGCGATTTCGATGGCCTGAGCTTCTTCCTGAAAAGACAGAACGGACAGAACCGGGCCAAAGACCTCCTGATTGGCGATCTCCATATTGGGCGTGACGTCTGAAAGCACCGTGGGCTCCAAAAATGCACCGGGGCGGTTGGGCCTTCGTCCCCCCGTAACAAGGGTGGCACCCTCGTCTTGAGCGCGGGCGATCATTTCCATGGCGCGGTCGCGTTGGCCGTCGCTGACCATAGCACCCATATTGGCGCCGAAATCCGGGCTTTCGATGCCCGGACCGACGGAAAGGGATTTGGCCACGGACGCGGCGCGTTCGACCAGTTCGTCCCGGCGGCTTTCATGCACGATGACACGTGACATGGCAGAGCATACCTGACCTGCGTTGAAATAGATGCCCCAGCGAATGTCGTTCTCAAATGCATCCAGGTCTGCGTCTTCATGGACGATGGCCGCCGATTTGCCACCCAGTTCAAGGACGCACGGCACGACGTTCTGAGCCGCTGCGGTTGAAATCGCGACGCCTGTGGGCACTGACCCGGTGAAAACAATCTGGTTGACGCCAGAATGCCCGGCCAGTGCCGCGCCAGCCTCGTGTCCTAAGCCGCAGATGATGTTCACCGCACCGGCGGGAAAGCCCGCCGCTTCGGCTGCCATGGCCAGATAACCGTTGGTCAATGGCGTCAATTCCGGGGACTTAATGACACAGGCATTGCCAGTGGCCAGACCGGCTGACAGCGACCGGGCCGTCATCTCTACCGGGTAGTTCCACGGGACAATCTGGGCAGATACCCCGAACGGTTCGTACTCCGTCCAGTCCATGTAGCCCGCACCGAGAGGGATGGAGCGGCCTTCAACCGTGCTCGCCTGATTGCCGTAATACTCGAAGTAGAGGGCCGCGCCTTCGATTTCGATATGCGACTCCCAAAGCGGTTTGCCCTGTTCGAGCGTCAGCACACGGGCAATCTCACCCTTATGTTCCAGAAGATAGCGTCCCATCGCTTGGACCATCCGGCCGCGTTCAATGGGCCGCATCGCGGTCAGCGCGCCTGAAACATGCACTCTGCGCGCCGCTTGGACGGCGCGGTCCACATCGGCAGCATCGGCCAGGGCATGCTCTGCGATTTGCTCGCCTGTTGCCGGATCGAGCACACCGATCCAGGCCGCGCCGCCGTCGACCCATGCACCATCAATATAGTTTTTCCAGTACCGCTTAACGTTAGCCATCGATCGCCTCTCGCATCCACCGTTGCAGGTGCATGACCGAATGTTCCGAGTTCACGCCGCAACGTGGATCGACAACCAGCGGGCCGGGAACGTAGCCGCGTGATTTCAGACCGCGCTGCACGCTTTCGACAAGGTGAATGTCCTCTTCCACGGTCGTCGCTCGGTCCTGCTGCGCCATGCGTCTGACCACCGGATTGTCAGTGCCGTCTACAGAATACCAACCGCGCCAGACCACCACATGATCGGCGTCAATCGCCCGCCAATGATAGGTGTTCAGCAAATTCCCGGGATAGACCTGAAAGGAAAACATCGGCCAAAGGAACCAACTGGAATACTTGTCATGGTTGGGAAAGCCGCTTTCGATGTCGTAGGTCATCTGGCTGAGGTCGCTGCATTCGGTCGTGTGCCGCAAGCAATAACCTTGGGGCTGAATGTCATAGGTTTCGGGCCGGATCACGCCGGTGGCAAAGGTTGGGTGGTTCAGGGTGCAATGGTAGCACTCCGAATAGTTCTCGACCGAGACCTTCCAGTTGCAGTTTTCCGGGATCTCCACCCATTCCAAGGGCTTCAGATCCGCCCAATTGGGAACGAAACTTTCCAACTCAGCGCGCGCATTCGGGAACCAATCATCCATCGGGGCGGCGTTTGCGTCGAGGTTCACGAATACAAAGCCCAGAAAAATCTCGGTTCGCACCTCAGTCAGGCAGATATTGGCCGCGTCGAAGCCCGGAACTGATTTTGTGTTGGGTGCGGCGCGCAACTTGCCGGTCAGTTCATAGGTCCATGCATGGTAGGGGCAGACGACCACGCGCGTATTGCCGACCCCGCTGACAAGCTGATGCGCGCGATGCTGGCAAACATTGTAGAAGGTGCGGATGTGGCCATCCCGGCCTTTGATCGAGAACAGGCTCTCATCAGCCAAATCGAACGTGACGTAATCGCCCGGGTTTTCCAATTCGCTGGCATGGCACGCGAATTGCCACGTGCGCGCCAGCAAGCCGCGCTTTTCGACTTCGAACACCTGCGGATCGGTATAGTACCGCGCGTCAAGTGACCGGATGAGGCCCGCATCGTCCTTCATCAAGGCTCCTCCGTGTACATACCAAGGCGATGCCGCCGCTGGTGAAAGCTGTCGACACGGTCGACGATCTCATCACTGGCCACTGCGATGACGAAACTCAGCAAGGTTTCCATTAACGCAATGGTCGACACCGAGGATGGAAAGAACTGGGGCGTATCGACGGCGACAACAAAGGCATGATCGGCGGCGCGAAGGATCGGGCTGGCAGGGCTATCGCTGAGGCCGATAATGGTCATTCCCTGTTCCCGCGCGACTTCAATGGCGTCCACGACCTCGCTGCGATAGGGGCGCATAGACATGGCGATCAGAACATCGCGCTTGTCCGCCCAAGCCAGGTCATCGGTCGGCGTCGATCCGGGGCGTGGGATGGCATGGAACTGAACCATCCCGGTAGAGGCAAGGTAGGTGAAATTGCGCGCGTTTGCGTTGTTTACACCGACGCCCAAAGTAAAGACCTGCCGACTGGTCCAGATCGCATCTGCGGCAGCTTTCAGGGCGTCTGCGTCGATGCTGGAAAAGGTCTCGGCAAGATTGCGGATCGCGCCTTCCGCCATGTCGGCGTAAAGCCCACCCAGATCGCCCGATTTGCGGATGTCCTGCAGCCAGCGGGCCCGGTCAGGAAAGCTAACAGCGCCCTTACGGATCGCCTCGCGGAAGGGCGCGCGGAAGTCCTCATAGCCTTCAAAACCGACCTGCCGGGCCATGCGCACAAAGGTATTCGGTTTCACGTTTGCGGCTTCGGCAATCTCACGTACCGTCGAAACACCGACGTCATTTGGGTTTTCCAGCACGTAGCGCGCAGCTTTCTGCGCTTCGGGCGTCAGCGCATCCCATTCATCGTTGAGGCGCTCCAGAACTTGTAGTGACACGTTTGTACCATCCATAATTGACAGTGGTACAAATATCCAATTAGCCTGTCTACAGGTTTTGCGACTCTTGAATGAAAAGGCAGCGACAATGTCGGACAAGCAGATGCCCAGCCACGCGCGTGTTGTCATCGTAGGCGGTGGGGTCATGGGGGTCGGGCTTGCCTACCATCTTGCCCATGAGGGGTGGGGCCCTGAGGTTGTGCTTCTGGAAAAGGCGGAACTGACCTCTGGCAGCACTTGGCACGCGGCAGGGCAGATCACCCACTCAACCAGCAGCTTCAGCCTCGGCAAATGTGTGGACTACAATATCGGGCTCTATTCCGGTGCTTTGGAGGCGGAGACTGGGCAGGCCGTCACCTGGCATGGATGCGGGTCGTTCCGACTGGCCTATACCGAGGATGAGATGGATTGGCTGCGCCACACGTTGTCGGTGGGTCGCGCACTCGGGTTCAACATCGAATTGGTCGGGCCTGAGCGAGTCGGTGAGTTGCATCCGTTCTACAACCTCGACGGTGTTTTGGGTGCACTGCATACGCCCGATGATGGCCATGTCGATCCGACCAACGTGACCATGGCAATGGCCGCCGGGGCGAGGGCCAAGGGCGTTAGGATCATCAGGCGATGCCGCGCCACGAATGTCACACAGCAGCCAACGGGTGAGTGGCTTGTCGAAACGGAGCAGGGGTCCATCCTGTGCGAGCATGTCGTCAATGCAGGTGGAACCTATGCGCGCCAAATGGGGGAATGGTCGGGGCTGCAACTACCCATGACGTCGATGACCCACCATTACTTCGTGACCGATGAGGTCCCCGAATTCCGTGACCTAGATCGCGAACTGCCCGTCATCCGCGATGACCGTAAAGTCTCCGGCTACATCCGGATGGAGCAAAAGAAGGGCCTTATTGGTATCTATGAGAAGGCAAACCCGAACACAGTTTGGGAGGATCATTGCCCTTGGGAGGCCGAAAATGAGCTTTTCGAGGCGGACTACGACCGTGTCATGCCGTGGTTGGAGGAAAGCCTGAACCGTATGCCGATCTTCGCCGAGCTTGGCATCACGCGCGACGTGCACGGTGCAATCAGCCATCCGCCCGATGGCAACCCGTTGGTTGGCCCTGCGCCGGGTGTCCGCAATTACTGGTGTTGTTGCGGTACACAAATCGGGATCGGTTGGGGCCCGGGCCTGACGCGAGAATTGGCGCATTGGATGGTGCACGGCGCAGCGGATATCTCGATGCGCGATTATGACCCGCGTCGGTTCGGAAGCTACGCGACGAAAGAGTGGCAAGTGACCAAGGCCAAAGAGGATTACTGCCTCCGCCACGAGATCCCGTACCCGCATTTCAATCGCTTGGCTGGACGACCGATCAAACCCTCGCCGCTGTATGAAACGCTGAAGGCCAAGGGTGTCGTCTTTGAGGAGGTCTACGGCTTTGAGCGCCCGCGTTGGTTCGCGCGAGACGGCGTGGCGCAGGAGGATCACTACTCGTTCCGCCGCACAATTGTGGATGACGTCGTTGCTGCTGAGGTTAAGGCCGTGCGGGAGCGTGCGGGGATCATGGATGTAACGGCCTTTACCAAGGTGTTGGTGGAAGGACCGGGCGCATATGCATTACTCGACCGGCTGACGGCGAACCGAATGCCGCAGAAGGATGGCTCGATTACTTTGGCCCATATGCTCAATCGCCGTGGACGGATTGAGTTGGAGACGACCATCGTGCGGATGGCTGGGGATCGCTTCTATCTCGTCTGTGCTGCATTTTTTGAGCAGCGTCTTTTGGATCACCTCGCCCAACACCGCGATGGTGAGGAGGTCACGTTCACCGCCCTGTCCGATAGCTGGGGCGCGCTCAGCCTGAACGGCCCCCGGTCACGCGACGTGCTTGCCGCCTGCACCAATGCGCGCCTGGAAAACGCGTCATTCCGCTGGCTCTCCACGCAGCAGATCGACATTGCCGGTCACGATGTCTGGGCCTTGCGCATGTCATACGCGGGTGAGCTCGGTTGGGAGCTGCACATGCCCTTCACCGCAATGGCAGACGTCTATGCGGCGCTCTGGCAAGCAGGGCAGACCCATGGCATCGCCGATTACGGCAGTTTCGCGATGAACGTGATGCGAATGGAAAAGGGCTTCAAGGGTGCGGGAGAGTTGACCAATGAAGTCACATTGGCGGAGGCCGATGTGCTGCGTTTTGCACGCACCGACAAGGAGTATTTGGGCCGAGACCTTAGCCTGAATAGCGATCTGCAATGGGTCTGCGCCTATCTGGAGATTGAACCGGATGGAAAGATCGACGGCCATGGTGGCGAGGCTGTGATGCACGACGGGCGCGTGGTCGGTTCAACGGCCTCGGTCGTGCATAGCCCGACCGTCGGCAAAGGACTTGCCTTCGCCTATATCGTGCCTGAGGCGGCGGTGCCGGGCACGGCGCTTGAGGTGGTGATCCATGGCACACCGCGCCCGGCGCGGGTACTGGCGGAGCCCGCCTACGACCCGCAAAATCTGGCGCCCCGCACAGATGCTGACGCGGTGGCCGCAGAATGAAGATCACGCGCATCACCGTCTACCAAGTCGATTTGCCATTGGAGCATCCCTATTGGTTGTCCGGTGGGCGTCTCAAATTCGAATGTCTGGATGCCACGCTGGTGAAGTTGGAAACTGACACTGGCCTGACCGGTTGGGGTGAAGGCACGCCTTGGGGGCACACTTATGTGCCGGCCCATGGGCCTGGACTGCGCGCGGGCCTTGCCACAATGGCTCCGTTTGTCCTTGGTTTAGATCCGCGCCGCGTTCTGGATGTCGAACGTGCCATGGACCTTGCGCTTCCGGGGCATCTCTACGCGAAATCGCCCATTGATATGGCCTGTTGGGACATTGCGGGGCAGGCGGCGGGCGTGCCTATTGCAGATCTGATGGGCGGCGGGTCGCGCACCCCGCGCCCGATTGCCTCGTCGGTAGGGGCCAAAACCATTGAGGAAACGCGCGACGTGATTGAGCGATATCGCGCGCGCGGTTACGTGGCCCATTCCGTCAAGATCGGCGGCAACGTCGCCCGAGACATCGCGCGCATTCGCGACGTCGAAGCGATCCGCCGTGATGGAGAGATCGTGCTTTACGACGTTAACCGGGGCTGGAGCCGTGCGCAGGCGCTTCAAGTCATGCGGGCGACCGAAGACCTCTGCGTGACCTTCGAACAGCCGTGCGAAACGCTCGACGATATAGCCGCACTGCGCCCGTTGCATGCAGCACCTGTCAGCGTGGATGAAAGCCTTGTCACCCTGCAAGACGGCGCGCGCATTGCACGCGACGGACTGGCTGAGGTGTTTGGCATCAAACTGAACAGGGTCGGGGGGCTTACCAAGGCCGCTCGCCTACGCGACATTGCTTTGGCCCATGGCATCGACATCTTCGTAATGGCCACAGGCGGCAGTGTGCTGGCCGATACTGAGGCTCTGCATCTGGCCGCAACTGTGCCCGATGCGGCCTGCCGTGCAGTCTGGGCATGTCAGGACATGATCACGGCTGAGATCGCAGGCGGCCGCGGACCGCGAAATATCGACGGCCATCTCCATTTGCCCGAAGGTTCTGGTCTGGGCGTGCACCCTGACGAGGCTACGCTTGGGCACCCGGTGGCGGTGTATTCTGCATGAAGATCACCCGAATATCGATCTGGCACATCCCGCTGACCAGTCATGCGACCTATTACATGGCCGAGGGTAAGACCTGTGCGACGGTGGAAACCGTTGTTGTCGCGGTTGGAACCGATGCCGGGCTGACCGGCTGGGGCGAGGTCTGTCCAATCCCGCATTACCTGCCTGCTTATGCACGCGGCGTGGCCCCGGCGTTGACGGAATGTGCTTCGGTGCTTTTGGGGGCTGATCCACTTGGTGCAGACGCGCTGATGGCGCGTGTAGATACGCACCTGATCGGGCACCGCTATGCGAAATCTGCCATTGATTTGGCGCTATGGGATTTGACGGGACAGGCCGCGGGCCTGCCGCTTTACACTCTGTTGGGCGGACGGCGTCAGCCGGATTTGCCGCTTTACCATTCGATCACCTGCGTTGACCCAGATGAAATGGCCCGCATCGCGCGCGAGGCGAAGGCCAGCGGTATCACTCAGTTTCAGGCAAAACTCGGTGCGTCGGGGGATTGGCAAACAGATGTCGAACGCCTTGCCAAGGTGCGGGAGGCGGTTGGTCCCGGTCCGTTGGTATACGGCGATTGGAATTGCGGCGCGACGACGCTGGACGCGATCCGTGTGGGACGCGGTGCTGCGCATCTGGATGTGATGCTGGAGCAGCCTTGCGCAACACTGGAAGATTGCGCTCGCGTGCAATCGGCAACTGGCGTGCCCATGAAATTGGATGAATTGGCGCACGATACCGGATCGCTTCTGGCCGCGCATGCATTGGGCATCATGGATGCGGTTGCGCTGAAGCTGTCCAAGTTTGGTGGGTTATCTGCAACACGCCGCGCACGCGATCTCTGTCTGCATCTTGGGGCAAAGATGTGCATCGAATGCACATGGGGAAGTGACATCGTCACCGCCGCAGCCCTCCATCTGGGTGCCGCCAGTCCGCCATCGCGCCTTCTTAACGTTTGCGATCTTTCGGGCTATGTCAGCCCACGCCTCGCACCGAATGCACCAAGCCGAACCTCCGGTCTCATTGCCCCCCCAGACGGCCCCGGTTTGGGGATCACGATCGACGAAGACCTCCTCGGCTCACCTGACCTGGTATTGGATTGATCCCATGAACCGCCTCCATACCCAAGCTGACTGGATCGCCCGCGCGCGGAAGGTGCTGCCCGCCGCAGGCTTCGGGAATTTTGATCCTGGCATCGTCATTGCGCGGGGCGAGGGCAGCCGTGTCTGGGATGAAGAGGGGCGGGAATATGTCGACTATCTCATCGGCTCAGGACCCATGCTTTTGGGCCATGGCGACCGTGAGGTGATGGAAGCCGTGCTTGAGCAGCTACCCAAAGGCATGACGTTTTTCGCCAATAACGCGCGCGGGATCGAACTGGCTGAGGCTATCGTTGATGCTGTGCCTTGTTGCGAACAAGTGCGCTTTGTTGCCTCCGGCGGTGAGGCCGACATGTACGCCATCCGTCTTGCCCGGGCCTATACTGGCAAGGCCAAGATCCTCAAATTCGAGGGGGGCTATCACGGTATGTCCGCCGAGGCTCAGATGAGTCTGGCCCCCACGCGTGAGGTCAATTTTCCGACTGCAGTGCCCGACAGCGCCGGCATCCCGCAGGGCGTGGCCGATGACATGCTGATCGCGCCATTCAATGATCTGGATGCTGTGGCGTCCCTTTTGGCCGAACACGATGATGTTGCAGCCGTCATTGCCGAACCCTTGCAACGGATCATCCCCGCGCGTCCCGGATTTTTGCAAGGACTGCGCGATCTTTGCGACAAGTATGGCGTGCTGCTGATCTTTGACGAGATCGTCACTGGCTTTCGCCTTGCCTATGGCGGCGGGCAAGAACGCTATAGCGTGACACCTGACATCTGTACCTTGGGCAAGATTATTGGTGGCGGCTTTCCTCTAGCCGCACTCGGGGCCAAGCCCGAGATCATGGCGCATTTCGACAAATCCGCCGTCGGCGCGGACAAATGGCTGATGCAGCTTGGTACGCTGTCGGGTAATCCAGTGGCTGCCGCCGCAGGCCTCAAGACGATGGAGATCCTGCGACGACCGGGGCAGTACGATAAGTTACGAGAGTTGGGTCAAACCCTTAAGGACATGCAGTCTTCCGCTCTGACCGCACACGGAATTCCGCATCGCATCTGTGGCGACCCAACGCTGTTCGACATTTACTTCACGCAAGGTGATCCCGTTGATTACCGAAGCGCGAAACACAGCGATCCGAGGATGAATGAAACTTGGAACAGGGTGCTAAGGGACAATGGCGTGTTCAAGTCACCCGGCAAGCTCTACCCATCACTTGCCTTGCGCGAGGAGGACTTGCAGCTAACGGAGCACGCCGTCGGTCAAGCTGCAAAAGCATTGGCCGAAGCCTCCGTGTCGTAGCTCCGTTCAACGCGGCCCCAAAAGGCAGCCTCTACCGATCTCCTCCATGCGCTGAAGCCCGGTGGGGTGGCAGGACAAATACTGTCGGCGTATAGGGTTCCTCCAAAGATAATACTGGGCGTGGGTGCGTCCGAGGAGTTTCCGATGCGTGCAGACGCAGTCACCGAGGCGGCGAAGCTGTCCGTGGCCCCGATGATGGATTGGACCGATCGGCATTGCCGGTTCTTTCATCGCGTGCTGTCGCGCCGCGCTTTGTTGTACACGGAAATGGTGACCGCGCCGGCCATCACCCGTGGCGACGCTTTGCACCTGTTGACCTTCGACGCCGCAGAACACCCGGTCGCCTTGCAATTGGGGGGCTCCGACCCCGCGGAACTGGCGGAGGCCACGCGCATTGCCAGCGGCTACGGATACGATGAGATCAACCTGAACGTCGGCTGCCCATCAGACCGTGTACAGTCAGGCTGTTTTGGGGCGGTGCTGATGCGACAGCCTGACCTCGTAGCCGATTGCGTCAAGGCGATGCAGGACCAGAGCGACGTTGAAGTAACCGTTAAATGCCGCATCGGTGTTGATGAGCAAGACCCGGAAGAGGCTCTGCCTCGGTTCCTGGAAGCGATGGAGAAGGCAGGGATCAAACGCGCAACGATCCATGCGCGAAAAGCATGGTTGGAGGGGCTTAGCCCGAAGCAGAACCGCGACGTGCCGCCCTTGGACTATCCGTTGGTTTACCGAATGAAAGCGGCTTTTCCTGATCTGCACTTGTCGATCAATGGCGGTGTAACATCCCTCGACGCAGCGCAGGTGCACCTCGACCACGGCATGGATGGCGTGATGATTGGGCGGGCTGCCTACCATACGCCTGCCGATATTCTGCTCAACGCGGACGCGTTGATGTTCGGCGATGTTCCGGCGGTACGATCTGCGGAAGATGCGGCTGTCGCCATGCTGCCGTATATCGAGGCGCATCTGAGTGTTGGTGGCCGTTTGAACCAGATAACGCGTCATATGCTTGGGCTGTTTGCAGGACGGCCCGGTGCACGGGGCTGGAAGCGGACACTGTCGGAAGAGGCCCACCGCGATGGGGCAGGGCCGGAGGTCGTCCTGCGGGCGTTGGATCACGTCACACAACACGCGGCCTGAGCCCTATTTCCGATTGCGGTAGCCGGGACCCGGGTCTATACCGCTCGCCACGCGGACCCTTAGCTCAGCTGGATAGAGCGCTGCCCTCCGAAGGCAGAGGCCAGAGGTTCGAATCCTCTAGGGTCCGCCATTTCTTTCAGAAGACCGGATTGCGGCTCTGCTCACGCGTGAGCATGTGGGTTACGCGGTTGATTTAAAACGATAAAGCCAAATCCGTTTACGATTTCTTAAGACTTCCGACGCGCAGGATTACTTGCCTTTCGGGGCGCGATGTGGATGCGTGCCGACGAAGAGTTTGCAGAGGGGAAAGAGCATGCAGGTTTCCGTTTCAGACATACGCACGACGGCCGAGGCGGCCTTGCTTGCCCATGGGGCAGGGGCGTTTCAGGCGGCAGAAGTGGCGCGTGCCGTGGCCCGGGCCGAAGAGACGGGCAATATCATCTGCGGCCTCTATTACCTTGAGAGCTATTGCACGCAGTTGCGGTCGGGCCGGGTGAACGGGACGGTCGAACCAGACATTTCCCGCCCCAAGCCCGGCGTGGTTGTAGCCGATGCGCGGCTTGGCTTTGCGCAGCCGGCCTTCACCCGTGCCTTGCCGCAAGCCATTGAGGCAGCACGGGAAAACGGTGTGGCAACATTGACCGTGGCCCATGCCCATACGTGTACCTCGCTTGGGTTTTTCACCGAACAGATCGCGGCTGAGGGGTTGATCGGGATTGGCTTCACCAATGCCTCTGCCATCGTTGCGGCGCCCGGAGGCCGCGCGCCGGTCCTCGGCACGAACCCAATTGCGATGACCATTCCGGGCGAGGGCGCGCCGGTGATGCATGCCGATTTCTCGACCTCCGCCGTGGCGCTTGGGAAGATCACCATGGCGAAGGCGGCGGGCGAGGCGATCCCGCTCGGATGGGCCGTGGATGCGGAGGGGCAGCCGACGACTGATCCCGAAGCGGCGTTGAAAGGCGCGTTGGTCAGTGCGGCCGGGCCGAAAGGGTGGGCATTTGGCCTGCTGGTGGAGGTGATGGCCGCAGGCCTGACCGGATCGGTCAATTCGCTGGACGTGAAAGGGCTGAAACTGCCCGATGGGCCGCCCCACGATCTGGGGCAGACCTACCTGCTTATCGACCCCGACGCCCATGCAGGCGGTGATGTCATGCGCGAACGCTTGGCTCGGGTGGCAGATGTGATCGCGTCAGATGGCGGGGAAGGTCGCATTCCCGGTGTGCCGCGCAGGCACTTAGATCCGGTGGACGTACCCGATGCGCTTTGGGCGCAGGCACAGACGCTGGCGAACGCCTAAGCCTCGTCAGCTTTCGGGGATTGCATGTTGGCCGCCGCCTCATTCCGGGCGGCAGCCTCTTTGCGTTTGGCAAGCATTGTCCACCCGGCATAGACGCCCGCGAGGATCACGAAAACGGCGATATGTCGAATGGCCATGGGTCTTACTCCGCTGCTTGGGTCCGTTTCGGCAGCACCCAGTCGGGACGCGGGAAATGGCAGGTATAGCCATTCGGAATCCGCTCCAGATAATCCTGATGCTCAGGCTCAGCTTCCCAGAAATCGCCTACGGGCTCAACCTCCGTGACAACCGGGCCGGGCCAAATCCCGCTATGGTTGACGTCAGCGATGGTATTCAGGGCCTCCTGGCGCTGGTCTTCGTCGACGTAATAGATGGCAGAGCGATAGCTCATCCCGCGATCATTGCCCTGCCGGTTCAGCGTGGTGGGATCGTGGATCTGGAAGAAGAATTCCAGCAGCTTACGGTAGCTGATGACATTGGGATCATAAATGATTTCAATGCCTTCGGCGTGTGTGCCATGGTTGCGATAAGTCGCGTTCGGTACGTCGCCGCCCGTATAGCCCACACGCGTTTTCTCAACGCCGGGCAGCTTGCGGATCAGGTCCTGCATACCCCAGAAACAGCCGCCGGCCAGTACTGCGCGGTCACTCATGCCACGTCCTCCACTTGATCAATGTATTTGCCGTAGCCCTCGGCCTCCATCTCGTCGCGATGGATGAACCGGAGGCTGGCGGAGTTGATGCAATAGCGCAGGCCACCGCGATCACGCGGTCCGTCGGGGAAGACATGGCCCAGATGGCTGTCGCCGTGCTTGGACCGGACCTCGGTCCGGATCATGCCGTGTGTCGTGTCACGATGCTCGGTCACGTTGTCGATGGGCTTGGTAAACGAGGGCCAGCCGCAACCGGACTCATACTTGTCGGACGAGGCAAACAAAGGCTCGCCAGAGACGATGTCGACGTAAATGCCAGGTTCCTTGTTATCGAGATATTCGCCCGTGCCGGGGCGTTCCGTGCCGCTTTGCTGTGTGACGCGGTATTGCTCGGGCGTCAGCGTGGCGATCACGTCGGGGTTCTTGGTGAATTCGGACATTATGCTCCCCTTCTGGTTTCCTTCAGGAATATGGGGAGCCGGTGGTCACTTGTCCAATGGGCGGACATGAAAACGCCCCGCGGGCAGGGCGGGGCGTGATGGAACCTTCGGGGTGGTTCGGCGTTTTGCCTTCAGCCACCCCAAGTGCGGACAGGGCCGCAATCCATATGCACGAAGTTCGAGCGAGAGTAACGACCAACGCCACCCGCGTTGCAAGAGCGTGCCGCATTAAACATCTGCGTGACCGAGCGCGACTGCAGCTGCAGGTCCGCCGCCTCGCCACGGATGTGCCGCGAATTGCGGGCAACACCCGACGACCGGCGGCGCAGCATGGCATTCGTTTCAGGCGAACGGTAGCCGGAGAGGAGCGTGTAAGGCTCGGATGTCTCAAGCAAATTGTGCGCTGCGGCCATGATGTCGATGGTGCGAATGTTGATGTCGATCACCTGATCGTTGCGCCAATCGCGCATGAAGTAGTTCACTTCATCCAGAGCGGGCGCGATATATTCGCCCTCGATCCAGTAGATCATGTTCAGGCTTTCGCCCGCGCGGCCGTTGTACATGTTGAGGCGGCGGATATCGCCTGCGCCTCGAAGAAGGCCGGTCGCGTTGGCCATCACTGGTGCAGCCGCAACAGTGGTGGCGGCGAACGCACGCATGAGCGCGCGCCGCGTAAAATTCGTTGTCGTCATGGGTTCATTGCCCCTTGTTCTGCCCGTTCCATTCAGCACCTCGATCGCTTGTCCATGCGATCATCACAAACTCGTGTGCCATCCCCACAGGCTCAGTGCGGCTTGAATGACACAATCGAAACTTTTCTGAAAGCCCCGATGCCCTTAGCTTGTGGATATGTCCCCGAATTTCGGCGATTTTCTGCCGGTTTAGCGGAAAATTGCCGATGACGCCGCGGCAGGGACGTGTTCACGAAACCTCTCATTATGATGTGACAGGTCCGGAAACCCGCCGTTGCATCCGTGAAACTACCCTGAAAAACTTGCAGAAACGTGAATGGACTTGCGCGCAGGCTCACGTAAGGGTGAGGCATTGACGGCTGCACCACACATTTCCAACCGGGGATACGTTAACATGTTGAAACTCGCGAGGCTTTCGCTTCTCTCGCTCGCCTTGGCCACCACGCCCGTTGTGACGCTCGTTCTTGCGCCGACGCAGGCCGAAGCACAGGCTTTTTCCAGCTTGCGGCAAGCCATTGCCGAGGCGTCCTCCACCGAGGAGCAATTGGCCGCATTCTATCGGGAGCGGGATTTCCAGCCGATCTGGACGACCGTAGATGCAGCCGATCGCCGGAACGCGCTGTTCAGCGCATTGGCGGAGGCGCACAATCATGGCCTGCCGACGCAGCGCTATGACACGACAGACCTGGTCGCGGCCTTTGAGAACGCCACCAACCCCTATGAGATGGGCCGTGCTGATGTGCAGGCCTCGCTCCTCTTCCTGCAATATGCGCAGGACATTCATTCTGGCTTCCTTGAGCCGGGCGATATCGTAGGTGATATCGTTCACACCTTGCCGCGTCGCGATCCGCTTGAGCTGTTCACGGAGTTCGTGGACGCAAACCCCTATGAATACATCGCCACGCTGGCGCCGCAGCACCCGGAATATACGCGCCTGATGCGCGCCAAGCTGCATCTGGAAAACCTGATCGACAATGGCGGTTATGGTCCGACTGTGCAGGCGGGATCTCTCGCGCCTGGCGCAACGGGTGACGCTGTGGTGCAGCTGCGCAATCGCCTGATCACGATGGGCTATCTCGAACGCTCGATGACAGCGGAATATGACGCACGCATTCAGCAGGCCGTCGTTGAATTCCAGATCGACAATGGCATCAGCGCCGATGGCATTGCCGGTGGTGAGACGATCCGCGCGGTGAACCGGTCGGCGGCAGAGCATCTGTCGGAAGTCATCCTTGCGATGGAGCGGCAGCGTTGGATGAACTTTGACCGTGGTGATCGCCACATCTTCGTAAACCTGCCCGATTTCCACACCCGTGTGATCGACGATGGCGAAGTGACCTTCATCACTCGCTCGGTAATCGGCAGCCGCGACAGCGACCGCCGGACACCGGAATTCTCCGACACGATGGAGCATATGGTCATCAACCCTAGCTGGTATGTCCCGCGTTCGATTGCGCGTGGCTACATCCCGTCGATCCTTGCCGGTGGCGCGAACCACCTGCAGCTGATGGCGAACGGGCGCCCGGTCAGCCGCGGCGCTGTGGATTGGTCGCGCTACTCCGCGTCGAACTTTCCGTTCGACCTGCGTCAGCCGCCCGGGCCGCGCAATGCTTTGGGTCTTGTGAAGTTCATGTTCCCCAACCAGTGGAACATCTACCTGCACGACAGCCCGGACCAGCATTTGATGACGCACGAAGTCCGGGCCTATTCGGCGGGCTGTATCCGTTTGGATGATCCGTTCGACCTGGCCTACCACCTGTTGGCGGCGCAGGAAGACGATCCGCGCACCTTCTTCGACACGATCCTGAATTCGGGGCGTGAGACGCAGGTAAATCTTGTCGAGCCGGTTCCGGTGCACCTTGTTTATTGGACGGCTTGGGTCGACACCGAGGGTCGCCTGAACTTCCGCAACGACATCTACGGGCGCAATGCCATCTTGCGGGACGCGATTGCGAACCTCGGGGTGGAGATTCGCGGGGTGAACAGCTAAGTCCACCTCCGACACTTAAGCGGGGGCGGCATGGCTGCTTACACGATCAAAGACATCGCGGCGGCGCTTGGGGCAGAGGCCTTGGGCGCCGCCGATCTTTTGGTAAGCGGCGTGGCCGAACCGGCCAGCGCCGGGCCGAAGGATCTGGCACTGGCGATGAAGCCGGAATTCGCAGACGGGTTGAAACAGGGGCAGGCGCGAGCCGCCGTCATCGGGGCCGGCATGGACTGGCAAGCCCTTGGGCTCGAGGCTGCGATCATCGCGCCACGCCCGCGCTATGCCATGGCCGGCGTAACCGCCGCGATGGATGCGGGACCCGTGATTGCGCCGGGCATCCACCCGAGCGCTGTGATTGATGAGACGGCCCGGATCGGTGCGGGCGCGGCCATAGGGCCGTTTGTCGTGATCGGGCCGGATGTGCGGATTGGTGAGAATGCCCGGATCGCCTCCCACGTCAGCATCGGGGCGGGGGCTGTGATCGGGGATGATGCGCTGATCCATGAGGGCGTGCGCATCTGCCACCATGTCCAGATTGGTGACTGGTTCATTGCTCAACCGGGTGCGGTTTTGGGCGGCGATGGGTTCAGTTTTGTCACGCCTGAAACCTCGATGGTTGAACAGGCCCGCGCCACGCTCGGCAAGGCGGAGAATGCCGCGACGGACCAAAGCTGGACGCGCATTCATTCCCTCGGGTCGCTGGTGATTGGCCATGATGTGGAGGTCGGCAGCAACGCCGCCATCGACCGTGGCACCATCGCCAACACCGTGATCGGCGACGGCACCAAGATCGATAACCTTGTGCATATCGGCCATAATTGTGTCATCGGGAAAGACTGCCTTATCTGTGGCCAGACGGGCTTTGCCGGGTCAGTTCAGATGGGCGACCGCGTTGTTTTGGGCGGCAAGTGTGGCGTGAACGACAATATCGTCATCGGCAGTGATGTTGTGGCGGCCGGTTCCTCCAAACTGTTCACCAACGTTCCTTCGGGTCGCATGGTCATGGGGCATCCGGCTGTGAAGATGGACACGCATGTCGAGATGTACAAAGCTTTGCGCCGCCTGCCGCGCACCACGCGCGCTGTGACGGAACTGCAAAAAGCCCTGTCAAAGCCGGATGATAGGCCCTAAATGCCTTCTCAAGAGGAAGGGGATCAATCCATGGGCGAGAGCGTTCAGGACAGGATCATCGCGATCATCGCAGAGCAAGCGGTTTTAGAGCCATCGGATGTGTCGATGGAGCAGACGCTTGAAGACTTGGGTATCGACAGCCTTGGGCTGGTTGAGTCCATTTTTGCGATTGAAGAAGCCTTTGATATTCAAGTGCCTTTCAATGCCAATGAACCTCAGGCCAGTGATTTTGACATCTCCTCGGTTGCGGCCATCGTGAAAGCGGTTGAGGGCCTCGTGGCCGAACAGAAGGGCTGACCCTTGCGCCGCGTCGTCATCACCGGACAAGGCACGATCAACGCGCTTGGCCACGACATTCCGACAACGCTAGAGGCGTTCCGCGAAGGGCGCTGCGGTATTGGCCCGTTGGACTTGCGCGATGTCGAGCGTCTATCGGTGAAGATCGGTGGTCAGGTCAAAGGCTATGATCCTGAGGCGCTGTTTAATCGCCAGCAGATCGCGCTTTACGATCGGTTCACCCAATTCACGCTAATCGCCACGAAACAGGCGCTGGATGGCTGTGGACTGGATTTCTCGGGCGCGTTGGCCACGCGGACGGGGGTTGTATTCGGAACCGCCGGGGGCGGTGTGAATACGTGGGACGAGAATTATCGCTCCGTCTATGAAGAGGGGAAGAACCGCGTTCATCCCTTCGTTGTGCCGAAGCTAATGAACAATGCGGCCGCTTCTCATGTCAGCATGGAGTACAACCTCAAAGGGCCCAGTTTCTCGGTGGCGACAGCCTGCGCGTCGTCCAATCACGCCATGGGGCAGGCGTTCAATCTGATCCGTTGTGGGATGGCCGATGTGATGGTTACGGGTGGGTCCGAGGCGATGCTGTCCTTTGGTGGGGTGAAAGCGTGGGAAGGACTGCGCGTCATGTCCAAGGATGCGTGCCGCCCGTTTTCGGCCAACCGCAATGGCATGGTACAGGGGGAGGGCGCGGCCGTTTTCCTGTTCGAGGAATATAGCCATGCCCGCGCGCGCGGCGCGGATATTCTGGCTGAAGTGGTTGGGTTTGCCATGACGTCGGATGCGGCGGATATCGTGATGCCGTCCCAGCAGGGCGCGGCGCGCGCAATCACCGGCGCGTTGACCGATGGCAAGCTGAACCCCGAAGATGTCTGCTACATCAATGCCCACGGCACGGGGACAGCCGCCAACGACAAGGTGGAATGCGCCGCGGTCGCCCATGCGTTTGGGCATCATGCCGATGACTTGATGATCTCCTCCACGAAATCCATGCACGGCCACCTGATCGGCGGCACCGGCGCGGTGGAGCTTTTGGCTTGCATCATGGCGCTGAAGGACGGGGTGGTTGCCCCCACGATTGGCTATGAAGAGCCTGATCCCGAATGCGCGCTGGACGTGGTGCCCAATGAAGCGCGGGAGGCCAAGGTTGAGGCCTGCCTGTCCAACGCGTTCGCCTTTGGGGGCCTGAACGCCGTCCTCGCTTTGCGCGCTGCACCTTAAAATCCTCGCAAGCCATCAAAAAAGCCCGCACGATTGGATCGGCGGGCTTCTTTCTTTGCGCAAAGGCGCGCTTATTCGGTGGCTTCGCCGTCTTCTTCCTCAACGGCGCCGTCTTCGCCTTCACCTTCGGCAGCCGCAGCTGCGGCCTCTTGCTCTTCAATGAACGCGATGATCTCTGTCCGGCGCTCCAAAAGATCCTCGTAAGCGGCGGTGAAGCCGCGCAGGGAGGCTTGGGTGGGGACAGGAATACCGCCGATCTGGCCGAACTCATCGCGTGTCAACGCAAACAACACGATCAGCGCGTCAGCTCCGTTCTGGAACAGGGCCACGTTTTCTTCGGTCAGCGAGATTTGCACGAAGCAGCCAATCGGACGGCAGAAGGCGTAGGGCAGAACAACCGCTTCCGCATCGTCGATCTGCATCTGAAGCCCGGGGCTCAGCAGCGTGTCCAGCGGCGTCAGGATGGTGGCGGATGCCACCGCTTCGTCGGGCGAGAACAGCTCGGCCCCCACGCGGAATTCCGCGACCGGGTTGCCGTTTTCCTCTTCCAGCAGTTGGAACATCTCGCAGCGATCTGGCGCGTCGTCGGTTTCCGCGCGGATGCAGCGGATTTGCCAATCGCGGTAAATCTCGGCCACAAAGGTCTCACCGGCTTCAACCTCGCTGCGGTCGGGAAGAACCAGTGGCTCATCTTGCGCAAATGCGGCACCAGTTACGCCCATCACAGCGGCAAAGCTCAGGGTGGCAAATTTGTTAAACACGGTCATCAGGTGTGCGTCCTTTTGCTTTTCGGTTGGCTCTGCTCGGGCACCAAAAACCAAGGGTGCGCCTGCCAATCCAGCGTTGGCTAACATGGCAGGGGTGCGCCTGTCAGCGCCAAAAAATTTGTGCCTAAAATAGCGAAAGGGCCCGCGCACGGACCCTTTGCGTTTTCTCTCCCTGTCGGACTGGCCGACTTATGCGACGGACGCTATGCCAAGGTGTCGCAGCCGTCAACAGGGCTTTTCAGGAAATTTGCAGAAGTGAACGAAGGCCTGTTTTTCTTGACCAAATGGCCAAAAAAACCGCGCCCAAGAGGGGCGCGGCCAGTTGACAGGGAGGAAGTCAACACCACGCAAAAGCGCGGCGTAGGGACAGACTGGCATCCAAAGGTTAAAAATGTATTGGTATCGCCAGAAAAACGGACTGCAGGGACAAACAAGATGCCAGAACAGGTGCCAAACGGGATTTTTGTAGGGGGCGGTGGCCGCGATTACGGCGAAGCGCAGGTCTTGCGGCCCGACTATGCCAACCGCCACGGCCTGATTGCCGGCGCGACCGGCACCGGTAAAACCGTGACCCTTCAGATTCTGGCTGAAAGCTTCTCTGCCCTCGGCGTACCGGTTGTCCTTTCGGACGTAAAAGGGGATCTCTCCGGCCTAGCCCAATCGGGCTCGCCCGAGTTCAAGCTGCACGGCGCCTTCACCGAGCGTGCCGAGAAGATCAACTTCACCGATTATGCCTATCGCGCTTTTCCCGTGACTTTTTGGGACCTATTCGGTGAACAGGGCCACCCTGTCCGCACGACCGTGGCCGAAATGGGGCCACTTCTTCTGTCCCGCCTGTTGGAGCTGAGCGAAGCGCAGGAAGGTGTGATGAATATTGCCTTCCGCGTGGCCGATGAAGAGGGCATGGCCCTTCTGGACCTGAAGGACCTTCAAGCGCTGCTCGTATGGGTGGGTCAAAACCGCAAAACGCTGTCGTTGCGCTACGGCAATGTCTCCACCGCGTCCATCGGCGCGATCCAGCGGCGGCTGCTGGTGCTTGAAGGGCAGGGGGCTGCGCAATTCTTCGGCGAACCGGCGCTGGAATTGGATGACCTGTTCCTGAAGGACGAAATTGGCGCAGGCCGCATCAACATCATAGCCGCCGACAAGCTGATGCAATCGCCGCGCCTTTACGCGACCTTCCTGCTTTGGCTGCTGTCCGAGCTGTTTGAAACACTGCCTGAGGTCGGCGACCCGGATATACCCAAGCTGGTCTTCTTCTTTGATGAAGCACATCTGCTGTTCGAAGACGCCCCCAAGGCTCTGGTCGACAAGGTCGAACAAGTCGCGCGCCTGATCCGATCCAAGGGTGTGGGCGTCTACTTCATCACCCAAAACCCGGCGGACGTTCCCGAAGACATTCTCGGGCAGCTTGGCAACCGTGTCCAACACGCGCTGCGTGCTTTCACCGCGAAAGACCGCCGCGCTCTGAAGCAAGCGGCTGAAAACTATCGTGAAAATCCCGACCTCGACATCGAAGACGCAATCCGCGAGGTGGGGGTCGGGGAAGCTGTGACCTCTCTGCTCGAACGCAAGGGTATTCCCGGCATCGCGCAACGCACGCTGATCCGCCCGCCGTCGTCGCAGCTTGGCCCGATCAAGCCTGCAACGCGCGCCGCACTGATGGGCATGTCGCCGGTCGCAGGCAAGTATGATGAGCTCCAAGACCGCGAAAGCGCGTTTGAGATTTTGCAAAAGCGTGCCGAAGAGGCTGCAAAAGAAGCGGAAAAGGCAGAGGAGGCCGAAGAACAGGCCGAAGCGGCTGAACGCGAATATCGGGCCGGACGGCGCTATTCTGGCGGAGGGGTCAGCCGATCTTCCTCACGTCCCGCCCGCCAACGGCGCAGCTCCTCGCGGTCCGACAGCATAGGCACAACTTTCGCTAAAAGCTTCGCCCGCCAACTAGGAACGCGGACAGGGCGTGCGGTTGTGCGCGGTGTTCTGGGCGGGCTGTTCAGGGGGCGCTAGGTGGACGACGACTGCGTCTTTTGCCGGATCATTGCAGGCACCGAACCCGCCAGCGTGATCCATGAAGATGCGCTTTGCATCGCATTCATGACATTGCGACCGATCCGTCCGGGGGCGTTCATCGTGATCCCGCGCGAGCATATCGACCATTTCACGGATCTTCCCGATGATCTGGCAACGCATCTTCTGAGGGTGGGGCAGCATTTTGGGCGGCGGCTTCTTACCGTGACCGAGGCGGCGCGCATCGGCTATGTGGTCCACGGCTTTGGCGTGCCCCATGCGCATCTGAATGTGGTACCCCAGCATGACACCCTCGACATCATTTCCGCCCGCTTCGTGATCACGGAAGACGGCTCACCTTTTCGTGTGACAGAGACGGCGATCGAGATCACCTCTAGGGATCAGCTTGATGCGATGGCGAGGGCCCTTGCGGCGGTGCCGTTACCCCTTTGATATAAGGCTCTTTCGCCCATCGCGCCCCATGGAATGAGCCAAATCTCAACGGTTGCATCCACCGCAAATCCGATCAGGAAAGGGCGTCGCATCCTATGGAATACAGGGTCGCACTGAGCTAGGTTCCACCTCATGATCGTAGAACTCGGACATTTCGCCCTGATCCTCGCCTTTGCGGTGGCAATCTTTCAGATGGTTGTGCCCATGGCGGGCGCCTATGCGGGCAATCGCGGCTGGATGGCGACAGCGGATCCGGCAGCCAGCGCCCAATTCGTGCTGACAGCGTTCAGTTTCGCGGCGCTGACCTATGCGTTTGTTACGTCGGACTTCTCGCTGAGCCTCGTGGTGGCCAATTCCCATACCGACAAGCCGTTGCTTTATAAAATCACCGGCGTCTGGGGCAACCATGAGGGGTCTCTCCTACTTTGGGTGCTGATTCTTACACTTTTTGGGGCCTGCGCCAGTTGGTTCGGCAAGAACCTTCCGCCGACTCTGCGCGCGCGCGTTCTTGCGGTGCAAAGCGCGGTGGCCGTGGCCTTTTTCGCCTTCATTCTCTTCACGTCGAACCCGTTCCTGCGGCTCGCCAGCCCGCCCTTTGACGGGCAGGACCTGAACCCGCTGTTGCAGGACCCCGGATTGGCCTTCCACCCGCCGTTCCTTTACCTCGGCTATGTGGGCCTCAGCATGGCGTTCTCTTTCGCCGTCGCCGCCCTGATCGAAGGGCGCGTGGATGCCGCTTGGGGCCGGTGGGTGCGTCCGTGGACGCTGGCGGCTTGGGTTTTCCTTACCATTGGGATCGGCCTTGGTTCCTGGTGGGCCTATTATGAGCTTGGTTGGGGCGGCTTCTGGTTCTGGGACCCGGTTGAGAATGCCAGTTTCATGCCGTGGCTGATTTCAGCCGCGCTGCTGCATTCGGCCATCGTTGTGGAGAAACGGGAAAGTCTGAAAAGCTGGACCATTCTTTTGGCGATCCTCGCCTTTGGCTTCTCGCTGATTGGCACGTTCATTGTGCGCTCGGGCGTACTGACGTCTGTGCACGCCTTCGCCAATGACCCTGAGCGCGGGGTCTTCATCCTCATGATCCTTGCCGTCTTCATGGGCGGTGCGCTGCTGCTCTTTGCGCTGCGTGCGGGCGCGATGGAGGCGAAGGGCGTTTTCGGCATCGTCAGCCGGGAAAGTGGTCTGGTCTTCAACAACCTGATCCTCGCCGTGTCGACGTTCGTAGTCTTCATCGGCACAATTTGGCCCCTGATTGCCGACCTGTTTTTCGACCGTACGCTGTCCGTGGGCCCGCCATTCTTCGACGCGGCCTTCACGCCATTTGTCTTCGCGCTTTCCGTGGCGCTTCCCATTGCGGCGATGATGCCATGGAAGCGGGCGACCATTGCAAAGCCTATGCGCGCGTTGGTCCCGGCGGCCGTGCTTGCCGTCGCTGTGGGCCTGCTGACCTGGGCGATGTGGACGGGGCGGTCTGCCATTGGCCCCATCGGTGTGGGCCTGTCGGTTTGGCTTGTGGCCGGCGCTGCGACCGACCTTTGGTCGCGGACCGGACGCGGTGCAATTGGCGGGCGGTTTGCGCGGCTGACACGCCTGCCTCGCGCAGATTGGGGCAAGTCGATCGCCCATGCCGGCGTGGGCATTACAATGTTCGCGGTCGTGACCCTGACAGGCTATCAGATCGAGGATATCCGCGTTGCCCGCGAGGGCGAGACCTATCAGGTTGGCGCTTATGAGATTGAGCTTCTGGGCGTGGATGAAAACGTTCAGGGGCCGAATTATCTGTCAACTATGGCGTCCGTTGCTGTGCGGGACCCGGAGACTGGGGCGGAAATCTCCATCCTCAACCCCGAGCGGCGGATTTATCCTGTCGCCGGGATGCCCACGACCGAGGCGGGTATCAACAACGGCGTGACCCGCGATGTCTACGTGACGCTTGGTGATCCCCAGGTCGGAGGCGGGTGGGCGCTGCGCGTCTGGATCAAACCCTTCGCAAACTGGATTTGGGGCGGCACGATCATCATGGCTTTGGGCGGTTTCCTGAGTCTGTCTGACCGGCGCTATCGGGTCGCGGCAGGCGCCGCAAAAGCGCCTGCGGCCGGGGTGCCCGCGGAATGAGGGGGCTGCGCGCAGCCCTCCTCGGATCTGCGATCCTCCTCGCAGCTGGTCCGCTTTGCGCAGTGCAGCCCGACGAGGTTCTCGACGATCCGGTGCTTGAGGACCGTGCGCGGGATATTTCAGCCGGGTTGCGCTGCCCGGTCTGTCAGAATGAGAGCATCGACGAATCCAGCGCCGACATTGCGCGCGACCTGCGGCTGCTGGTGCGGGAACGGTTGCTGGAGGGCGATAGCGATAATGAGGTCGTGGCCTATATCGTGGCGCGATACGGCGAATATGTCTTACTGAGCCCGAATTTTGACGGTGCCAACCGCGTTCTGTGGGTTCTGCCCCTGATCCTTTTGGGTGCGGGGATCGGGATGTCCGTTGTCTATATCCGAGGGCGCTCCAATGCGCCTGCACCTGCTGAAGCAGGGCTAAGCTCGGATGAGCAAGCGCGATTGGATGCGATCCTCAATGATGACCGCACGGACTGACGCAGCGTTTCCGCTTTTCTGAACTGATCGGTTCGCCTAGGGTCCGCGCAACGCAACGGGAGGCACCCCCATGGATTATGAAACGATCACCCGCGAAGACCGCGATGGTATGGCTGTCATCACGATGAACCGGCCAGATGTGATGAACGCGCTGAACACGCAGATGCGGGCCGAGATCACCCACGCAGTGACGGCTGCGGGCAATGAGGCGCGGGTCGTGGTGCTAACCGGGACGGGGCGCGCGTTTTGCTCCGGGCAGGATCTGGGGGATCGCGCGAATGCAGCGAACCTGAACCTGGAGCGCACATTGCGGGACGAATACATTCCGATGCTGATGGCGATTGTGGAGTGTCCGGTGCCTGTGATCGCCGCTGTGAACGGCACGGCTGCAGGGGCGGGGGCCAATCTTGCACTCGTCTGTGACGTGGTGATTGCGGCAGAAAGCGCCTCCTTCATTCAAGCGTTCACGCGGATTGGGCTTATTCCGGACGCGGGCGGAACCTGGGCTTTGCCGCGCACGATCGGATTGCAGCGGGCGATGGGGGCGGCTTTGTTTGCGGACAAGATCTCAGCCGCGCAGGCCGCGGATTGGGGCATGATCTGGGAGATGGCTTCGGACGACGAATTCGAGGCGGTCTGGATGGGCCGAGCGCAGCATCTGGCGAGCGGGCCGACGGAGGCGTTCAAGCGGGTCAAGCAGGTGATGCGGGCGAGCTTTGGCAACGGGTTGGAGGAGCAGCTTCATCTGGAAGGTCAGCTGCAGGGCCAATGCGGGAAAACGCGGGACTTCAAGGAAGGTGTACTTTCCTTTCTGGAGAAGCGCGCGCCGGTCTATGAGGGGCGGTGAGCGAGGTTTGTGCACGCTTGCACAAAGGGGTTAAGTATCTGTACCCCCAAGACAAAGCCATTTCCGTTAAAGTTTCGGTAACTATGATTGTGTGAAACGCGCAGCAGCGAAGTTGTTGCCCGTTTCCATACAGTGCGGAGGTGAATAGCAACACGCTCCCTGTTTTCCGCTGGCCTAGCTGAGCCATGTGACTACACTTTGCCGAACGGTGCCTTGCCACAAACGCAGCCAGCCCAAAGATGTCCAAACTAGAACATCCTCCTTCGGCCCCAACGCTTGGTGAAGTGCTTTTGGCATTTTACGAGTGCTTGACCGAACCGGCACAGTTGGACCGTTTGATGGAGGTCCTGACCTCGTGGCTCGATGATGAAGATGGGCAGCTAATATCCCCGAAGCTGGAATATCATGCAGATCGAGCCTGGCGCTTGTTAGGGGAGCTTTCGCAAGGTGCTACGCCGGACGAGGTCGAAGCCCTGCAGGCGCTGGACATCACACGCTATGAGAGCAAGGCAGACGTTGCAGCCGGTTTTGTGGCGCGCATCCCACTGGAGGATCAGGACAAGCTGAACAAGTGGTTGTCCGATGATGAGGACGGGTCGACCCTGCTGCTGCGGGTGAACGAGGGTCAGGCGGTTGAACTGGTCATGCTGTCGCGTGACCCGGCGGTGGATGGATATGTGTCGAAGCGCTCGGGCGATGCCTTTGAGCGTGTCATTTCGGCCTTCGTGGCCGAGAGTTTCGATTTAACCCACGCGGAATTCGGCCTGCTGAAAGAGCTTCTTCTGGGCGGTACGCTGCGCGAAATCGCCGACCGTGTCGGGAAATCGTGGGAGACGGTGCGCAGCCAGGTCAAATCCCTGACCAATAAGTTGGGGGTCAGTTCCCAATCCGATATTTTGCGCATGTTGAATCAGGCGGCGACATTGATCCCCCCGCAAGCGACGCAAGCGCGCGCAGCCGGGGAGGGTGGTCTGCTGACGCTGCAGCGACCGGATGGCCGGACGCTTGGATATGAGGTGGATGGACCAAACTCGGGCAAGACACTGGTCTACCTGCACGGGATGACGCAAGGGCGGCATTGGCCGGAGAACGCACGGGCGCTTGCGGTTGGTCGCGGCTGGCAAGTGGTGCGCATTAGTCGCGCGGGTCGGGGGCCATCTTCGGTGAACGTCAAGGAAGGCGAAGCGCTGTTGCAGGATCACATCGACGACGTGATGGCGGTGCTGGACCAGGAAGGGATTGGCGCATTCTCGATCTTTGCGGCGGCGGATGGGTTTGCCGTTGGATATCAACTGGCCCTGCAACACCCCGAACGGGTGCAGACGATTGTAGGGATCGAAGCAGTGCCACCGATCCTGTCGCGTGAGGTGACGACAGGTTTTGTCGGCAAGATGAAGACATTTGGTCTGGCCTGCCTTTATGCCCCCAAGACGATCAAATTCATGTTCGGGCTGGCGATGCATCAACTGGAGCGGATGGAGGATCGCCATGCCGGGGTGCATCCGTTGATCGGTGTTGAGATGCGCAAGGTGGAGACAGAAGACGGTCTGCACGCGGATGACCGGAACTTCGCCGATCTCATGGTCCATAGGGCAGACGGGATGTGGCGGGATTCAAGCTATTCCTGTGTGGATTGGGCCTATGCGCCCCAAAGCAGCAATTTGCGCCCTCGTGCGACGCTCATCCATTGCAGGGATTCGTTGATCAAGGCATCGGGTCCGTTTGACGATTTCGCGCAACGCATCGGTGCGCCCGTGGTCCGTATCGACAGCTACCTGCCTTATGTGTCGTCGGCTTTGCCAACCGTGTTGTCCGCGGCAGAGCCGATCTGAAAAAAGGCCGATCCTGCGGGCGTTTCCGTCGGATTTCACCCGTTCGGGTGATTGCCATAATCTGAGCCGTAACCGTAGGTTCTGCGCAAGGCGGTGGAGCACGTTCGCCAGAGCAGAATTCAGTTCTCCGGCAGGGTATTGAGCCCGGTTTGGAAGATAGCAGAACAGGCGCTTTGATTGTGTTTGACCCGCGTTATCCCGCGACGGCACTGTAGGCCTTCACACTGCGTAAATCGTTTTCGCCTTCACGGGTCAGGAACCCCCGGCCGCTTTGTGACGAAGCCGGGGGTTCTGCTTTTTTCGCGGGTATGTGTGGCGCTCGGCCTTATCGCTCCGGGATCAAGCCCCGTGGGCTGAAGCGCAGGACCAGCAGCAGGATCAAGCCCATCGTCAGTAGGCGCATATGCGCGGCGCTGTCGAGCAGGTGCTCAGACAGGGCTGAGCCTGGTTCCAAGAAGTAAGTCAGGCCCTGCATAAGCATCAGGCCCATCGGTTCGACCTGCACCCAGAGCCACCAGATCAGGAAGCCGCCCAGGACCGCGCCCCAGTTGTTGCCCGATCCGCCGACGATCACCATCACCCAGATCAGGAAGGTGAAGCGCAGGGGCTGGTAGGTGCCGGGCACAAGCTGGCTGTCGAGCGTGGTCATCATTGCGCCGGCCAAGCCGCAGACGGCGGAGCCGAGGATGAAAATTTGCAAGTGACGCGCTTTGACGTCCTTGCCCATGGCTGAAGCCGAGACCTCATTATCGCGGATGGCGCGCATCATGCGGCCCCAGGGGGAGTTCCACGCTTTCTCGCTGAGCCAGATCAAGGCGATCAGGAACAGGATGAAGAGGCCCGCATAGGCGAGTTTGACGGTGATGGTGGAGGCCGTAACCGGGTCGGCGAAGGCGTTCAGGAAGGCCTCGTTCGCCTGCAGGTCGACTTCATAGGGGACGGGGCGGGGAATGCCGGTGACGTTCTTCACGCCGCGCGCCAGCCAATCCTCGTTTTTGAGGACGGCGATGATGATCTCGGCGATGCCGAGGGTGGCGATGGCGAGGTAGTCGGAGCGCAGGCCAAGGGCCGTCTTGCCGATGATCCATGCGGCACCGGCGGCGAGAACGCCGCCCATGGGCCAGGCGAGGATGACGGGCAGGCCGAGGCCACCGAGAAAGCCGGTGGAGGCGGGATCGACGGCTTCGACGGCCTCAACGGCGGGGTCGAAGACGGTGCGGAAGATGGCAAAGCCGCCGATCAAGACGACGACCACCGCGAGCGCGCGGAGGCGTCCGGCGGGGAGTTTGGTGTAGGTCAGGATGGCAGCGACGATGGTCATGGCGCCAAGGACGAGGCCGAGAAGGACTTGCGGGCCGCCGGCGGCCCAGGCCTCTGGCACTGGGTCGGAGGACACGAGGACGGCGGCGAGGCCACCGAGGGCCACGAAGCCCATGACGCCCACGTTGAAGAGGCCCGCGTAGCCCCATTGCATGTTCACGCCGAGCGCCATGATGGCCGAGATCAGCCCCATGTTGAAGATCGTGAGCGCAGTGTTCCACGACTGCACGAAACCGGTGCCGATGAAGAGAACGGCCACAAGAGCGAAGAGAAGGATGGTTTTGGAATTACCCGACTGAGGGGTGGTGGCTGCGTCGCTCATACTGATTTCCCCTTCATGATGCCGGTGGGTTTGAAGAGCAGCACGATCAGCAGGATGCCGAAGGAGACGGCGAATTTGTAATCGGTGCTGAGCAGTTGCAGGAGGCCCTCTGGCTGCCAATCCTCTGGCCCCAGATAGCCCACCACTTTGCGGAATGCATAAGTCACGCCGACTTCGGAGAAGGCGATGAGGAAGCCGCCAAGAATGGCGCCGAGCGGGTTGCCGAGGCCGCCGACAATGGCGGAGGCGAAGATCGGCAGGAGCAGCTGGAAATAGGTGAAGGGCTTGAACGACTTGTCGAGGCCGTAGAGGACGCCCGCGGTGGTGGCGAGCGCGGCGACGATGATCCAGGTGACAAGCACGACACGATCGGGGTTGATGCCCGACAGAAGGGCCAGGTCTTCGTTGTCGGAAAACGCGCGCATCGACTTGCCGGTACGGGTGCGGTTGAGGAACCAGAAGAGCGCTATGACGGCAATCAGGGCCACAACGATTGTGATGCCTTGGGTAGTGCGGAAGGCGAGGCCTTCGTCGAGGCCGGTCATCTCGCGGAAGTCGCGGGCGCGGATAATGAACCGCTCGCCATCGGCAAAGCGTTGGTCATCGACGCCGATAAGGAAGCGCACGATGCCGTTCATGATGAACATGACGCCGAGGGAGGCGATCACGAAAATCACGGGTTTGGCTTTGTTTTCGCGGTAGAAGCGGTAGACGGTGCGGTCGGTGCCGATCACCAGAAGGGCCGTGACGGCGATGCCGAGAGGTAGGGCGAGGAGCGCTGTGGGCAGGGGGCCGAAGCTGACGCCTGCGGCCTGCAGGCCCCAGGTGCCGAAGATCGTGATCATGGTGCCGAATGCCATCGTGTCGCCATGGGCGAAGTTGGAAAACCGCAGGATGCCGTAGATCAGCGTCACGCCAAGCGCACCCAGTGCGAGCTGCGCGCCATAGGCGGTGGCGGGAATAATGACGAAGTTCGCCAGCGCAACGAGTGCGTTCAGAAAATCCATGGTCGGATCACGTGTCCCTGTTGGTTTTGGCCTTTTGGCGTTTTGTTGGTTCTATCAATTTCCCAAGACCTCGCAACTGCCGAAAAAGGTCATGGCAGCGGCGGTGTGGGTGGTCAGTATGGCCAGATTGCCGGTAATCGTCAGCAAGGCGTGTGTGTCCCTCGGAGAGACGGCCACATATCCTGCGCCGTCGGAAAGTGCCTCAGCGCGCAGCTGCATTCCGTCCCATTCAAGAAACAGATCGCCTGCATGATCGGCGGCTATCACACGGGCCGAATTGTCCTGATCAAAGCAGTCGAGGCTGGCGAGGCAGGTGGTGGTGAAGGTGCAGTCCCACGGTTCGGCCATGGCTGGTGTGGCGAGCAATAGCAGGGCGAAAGCTGTGCGGATCATGATGTGACCTCAGAGGGGTGGCAGACATATTCGAGCGGGCCCGGTATGAGCGCACGGGACACGGGGTTGAATTCGTGGGCGTGGATCAAGATCGATCCCGTGGCGTTGCCGGAAACCGCGACGAACAGGAAGCGATAGATTGGCGGGTCTGAAAGTCTGTGGCTGCGGGCCATGTCTTGCGCTTCCGCCACCGTGCTGGCGATGGTCGCGGGGAGGCCGCGTGACGGGTGCTCTGGCGTTACGGTCCAAAACCATTCAGAGCCATCGCGGGTGAGGATGAGGTGCGCCGGTGTTCCAGCGTCGCAAATGGCTTGCAGGTTGCACGGCGTTTGCGATTGGCAGACCATCCGGTCGGGGAAGCTATCCCACGTCGGATTGGCAATGGCGGAAGTCGTTGGAAGCATGAAGGCCAAAACGAAGTGGATCATGACAGGTCACGCCCAACCGGTGCACAATGGTGGCGCATTGCGCGGGGGGCGAGACCGCGGGTGGGGAAATACTGGAAGCCGTAGCCATCAAGGATAAGCGCGCCGTCTTCCGTGTGTCCCATGGGAACGAGGATCAGGCCAACCTCTGTGGTATCTTCCTGCGCCAATGCCTCCGCTTGTGTAAGGGTTTCAGCAACTGCAACCGGAAACCCGTTCCATTCGGCCAGCGGATCCCAAAGCCACGTACCATCTACAAGTTCGAGTGAGAAGAGAAGCGGTGCGTCCAATCCTTCGCAGGGTTCATCGCCACAGGGGTCGATGAGTTCGCACAGCATTCGATCCGACAGGACTTGCGCCGAAAGCGGGTGCGCGATGACCGCTGCAACACATGCGGCGACGACTCGCACGGCAAATGTCATGATTGCTCACAAGTCCCGAGGCCGGTGACGACCTGCATGCCCGCATGGGGTTGGTGGGTGGTCACGATCACATGGCCAGTGCTGTCGAAGGTCAGCGTTTGAACGGTTTGGCTGTCCGGATCGCGGTGCATGAGGCTGCGAACACGGGTCTGATGGGCGGCCCCTTCAACGGGTGGGAGGTCAGCGATCAATTCGTAGTCGGAAGGGAGGTCGGTATCGATCCAATCCACGGTCCAACCTTCATTGCCTTCGATGATCGCAATTGTTTGGGCGAGGTCACGGCAGGCTCCGGTATGTGGGCACATGACGTTGAGAAGGCACGTCCATTCCACGGGCGCCTCTTGCGCGGGCGCTGCAAGGGGCGGGGTGCAGAGAAGGGCGGTTGTTGCGAGGAGGCGCATGGGGACCTTTCAGTAGAAGCTGGTGCAGCGGCCAACGGTGGTTTGGGCGGCAGGTTGGCCGTTCAAGGTGAAGTGCCGGGTATGGATAGCGTCGAGGCCGTTGAATAGCGTGATCATCTCGCGGTCGCCATGGCCGAGCGTGACGTAGCTTGGGGCCTGGACCCCTTCCTCGGGGATCACGCGGATTGGCACGATGTGGCCGCCATAGTCGAACAGCGGGGCGGCTGCGCCGTGGTGAGTGTTGATTGTCACTTCGTAAGGTTCGCACAGGACGCCGGGCGCGCAATCTGTCGGGGAGAAGCCGCAGATCAGGACGTCGGCTTGGGCGGGTGCGCTGAGGAGCAGCAAGGAAGCGAGGCGGATCATGAGGCGGGCTCACACGTGCCGAAATAGCTGACCGAGGTGAGCCTGCCTGCGGCCTCAAAATCATGCTGGGTCATCGCGGCTTCGCCGGTGGCGGAGACGCTGAGGAGTAGGGTTTGATCGGGCCGGGTGTCGAAGAGGAGCGACAGGGCTGGTGCCTCCACATGCGAGAGCGGGGTGCCCAAGGCGATGCCATCCGCCGTGGTCAACGCCAGCGCGCCGGAGATGAGATCAAAGGTGAAGGGCAGACCGGGGTGTGTCTGGCAATCGGTGAGGGGGGAGCAGAGCTGCGTGAACGTGCAGGCAAGGCCAGTGGCCGCCGCGGGGGAGCTAACGAGGCAGAGACAGGCGGCCAGTGCGCGGATCATTCGGACCGCTCCGTGCATTCGAGCATGAAATAGCGCCCGGCGGGGCCTGCACGGGTTTGGTCGACATAGGCGAAACGGCGGGTGAGGGGGTCTGTTGCCTCTTGCTCGACGATGAAGCGCAGGCCGAGATCTTCGGGGTCTGGGGGCGCAGACTCGAGGGCGTGGTAGACGTTGAGAGGGCGCGGATCGTCGGCCTCTGGCCCGAGACTGCCTCTGTCGCCTTGAACCTGAAGGATCAGAACGCCGAAGGTTGGGAACGAGACGCAGCCGCTGCTCTCACGGCAGATTTCGATGGTTTCGCAGGTGGCGGTGTACGTTGTTGTTGCGATGTCATCGCTGAGATTGGCCTGCGCTGGCAAAGGCAGAGCGAGCATAGCCGCGCAAACGAGGCGTTGGGGTATGTTGCTCCGACCTGTCACTGCCTCACGAATGACTGTTGGCAGGGGACTTCTTCTGAGACGAACGCGTCGGGTCCGGCTGGATTCCCGCCTCGGTCAGGATGACGGCGCAGCGTGGCGCGCATGCTGTCGTCGGATGGATTTCGACTGATCGACAGTACGAGAGCGCCTTCAGAGCGTGTGCGGGCTAGGAAATGCAATGGCGCGCCTGCGCTGGATGGAAGCGGTGGAATGATCTCGGCGCCGGTTGGTCTGCCCGTGGCGCCCGGCGTGGCCCAGATCCGGGCCGATGCGCTGTCGGCGCCGGGGTCGAGCGTAATCGGCAAGGGTGTGTCGCTGGTGCAGGTTCCGTCGCCGCCGCAAAAGGTCAGGAAAGTGCAGGTCAGAAGGATTGTGACTTGTTCCAAGTTCGATGCTCCTTGAAGCGAAGGGAGGGCTATGGCGCAGGACAGGTGGCGGCAAAGGTGCGTGCGCCGTAATACTCGCCGCTTTCGGCCCGCTCGTCACTGATGAAAACGCCAAGGGTCGTATCGGACAGCACAAGGGTCATGTAGCGAGCCGGATCGGAGGACGTGTCGAGGCCGGACGCCGTCATGCCCGTGTTGAGGGACAGGCTTCCGGGTGTGATATCGTCGAAGCGCAGCGTTTCTTCGAATGCGGAGACGGTGATCAAGTCTGTGGTTATCTGGACGTTAGCCGCTCCTTCGGCACGTTCGCACGTGTCCGGGTCAAGGCTGACCCCGGTGCACACAAAGTCGATGGCGCAAGTCATGGTTCGGGGCTGAATTTGGGCGGCGGCTGGCAGGCTGGCCAGTAGCATCAGTGTACCGAATAACGCTGCCCGCACAGGATCAACCGCCTAGGAAGCTTTTGCGCACTTCGGGGTCGGCCAGCAGTTCCTTGCCGGTGCCGGTATAGGCGTTGCGGCCTTGGACGAGCACATAGCCGCGATCTGCAATCTCAAGGGCCTGGCGGGCGTTCTGTTCCACCATGAGGATCGGGATGCCGGTGCGTGAGACCTCAATGATGCGGTCAAAGAGTTCGTCCATGACGATGGGGGAAACGCCAGCGGTGGGCTCGTCCAGCATCAGGACCTTGGGCTGGGTCATCAACGCGCGGCCCACGGCGACTTGCTGGCGCTGGCCGCCGGAAAGCTCCCCCGCCGCCTGTTTGCGCTTTTCACGGAGGATCGGGAAGAGGTCGTAAACCTGCTCCATCGTGGCCCGGAAATCGTCCTTGCGGATGAAAGCGCCCATTTCGAGGTTCTCCTCGACCGTCATCGACGTGAAGATGTTGGAGGTCTGGGGCACGAAACCCATGCCCGCCGCAACACGCGCTTGCGGCGTGAGGCCCGAGATATCGGTTCCATCCAGCATCACATGGCCTTCGCGCAGGTTCAGCATCCCGAAGACAGCCTTCATGGCGGTAGATTTGCCCGCGCCGTTGGGGCCAACGATGACGGCAATCTCGCCGGGATTCACGGCGATGGTGCAGGAATGCAGGATATCCGCGCCCGAGCCATAGCCGCCGGTCATGGCGTCGCCTATCAGGAAGGGCGTTGTGGTGTCTGTGGCGGCTGCGGTTTGGGTCATGGTTGGCCTGTCTTGGGTAAGCATGTGCGCCGGATCACTGGCCGGTGCCTTGTGGTTGTATCATCTGCATGGCCTGGGCAAGCAAGGCATTGGTGGTCTGCGTATCACTACTGCGAACCGGTTCGATGATCTCGATGGCGGCGGGGACACCAAAGGCGTCGAAGACCGAGAGATGGATGTAGAAGTGGTTTGGATTGTCTTCTGGGCGGAGGACGAACGGGTTGCGAAAGACGGTCTGGCCGTTGATTTCGCTCATGTAATCACGGTTGAAGTCCAGGTGGCCCCTACCTTCAAGACGGTCGCCAACTAGGCTCCACACGGTCCAGAAGGAGTTTTCGAGGTCAGTTTCGCTTTCGATGCGAGGTCCGCTGACTGTCCAGAAAACCTGCGTTAGGCGTGTTTCCGTGCGAATCTCGGCGAATGGGAAGCCGATTTCATTGTAGGCCACACTGATGTCGGGCGTGCTGCACACCTCAAGATCGAGGCCCCAGTCGATGCAGTCGGCCGCGGCGGGGGCGGTCAACGTGGTGACTATTGCGAATGCGATGGCAGAAAGGCGTGGAAGGCTCATTGGGTCACCTGCATCTGGTCGAGGAATTGCAGATGAAGTGAGCGGTGGCGCGGGGAATAGGTGGTCACGCCAGATTCGATAGTGACGAATTGGGCAACGCTGTCCTCCATCAGCAGCATGGAGTTAGAATAGACATACATCTCACCATCTACCGTTCCGCGGTAGACGAAGTTCGGGTGAGGACCGCCTGCGATGATAAGCTGCCCTCGCTGGATCACGGGGATTGTTTCAACGGGTGCGCCAGAAGCTGCGGCGAGGTTCTGGAGCGCCACGTCCTGCAAGCGCTCGATCGTCAGCCCATTGGTGCGGCCGATCGGTTCAACCACGGCGATGGCCTGAATGCCCAGGGGTGTGGCGAAATAGCTGGTGATCTCGGCATTGTCGGCTTGGGGCGTGAGGACGAATTGCGGGGACGTGCCGCAGAACCGGACAGGCTCGGCAATCAACGGGCAGGGGGCGGAGCCGGGCATCGGCAGATCGCCGTCCTTTGGGGCCACCTGCGCCAGCGCGGGAATGCCGCAGAGGAGAAGGGCAAAAGGGAGCACGCGTTTCATCATCTACGGCTCTAACGCGATGGCGGAGACGAACAGAGCGTGATCCGCGCGGTGGGTGTCGGTGTAGGCGTCTACCTCGTGCTCGATGGTGATCAACTGGATCGCGTGTGTTTCTGTCAGCGCCATGGTGTTGGCGAAGAGCAAGGTCACGTCTTCGGACGTGCGCCTTTCATAAACGAGTGTGAGCCATTCCATGCCCAGGTGAGACACGACACTACGTTCGAGAACCCGCACTGTCCTGGCTTCCGGATCGCCTGCGGGAAGCCCACGCAACGCGGTCGCTTCAAGCGTGGCGAGCGTATAGTCCGAGCCATCCAGCGGGTCTGACACGATGTAGGCGTTGGGGCCACCAACCCTGGTTAGAAATGCATCATTGCCATAGCGCCCGAATGGGCCGAACTCGAACCAGCCATGGTCGGAGCCGCAGATATGGACGGGGTCGCGCAAAAAGCGGCAGTCTTCGGCCAGTGCAGGGGCACCGAGTACCGCTGTGGCCAAGACCATGCCCGCCTTGATCATGCAGGCGCGCTTTCCAGTTGGTCTTTGTTTTTGAGGCCCGTGCCCAGATAAGCCTCGATCACTTGCTCGTTGGCCTTGATTTCATCGAGCGTGCCCTCGGCGAGGACTTTGCCTTCGGCCATACAGATCACGGGGCCGCAGATTTTGCCGATGAAATCCATGTCATGCTCGATCACGCAGAAGGTGTAGTTCCGTTCCTTGTTCAGGCGCAGGATTGTGTCGCCGATCGTGTTGAGAAGGGTGCGGTTCACGCCTGCACCAACCTCATCAAGAAAGACGATCTTGGCGTCAACCATCATAGTGCGGCCAAGTTCCAGAAGCTTTTTCTGACCGCCTGAGACGGCACCCGCGGGGTGGTCCGCGAGGTGTGTGATGGTGAGGAATTCAAGAACCTCGTCGGCCTTCGCCCGGAGCGCGCGCTCTTCATCAGCGATCCGCTTGCGGCCAAACCACGTGTTCCACAGGCTTTCGCCGGTCTGACCTTCAGGCACCATCATAAGGTTTTCGCGGCACGTCATGGAGCTGAACTCATGCGCGATCTGGAAGGTGCGCAGCAGACCCTTGCCGAACAGCTTGTGTGGCGGCAGGCCGGTAATGTCCTCGCCGTCCATGTGAACGCGCCCGGATGTTGGTTCAAGAACGCCTGCGATCACATTGAAAAGCGTGGTTTTTCCTGCGCCATTGGGGCCGATCAGGCCGGTGATTGAGCCGGTCTCAATTTTCAGGCTTGCGCCATCCACGGCATGGAAGCCGCCGAAGTGTTTGTGTAGGTCGTGGACTTCGATCATGAGGCGCGTGCCCTTTCGGTAGAAAAACAGCCCGGCGATATCACCGGGCTGTTTGAATGTTCAATGATCAAACGATCAGCGGTAGCCAGCGACCGAAAGCTCACCATCGACGATTTCGATCTCACGGTAGTTGCCGGCGGATTCGCCTGCACCGATGAGCTCCACTGCCGACGCGCCGACGTAGTCCACGTCTTCGCCGTTGGCGATCATCTCAAGCGCCATGCCAAGCTGACCCGGCAGGATCTCGGTGCCCGGTGCGTTGGCCACGTTCATGACTTCGCCCATGTAGTCGGCGGCATTGCGCGAACCGGAAGCTGCCATGGCGAGCATGATCAGCGCTGCTGCGTCATAGCTTTCCGCCGAGAAGGGCGAGGTGCCATCGAAGCCAGCTTCTTCAGCCATCGCCTGGAAGAGGCCTGCGCCTTCGCTGTCGGTGCCGGGGTTCTGGCCGAAGGAGCCGTCGATGTCGGAGCCGAAGTTGTCGACGAGTGCCTGAGAGACCATGCCGTCCGGGAAGACGAACGTGTCAAACGCGCCGGTGTCGAGTGCTGCCTGGATCACGCCAGAACCGCCTTGGTCGACATAGCCCGCCACGACAAGCGCCTGACCACCGGCCGAGGCCAGTGCGCCGACTTCAGCGGAATAGTCCGCGCGTCCGTCTTCATGGGCGGCGGAGAGCGTCACGGTGCCACCGGCCTCTTCAAAGGCGGCGGTAAAGGCGTCTGCGAGGCCCTGACCATAATCGTTGTTGGTGTAGGTGACGGCGACGGTGTCGATGCCACGTTCCATGATGATTTCAGCCATCACAACACCCTGACGCGCGTCAGACGGTGCGGTGCGGAAGAACAGGCCGTTGTCTTCAGCGGTCGAGAGGCCCGGCGACGTGGCGGAGGGCGAGATCATTACCATGCCGTTTGGCACAGCGACGTTGGCCAGGATGGAGCCGGTCACACCGGAGCAATCCGCGCCGACAATGCCGTGCACGCCGTCCGACGTGATCAAGCGTTCAGCCGCGGCTTGTGCTGCCGAAGAGTCAACGCAGGTGGAGTCCGCGCGCACGGACGTGACGGCTGCGCCATCGAAAAGTGCGCCGGACTCGGTGACTTCGGCCATCGCAAGCTCTGCGCCGTCGCCCATGGCTGGCGTGATCGATTCGATGGGGCCCGTGAAGCCGAGGATCACACCGAGGGTCACGTCACCCTGGTGGCCATCAGCGGCTGCAGCACCGGTCAGCGCCATGGATGCGGCGGATGCCAGCAAAAACTTCTTCATCAATATTCTCCCTGTGGATGGGCGTTCATCGCCCTTGATGGAGGGGAGATTAGCTTTCACGCCCGCAAAGTAAAAGGGGTCGTCTTGCAAGGTGTTGGCCGGGTGACAAGCCGCGATAACGGGTGGACAAGTGGCGGAAGGGCGGCGAGTTTTGCGCTGGAATAAAGTGGGGGACATGCCTTGGGAAATCGGTTGAAAGCGGCATTAGCGGAGGGGCGGTTGCAGCGCGGCCTGTGGCTGAACCTGCCGGGCGCGGTGACGGCAGAAATGGCCGGGCAGGCCGGGTTCGACTGGTGCCTGATCGACGGGGAGCATGGACCGTGGGATCCGGCGGGCATACGGGACCAATTGATCGCGCTTGAGGGTACTGACACCGAGGCTGTGGTCCGAGTCCCGGTCGCGGAAGACTGGATCATCAAACAGGCGTTGGATCTGGGCGTGAAGACGCTTCTGGTGCCGATGGTGAACTCCGCCGAGGAGGTCGCCGCCGTTGTGCGTGCCTGCCGCTATCCGCCCGAAGGCGTGCGTGGCATGGGAGCTATGGTGGCTCGTGCGGGGCGTTTTGGCGGGATCGAGGGTTATGCTGCCCACGCCAATGACGACATTTGCATTCTGGTGCAGGCCGAAAGCCGCGCTGCAATGGAGGCGTTGAAGGCGATTACAGCAGTAGACGGTGTCGACGGGGTGTTCATCGGCCCCGCAGATTTGGGCGCCGATATGGGCTACCGCGATGACCTGTCGAATCCAGAGCTTTGGGACACGGTGGCCGACGGCATCAAGACGATCTGCAATGGTGGCAGGGCGGCGGGTATCATTGTTGCCGGGGCAGAGGCCGAAGCGCGAATGATCGAGTTGGGGGTCACGTTCCTTGGCTGCGGATCGGACGCCTCCCTGTTGCAAAGCGCCTTGTCGGAGCTGGCCGAAGGATGAGAGTCGATCTTAAACACGGCGATGCCCATGCCGTCTTCGATATGGAGGCAGGCAATATCCCTGTCTGGACGGTGGGCGGGCGTTCGCCCTTGCACGTTGCCCCTTGGCGGGATGAAGAGGCGGTGCAGTCCGACCCGAACGTAGCAGATGTCGACAAACGGCTGGCGGGAGATTTTTTCTGCATGCCGTTTGGACGCGATGATGTGCATGGTCATCCCATCCATGGACCTACGGCGAATGACCCTTGGGTGATCCTGAGCACAGAGGGCAATAAGGGTGTCTTTGCCAATGGCCTGACGAAACTGAACGATGCTGTCGTTGCCAAGGAAATTCAGGTTGTGGGCGAGTGCCTTTTGCAACGGCATGTCATCGACAAGGGGCGCGGCGATGTGACCTTCGCCCACCATCCGATGGTGCGGATGGAAGAGGGCGGGCGCGTCTCTTTCAGCAAGAAGCGCGCGGCGTTGACCGATCCTGCGCCTCAACATGACGGGTTCAACTACTGGCAATTGAGCCAATTGCGCGGCGATCTTCATCTTGAGTTGGAAGGTGGTGGCCAATGGGACGGGCGGACCTATCCGGCCGGTCATCTGGTGGAGGATTTCTGCACCTTGGTAGAGTCCCGCGAGAACACGCTCGGCTGGACCTGCGTTATGCGCAATGCCGAGGATGACATGCTGTTGGTCCTGAAGGACCCGGTCATGATGCCTGTGACGATGCTGTGGATTTCCAACGGTGCGCGGGACTTTCCGCCTTGGAACAGCCGCCATACCGGCGTTCTGGGGATCGAAGATGGGCGCGCCATGGGCGGGCAGGGGCTGGCGGCCGCAATGGCAGAAAACGTGCTGACGTCGATGGACGTACCCACAACGCTGCCTTTGGGAGAATTGCACACGATCCGGCACGCGATGGTATCTTTGCCGCGCCCGCCGGGTTGGACGGAGGTAGAGGCGGTGACGTTGAAGAAGGGTACGTTGACCTTGCGAGAAGCCTCCGGCGCTGAGATCTCCTTGCCATTCCCGGAGGGTCACTTTGGCTGAGCCCCTGATCCTCGTCGATGCCGATGCCTGCCCGGTGAAGGAGGAAATCTACAAGGCTGCTTGGCGCCATGGGATCGCGGTGCGGCTTGTGGCTGGGTCATATCTGCGCCACCCCGAGCACCCGCTGATCTCGATGCAAATGGCAGGTGACGGGTTCGATGCGGCGGATGATCTTATTGCAGAGGCTGCCCATGAGCGATCCTTGGTGATCACGGCAGACATCCTTCTGGCGGAGCGCTGCCTTGAAAAGGGCGCAGCTGTACTGGACCCGAAAGGCCGGGCGTTCACAAAAAACTCCATCGGATCCCAGGTGGCGACGCGTGCGATCATGGCCGATATTCGCGCAGGTCTGGACGGGCAGGGGATTGGCGGTGCGAAGCCGTTCAGCAAAGCGGACCGGTCGGCCTTTTCCAATGCCATCGAGACCGCGCTGCGGCGCTTGAAATAGTGCACAGAAGGGCGTAGAGCCGCGCCTTCTGTTAGAGGTAGTCCAATGTCTTTCACCCTCGCCATTGTCGGGCGTCCCAATGTCGGCAAATCGACGCTGTTCAACCGGCTTGTGGGCCGGAAGCTGGCGCTGGTCGATGACCAGCCCGGCGTCACGCGCGATCTGCGCGAAGGGGATGCACGGCTAGGGCCGCTTCGCTTCACGGTGGTGGACACGGCGGGACTTGAGGATGCGACGGACGATAGCCTGCAAGGGCGGATGCGGCGGCTGACCGAACATGCGGTAGAGATGGCCGATGCGGCGCTGTTCGTGATCGATGCGCGTGCGGGTGTGACGGCGGCGGATGAATACTTCGCCGACATCCTGCGCAAGTCCGGCAAGCCTGTGCTTCTGGGCTGCAACAAGGCTGAGGGCAATGCAGGCCAGTCGGGGATGCTGGAGGCCTTTGGCCTTGGCCTGGGAGAGCCGATTGGGCTGAGCGCCGAACATGGCGAAGGGATGAGCGATCTGGCCGCCGAACTTGCGCCTCTGATCGAGGCCAAGCCAGACGAAGAGGCCGAAACGGATGTCGACGTTGAGGGTGAAGATCGCGTTATAAGTCGCTCAAAACCCTTGCAGATTGCGGTTGTTGGTCGCCCGAATGCCGGCAAATCGACCTTGATCAATCAGATCATCGGTGAAGACCGCCTGTTGACTGGCCCCGAAGCCGGGATCACCCGAGATGCCATCGCGCTGCCGTTCGAATGGGACGGCGTGCCGATGAAAATCTTTGACACGGCGGGGATGCGCAAACGGGCAAAGGTGCAGGAGAAGCTGGAAAAGCTCTCGGTCGCCGATGGCCTGCGCGCGGTGAAATTCGCCGAAGTTGTCGTGGTGCTTCTCGACGCTGCCATTCCGTTTGAGACGCAGGATCTGCGCATAGCGGATCTGGCGGAGCGTGAGGGACGTGCTGTCGTCGTGGCGGTCAACAAATGGGATATCGAGCCTGAGAAGCAGCAAAAGCTGAAAGATCTTCGCCAAGGCTTTGAAAAGTTATTGCCGCAGTTGCGCGGGGCACCTTTGATCACTGTTTCAGCCAAGACCGGCAAGGGTCTCGACCGATTGCACGCGGCGATCATGAAAGCGCATGAGACGTGGAACACTCGGGTCTCGACCGCGAAGCTGAACCAATGGCTCGGTGGCATGATCGAGGCGCACCCGCCCCCTGCACCGGGCGGCCGCCGCATCAAGCTGCGTTACATGACGCAAGCGAAGACGCGCCCACCGGGCTTTGTGGTGATGTGCTCTCACCCCGATAAACTGCCTGAGGCCTATTCGCGTTATCTGGTCAATGGGTTGCGGGAGGATTTCGACATGCCCGGCACGCCGATCCGGCTTTGGATGCGCAGCCAGGCTGACGATAACCCTTACAAGAACCGCAAGAAATCGACGCCGTCACGGCTCAACAAGCACGTGCGGAAGGGTGAGACGAAGAACGGTTGATCACCCGCCTGCGTTGACCCGCCTCGCCAAAACGCCCGGTCTTCCATTGGTCAAAAATACTCCGGGGAGCGCGAGGGGCTGGCCCCTCGCATTCGGCGACCGCGTCAGCGGGCGCAACGCCTCAGGCGTTCGCTTCGCGGATTTTGTCAGCCGCGTCTTTGTCGAACCCGACGCCATTCTCGGCAAACATCGAGTCCAGCTCGCCCGATAGGGTCATCTCGGTGATGATGTCACAGCCGCCGACGAACTCACCCTTCACGTAGAGCTGCGGGATCGTGGGCCAGTCGGAGAAATCCTTGATGCCCTGGCGAATGCCCTCATCGGCCAGCACGTTCACATCCTGATATTCGACACCCATGTAATTCAACACACCTGCAACCCGCGAAGAGAACCCACATTGCGGCATCTCTTTGGTGCCCTTCATGAACAAGACGACGGTGTTGTCGGTGATGGTTTGCTTGATCTGATCTTCAGCGCTCATGTGGCGGGATCCTTTGGTCGTCGGTACGAATGGGAATGGGGTTCAGCTGCTGCCGCGTGGGACGGTACAACAGCGCGAAGGGGCCGAGAAGCGCGATGAAGGCGCCATGGAGGAAGGCTTTCATGTTCGGATGTCCCTTTTGCTTTGCGCGTTATCTGAGTCTGGCACCTCGGAGCGCGATCCCAAAGCGCGGCGTTTGCCGTCACGTGTCATTCGGTCGAAGAACGGCTCCGCCTCGCGGTAGGACGCCCCGAGAAACCTGTTGATGAGAGGTTTCAGGAACAAGCCCGCGACGAGAAATGAGGCAATCTTCCCCACTATTCCGGTGCCTTAGTCGTCAGCGCCAGCGCATGCAACTCACCCGAAGGGCCATCCATCTTGCCCTTCAATGCCGCGTAGACCGCGCGCTGTTGCTGGACGCGGTTCTTTCCGCGGAAGCTTTCGTCGATGACCATGGCTGACATGTGCACGCCGTCATCGCCCGCGACTTCGATCTGGGCGTCGGGGAAGGTCTCGCGCAGGAGGGCCTCGATCTCGTTGGCTTGCATGGGCATGGATTGCGTTGTCCTTGGCTGTCTTGAGAAGAAATGTAGGACGCGGTTGGGGCAGCCGCAAGCCGATGCTTGACCCTCACGCCACGTGAGGCCCGATAGAGGAGCCATGGAGAAGCGAATCGAGGAATATTCGGTCGGACAACTGGCCAAGGCGGCCCGCATTTCGGTGCGGACGCTGCATCATTACGATGCGATTGGTTTGTTGAAACCTGCTCATGTCCGGGCCAATGGCTATCGGCTTTACGGCCGGGCCGAGGCTGAGCGTTTGCAGGAGGTCCTGTTTTACCGCGCCACAGGTATGGACTTAGCGCAGATCGCCGCGCTGCTGGATGGACCGGAGGATCGGTTGTCCCGGCTTGAAGCCCACCGTGCCCGTCTTATGGGGCAGGCGGCAGATCTAGCTCAGGTCATAGCGACCCTTGAACGCAGCATTGCGGTGATAAGAGGAGACCCCCCCATGGCTTTGGAAGACTTGTACACGCCCTTCACACCCGAAACGCAGAAGGATCACGAAGACTGGCTGACGCAAAGCTACGGCGCGTCACTTGCAGACGATATTGCCACGTCCCAGGCCCATCTCTCGGGATCGGACTTGGAGGCAAGCATGGCTCGGTTGCGTGAAATTGAGAAAGCGCTCGTTCAGGCATTTCAAAATGACGAGAACGAAACGGATCTTTTGCTCGACGCGCATCGCGGTTGGGTGACGAACATGTGGGGACGGTCCTGCACGGTCGAAGCCTATGCGGGTTTGGCAGAGCTATACCGCCGTCATGCAGGTTTTGTGGCCCGGTATGAGGCACTCGCTCCGGGCTTCGGTAAATGGTTGCCTGATACAATGGACGCCTATGCCGCACGGCGGCTCTAGGCGAACGTCTCCGCAAAAGCGCCGGACCAGGCTTCGCTCAGTTCGGACAGGGGCGCTTCGGAAGTGCCGATCTTGATGGTTTCGCCGCCGACCTTGCCTACCGTGACGATGGGCACGCCTTTGTGGCCTGCGGCGATCATCAATGCCTCGGCTTTGTCAAAGCTCGTGGAGATCAGGTAACGCCCCTGATCTTCGCCAAACAGCGCTGGCGTATCGGCCACGTCAAGTGTGACGCCAGTGCCTGCTGCTTCGGCCAACTCGAATGCAGCGAGCGCCAGGCCGCCGTCGCTCAGGTCGGTGCAGGCGCCGATCCATTCGCGTTGCTCGCGGATGAACTCACCGTTGCGACGCTCGGCGTCCAGATCCACAGCGGGGGCATCGCCGTCTTCGCGATTGAAGACCTCGGCGAGGAGGGCGGATTGGCCCAGATGGCCTTGGGTTTCCCCAACAAGCAGCAGCATGTGCCCGTCGCGCGCGGTGCCGGCGATGAGGTCGTCGGTGTGGTCGAGCAGACCGACCGCGCCGATGGTAGGCGTGGGCAGGATGCCGGTGCCGTCGGTCTCGTTGTAAAGCGAGACATTGCCGGAGACGATGGGAGTATCGAGTGCGAGGCAGGCTTCACCGATGCCTTTGATGGCGCCGACGAACTGGCCCATGATCTCGGGCTTTTCGGGGTTGCCGAAGTTCATGTTGTCGGTGGTCGCAAGCGGCTTGGCCCCAACAGCGCAGAGGTTGCGGAAGGCTTCGGCCACGGCCTGCTTGCCGCCTTCGACGGGGTTGGCTTTGACGTAGCGGGGCGTCACGTCGGAGGTGAAGGCCAGTGCCTTGTCGGTGCCGTGCACACGCACAACGCCCGCGCCAAGACCGGGCGCGCGGATCGTGTCGGCCATGACCTGGCTGTCGTATTGCTGATAGGCCCAGGCGCGGGAGCAGTAGTTGGGGGAGGAGACCAGCGCGCGGAGGGCGTCGATAGGGTCAATCTCAGGCACGTCGGCCAGCGGCTCGGCTGCGGGTGTCTCAACCCACGGGCGGTCATATTCGGGCGCGGTGGAGGCGAGCTTTGACAGCGGAAGATCTGCGACTGTTTCGTTTCCGTGGATAATCAGGAAGCGGTCTTCCGCGATGGTCTCGCCTACGATGGAGAAGTCGAGGTCCCATTTCTCGAAGATGGCGCGGGCCTGATCCTCAAGGTCGGGATTGAGGACCATCAACATCCGTTCCTGGGACTCGGACAGCATCATCTCGTAAGCGGTCATGTTCTCTTCGCGCTGCGGGACATGGTCGAGGGTCAGCTTGATGCCAAGCCCGCCCTTGTCGCCCATTTCCACGGCGGAGCAGGTCAGGCCAGCAGCGCCCATGTCCTGGATTGAGATCACGGCGCCGGTTTCCATCAGCTCAAGACAGGCTTCCAGAAGGCGCTTTTCGGTGAAGGGGTCGCCAACCTGAACAGTGGGGCGCTTTTCTTCGATCGTGTCGTCAAACTCGGCCGAGGCCATCGTCGCGCCGCCGACACCATCGCGGCCGGTTTTCGCGCCGAGGTAGACGACGGGCATACCGACCCCTGAGGCCGCGCTATAAAAAATCTTGTCCGTGTCGGCCAAACCAGCCGCAAAGGCATTTACCAGACAATTGCCGTTGTAGGCAGGATGGAAGCGGATTTCGCCGCCCACGGTTGGCACGCCGAAGCAGTTTCCGTAGCCGCCAATGCCTTCGACCACGCCGTTTACAAGCTGACGTGTTTTCGGATGGTCGGGTTGCCCGAAACTAAGCGCGTTCATTGCCGCAATCGGGCGCGCACCCATCGTGAAAACGTCACGCAGAATGCCACCAACGCCTGTCGCCGCGCCCTGATAGGGCTCGATGTAGGAGGGGTGGTTGTGGCTTTCCATTTTGAAGACCACGCATTGCCCGTCGCCGATATCGACGATGCCCGCGTTTTCGCCTGGGCCGCAAATCACTTGGGGGCCTTCGGTTGGCAAGGTGCGGAGCCACTTTTTGGAGCTTTTGTAGGAACAATGCTCGTTCCACATGGCCGAGAATATGCCCATCTCGGTGAAATTCGGAGCGCGCCCGAGGATGTTGTTCACTTCGGCCCACTCGCCGTCGGTGAAGCCGTGGGCTGCGATGATCTCGGGTGTGATGGTTGGCTCTTGCATGTATGTCCCCCAGTTGCGGCGGTCTATAAGCCGCCTGCGCCGTGGGGGGAAGAGAGGTCACGGCGAAAGGTGAAAGAGGTGGCGCGCGTGTAGCCTTTGTGCGCTGTCTCGCTGATTTTGACGAAGCCGATACGTGTGAAAGCAGCGTGATTTTCAGTCAGCTCGACACGGCTTTCGAGTTCTAGGGACGTGTGGCCGAGGGCGAGGGCGCGATTTGCCGCGACTTCAACCAATTGCTTGGCAAGCCCTTTGCCTTGATGCGTTTGGGCTACGGCCATTTTCCCGACGTAATAGGTATCAGGGCGCTGCGCGCCGAAAAGGCAGGCGATAGGGGTGTTTGCGTCTTGAATGAGGAACAGATCCTCGTGATTTGCCTTCGCAATCAAGTCCTCTAGCGACATTCGATTTAATGAAGAAGGCGGATCAATCCGATCATGCATATAGGCAAAGCATGATCGAAGCAGGTGAAGCAGAGCTAGCCAATCGACGGATTGCGGGTTTGTTTCTATTTTGGAAACCATCGCATCCCTCTGAATTTCCAAAAAAAAGGCCGAGACGAATCTCGGCCGAAGTCCAACAGGGAGGTGTCAAAGCAATTTGCTCTGACACTTGATGAAGTAAGTGGCAGATTGCGTTCAATCAAGGCAAAATGGGGATTGACTGCGCAAACCCGGTATGTCTGTGGCGCATAGCACACAGACTTAGTAGGCGGTTTGCCCGATTTTCAGGCGCTTGGATCAGCCTCGGCCTCGCGTTGGCGGCGGCGATAGGCGATCACTTCTTCCATCACGAAGTCGCGGAACACCTCTATCCGGCGTGATTGCCGCAATTCTTCGGGATACGCAAGGAAGACCGGTACTTCGGCGGATTCAACCTCAGGCAGAACGCGGACAATGTCCGGGAAGTCCTGCGTCAAGTAATCGGGCAGCACGCCGATGCCGAGATCGTGGATCACGGCCTGTAGCACGCCAAAATAGTTGTTCACGCTAAGAGTGGAGCCGACATCGTAGCTAAGCAATTCGCGCACCAACAAAGCGCCAGCGCTGACCTGAGCAGCGGACGCGTTTTGCGAAATCAGCCGGTGGTTGCCAAGATCTTCGACCGTTTCCGGCATCCCGTTGGCCTCGATATAGGACGGGGTCGCAAAGAGACGCATGTTGATCGTCATCAACCGGCGGCGGATCAGGTCGGCCTGACTGGGTTCCTTCATGCGGATGGCGACGTCAGCCTCGCGCATCGGTAGGTCCAGCAGCCGCTCTTCGAGCATGAGGTCGATCTTGAGATCCGGATATTTCTCGTAAAGCGCGGGCAGGCGCGGGGCGAGCCAGAGAGAGCCGAAGCCGATAGTAGTGGTCACGCGCAGCTCTCCAAACACCTCTTCCTCGCTGTCGCGGATGCGGGCCGATGCGGCATCGAGGCGCTTGGTCATGGCGCGGGTGGCGTCGAACAAAAGCTCACCCTGTTCGGTCAGGATCAGGCCGCGCGCATGGCGGTGAAAGAGGGTGGTGTTCAACCCTTCCTCAAGCGCCCGGATCTGGCGTGAGACGGCGGATTGGCTGAGGTGCAAGGTGTCACCGGCATGGGTCAAAGAGCCCGCCGAGGCGACCGCATGAAATATGCGCAGTTTGTCCCAATCCATTGTGTCACCTGTTCGCGCGCGTTGAAGGGCAACCTAAGAACGCATGCCTGTGTATGCAAAAGGTTTCTGTCAGCTTGTCGCCAGAATGCTGACGCCTGCCAGAATAACGCTCGCCCAGATCAATCTTCGGGCAAGCTGACCTTCGCCGAGCATGATGGATCCGAGGAGTACTGCAATCAGAACAGAGACTTCACGCAAGGGGGCGACGTAGATCACGGGTGTGAAGGTCAGCGCGTAGAGCACTAGGATGTAGGCCAGGCCGCTAAGTACGGCAATGGCTACGACTTCTATTCTATGATCGCTCCAGAGCACACAGACACTATCCCAGCGTTTCAGTGCATAGGGCAACAGTAGGATCGAGCGTAATAGGGCTGTGGCATAATCCATCACGATGGGCGGGATAAGCAGGACCGACACGCCCCAGGCATCCCAAACCGTGTAGCTACCAATCAGCAGGCCGACGGCTAAGCCATAAGCCAGTGATTTTAGCGGGCGAGTACTGCCTTTGGGGCCAAAGGTCAGCATGGCGACGCCAAACACGATGACCGCGCCACCGATTGCTGCTTGCAGTGGTAGCGCCTGTCCCAGAAGCAGAAACGCCAAAAGTGACGAAAGGACTGGGCCAGTAGAGCGGGCGGTGGGGTAGATGACGGACAGATCACCGACGCGGTAGCCCGCTTGCAGGAGCAAGAAATAGACCAGATGAAGTAGCGCACTGCCGACAAGTGCCAGCACGGCAAGCCAGGTCCAGCCGTCGAAGGTGAGGGCAAAGTATATCGCCGGAGGTCCGAAGATCGGTAGCGAAACGGTACCGAAGAGCCAGATAAGCTCGGGTCCGCCATTGAGGCGTTTTACCAGAAAATTCCACCCGGCATGGGCAAATGCGGCGGCGAGAACAAGGGAGAAGCCAAGAAGTGTCATGTGTGGCGGCCCTTTCGGGGCAGGAGGTTGCAAGGCACGGCAAAGCCGCGCCCATGCCATCCCCCCTGGTCTTCTATCCCTTAAGGTGTCCGCCGGTGCACCGGCTGCCGTGGCGCTCGCTCCAGACCTGACGCATCGTCAGCGGAACCCTAGCCACACATGGATGGGCAGGTGCGATGCTGGCGCAACGGTGCGGGGGACACAAGGTTTCACGATTGTTTTGCTAGACAGGTCAGCTTTTGTGACCTATCTTGCCCTTAACGGATGAACACCACGCAGCACGGGAGGCCCATCATGGGAGTGCAGCAGGTCTCGCTCGACGACAAGTTCGACCTTTCGAAATCCCCGGTATTGCTGAACGGCACGCAGGCGCTCGTGCGTTTGATGCTGATGCAGAAGGAGCGTGACAGGCTGGCCGGCCTGAACACGGCGGGCTTTGTGTCGGGCTATCGCGGCTCACCCCTTGGGGCGGTCGATTTGCAGATGGCCCGCAATGAAAAGCGCCTTGCGGAGAATGATGTGCTGTTCCGTCCGGGCCTCAATGAAGACCTCGCCGCGACCTCTCATTGGGGCCACCAACAGGCGGAATTGCGCGGTGAGGGGAAATATGACGGCGTCTTCGGCCTTTGGTATGGCAAGGGGCCGGGTGTGGACCGCACGGGCGATGTGATGCGTCATGTGAACATGGCGGGGACGTCGAAGCATGGCGGCGTCATCATGGCGATGGGCGATGATCATACCGGTGAGTCCTCGACTGTATGCCACCAAAGCGATTGGGCCATGGTGGATGCTCATATGCCGGTGCTCAGTCCGGCGGGCGTTCAGGAAATCCTCGATTACGGCATGTACGGCTACGCGCTCAGCCGGTTTGCAGGGGTTTGGGTTGGGCTGAAATGTCTGAAGGACACGGTGGAAGCGACGGCTGTGGTGGATGGTCGCCCGGATCGTTTGAGCTTTGTTGAGCCGGACTTCGACATGCCTGAGGGCGGGCTGAACATTCGTCTTGGAGATCACTGGATTCCGCAAGAAGAGCGTCTGCTGGAGCATAAGCGGTGGGCGGCAGAGGCGTTTTCGCACGCCAACGGCATCGACAAGAGAGTGCATGGCAAGCCGGGCGCGAAGATTGGTTTCGTTGCGGCGGGTAAGAACTGGCTCGACCTTCTGTCGGCGCTCGCTGCGTTGGGAATTGATGAAGCGGAAGCCGAGCGGCTGGGGATCACAACCTACAAGATCGGGCAGGTCTGGCCGCTTGACATGAAGGGCTTCAACGATTGGGCCGAAGGGCTCGACCTGATTGTGGTGGTCGAGGAAAAACGCAAGCTGATCGAGGTTCAGGTCAAAGAAGCCATTTTCGACGATCGACGCGGTCGGCGCGTTTATGGATACAAGGACGGGCACGGGAATACCCTGTTCCCGCAACATTTCGCGCTGGACCCGGCGGATATCGCGCTGAAGCTGGGGCGTGTTTTAGAAGAAGAAGGCTGCATGACTGACCGGATGCGGGCGGGCATGGCGCGTGTGGAGGAGGCGCAGAGGGCCACCAACGCGCCGGACCTCGCCAAACGCACGCCTTGGTTCTGTTCTGGCTGTCCGCACAATTCCTCGACCAAGGTGCCCGAAGGCTCTCGCGCGGGGGCGGGGATTGGGTGCCACTTTATGGCGAAGTGGATGGACCGCGAAACCGAGGCCTATACGCATATGGGCGGTGAGGGCGTGAACTGGGTGGGTGAGGCGCCATTCTCAACCCGCGATCACATGTTCCAGAACCTAGGCGAGGGGACCTACAACCATTCGGGCATTCTGGCGATCCGGGCGGCTTTGGCGGCCCGCACAAACATCACCTACAAGATTCTGTTCAACGATGCGGTGGCGATGACCGGCGGGCAGACAAATGAGGGGGAGCTGTCGCCCGGCCGGATTGCCCATGAGCTGAAGGCGATGGGTGTGGGTGAGGTCGCACTGGTCTACGATGAAAAGGAAGACGTTGATTTCCAGTCCTTTCCTAGCGGCGTTGAGCGGTTTGAGCGCGCCGAGTTGATGAACGTGCAGGAGCGTATGGCCAAGGTCAAAGGCGTCTCGGCCATCATCTACTTGCAGACCTGTGCGGCAGAGAAAAGGCGCCGCCGAAAGCGGGGGACCTTCCCGGATATCGACAAGCGCGTCTTCATCAATAACGACGTCTGTGAGGGATGTGGCGATTGTGGGGTACAATCGAATTGCGTGTCCATCGTGCCGGTGGAGACCGAATTGGGTCGCAAGCGGGCGATTGATCAATCGACCTGCAACAAAGACTTCTCCTGCGTGAAGGGGTTCTGCCCGTCCTTCGTGACTTTGGAAGGCGCTGTCATCAAGAAAGAGGCCTCGGCCTCCGTTGACTTGCGCGGACTGCCGGAGCCCGCGCTGCCCGCGATTGACGGCACGCACAATGTGCTGGTCACAGGTGTTGGTGGCACGGGTGTTGTCACCATCGGTGCTGTGATGGCGCAAGCCGCGCAGCTGGATGGCATGGGCGTCGGCATGATCGAGATGGCCGGGTTGGCCCAAAAGGGCGGGGCAGTCGCGATCCATTTGCGCTTGGCCAACAGCCCGGACGGGATCGCTGCCATCCGCGTGGGCGCGGGAGAGGCCGACACCGTGATCGGCGGCGATCTGGTTGTGACGGGTGGAGCCAAGACGCTCGGCCAGATGGCGACGGGGCGCACGGGCGCGGCGGTCAACAGCCATGAAATCACAACCGGCGATTTCACCCTCGATACAGAATTTACTGTTCCGGGCAAAGACTTGGAGGTCGCTCTTCAAGCACGATTACGGGATCGCTTGGTGCTGTTTGACGCAACAGAACTGGCGCGTGTGCTGTTGGGTGACTCGATTTATTCGAACATGATGGTCTTCGGCGCGGCCTGGCAAATGGGGTTGGTGCCGTTGAGCCATGACGCAATCACCACGGCCATCGGAATGAATGGCGCGGCAGTCGATGCGAACCTTCAGGCGTTCGAGATGGGCCGTTGGGCGGTCGAGAATCCGGTGGAGGCCGAGCGGCTGACCACACCAAACGTCATCGCTTTGCCCAAGACGCTGGACGAGAAAATCGCCTACCGCGAAGGGCATCTGGTGGCTTATGGCGGTAAGCGCCTGGCGAAACGGTATCGCGCGCTGGTCGATAAGGTCGAAGAGCCACGGCTTAAGGAGGCGGTGGCGAAGGGCTACCACAAGCTCCTGTCCTACAAGGATGAATACGAGGTTGCCCGCCTGCATTTGGAGACTGAGGCCAAGGCCCGCGAGACCTTCGGCGGTGATTTCAAGATGTCTTTCCACCTTGCCCCACCGCTTCTGCCCGGGAAGGAACCCAATGGCCGTCCGCGCAAACGTGCTTTCGGGAGCTGGATGGGAACGGCGTTCAAGCTGCTGTCGAAGATGCGCGGCCTGCGCGGGACATGGTTCGATCCGTTTGGCCATGCCGCCGAGCGCAAGATGGAACGCGCGCTGATCCGTGAATATGAGCGGGACATGACCCTTTGGTTGCCCGACGCCACGCCCGACCGGATGGACGCCATGGTGGCCTTGGCAGAATTGCCGCTGGACATCCGAGGGTTTGGCCCTGTGAAAGAGGCAAATGCGTCTCGCGCCGCCAATCGCCGCGCTGTGATTTTGGCAAGCCTTCAGGCGGGCGGCAGGGTTACGGCTCAAGCAGCCGAATAGACGCCCGCGAGATTTTTCGAAGGGCGGCCTTTTGCCCGCCGCTCCCTTGCGTTAGCTCTGCGCCGCGCTTGAGGAGAACGACCGTGCCAGAGCTTTCCGAATTGCTGCCGATGGTGGCGCTGATCCTTGCCATCGGGGCCTTGGGCGGTGTGATTGCCGGGCTACTGGGTGTCGGCGGCGGCATCGTTCTGGTGCCCGCGTTCTACTTCGCGTTCGAGGGGCTGGGATACGGCCCAGATGGGTTGATGCAAATTTGCCTTGCCACGTCTCTGGCAACGATTGTCGTGACCTCGTTGCGGTCTGTTCATGGGCACAACAAGAAGGGCGCCGTGGATTGGGACATCCTGAAGGCCTGGGGGCCGGGGATCGTGATTGGGTCAGCCTTGGGCGTTGTCGCGGCCAGCGGCCTGCGCAACGAGGCACTGATGATCATCTTCGGCGTATTGGGCATGATCGTGGGGCTCTACATGGCCTTTGGCCGAGCAGAATGGCGCTTGGGGGATGCCATGCCGGGAGGGGTCGGCACGGCCGTTTCTTCTCCCGTGCTTGGGTTTTTGTCAGTTCTGATGGGCATTGGTGGCGGCTCGTTCGGGGTGCCGATGATGACACTTTATGGCCAGCCCATCCATCGCGCCGTGGCAACGGCAGCCGGCTTTGGGCTGTTAATCGCGGTACCTTCGGTTATCGGGTTCCTGCTGGTCAGTGGTGATGGCGCAAATCGGCCACCCTTCACCGTGGGTCAGGTCAATCTTGTCGCGTTCGGTTTGGTTGTTGCGATGACGCTAATCACCACGCCGCTTGGTGTACGGCTGGCTCATGCCCTGGACCCAAAGCTGCTCAAGCGGGTCTTCGCGTTCTTCATCATTCTTATGGCATTGAACATGCTGCGAAAGGCGTTCGGGTTTTGACTTGGCTTGAGGCGGGTTATCAGCTTTTCCCGCGCGAATTTGCAGTTGATGCCTGGTGTGAGGCGGCGAGAAACGCGGCGCTGACCGCGGCAGAGGACCCGGAACTACGCCAGCTTTGGCTGCGCCATGGCGGGACCTGGTTCGTAGGTGTGGATGCGCTGGACAACGACGCCGAGGGTCATGTCGGACTTGGCCCGGCCTTGGGCGGCGCGGCTTACGGCGCGGCGGTTGCAGCGACGGGCGTATCCCTGCTGCACCGGGCGCAGGTGTCCATCACCTATCCGGGCTATCCGCGACAGGACGTGGACGAAAGCGAGACCGCGCATCGGTTTCGATTAGTGCGGGATGCGGCGCACCTGGATGGCCTGCTGCCCGAGGGTCCGCAGAAACGGCGCCACTTGCGAGAGCCGCATGCTTGGATTCTGGGCATCGCGTTGACGGAGGCAGATGCGGACGCTGCGCCATTGGTCGTCTGGGAAGGAAGTCATCGCATCATCGCGCGCGCCTTCTCGGACGCGTTTGAGGGGATTGCGCCCACGGATTGGGGCGATGTGGACGTGACGGACATCTACAAAGACGCGCGCGCCGAGGTTTTCGAGACCTGCAAACGCTTTGAGGTGCCGTTGTCCATTGGGGAAAGCGTGCTTTTGCACCGCCACGTCATTCACGGCGTTGCCCCTTGGGCGGATGGCACGAAGGCCGCGCTCGAGGGGCGGGCGATAGCTTATTTTAGGCCGTGTTTCGACGATCCCGAAGCGTGGCTTTCCGCGCCTTAAATCACGCCTTACGCACTTCGGACGCCAGCTTCAGCACGCCATCACCATCAGATTGCTCGATGTAGAGGGCAGGGTCATCGTCCGACCCATTGCGCGTGACCTCACTGCCTTGCAGCTTGCGGGTGATCTTCTGGGTGTAGGTTTTTTCGACCGTGCCTTGGGCGGAGCCTTTGCCCCAATCCCATTCAACTTTGTCGCCCTGTTTGAAGTTGGCCATGGTCTATCCTTCCGTGTGATGGAAGGAGAACGCAGCAGGCTTCAGGGGGTTCCGTCAGCCTTCGCGTGCAATCCGTGCCGCACGACCACCCCGGCGCTTCTGGGTCAGGGCGCGGCGGTCGGGAAGGGCGGCCATCACTTCGCGCCGGGCCTCGGGTGCCATGCGGGACCATTGAGTGATTTCGTCGATGGAGCGTAGGCAACCGGTGCAAATCCGCGCCTCGGGATGGACGACGCAAATCTTTACGCAGGGGCTTTCGATCTCGTCCCGTTTCCAGACCTCGTCTGTCATGACCCGCTCCTGATATGGCGCAAACGATCCAGCGCTCCTTGCAGGATATAGCCCGCGGCGACCGCATCGATCACCTCTGCGCGACGTTTGCGGGTCGTATCCGCCTCAAGCAGTGCCTTTTCTGCCGCAACGGTGCTGAGCCGTTCGTCCCAGAACGCCAGCGGCATGTAAGCGAAATCCGGGCGGCGGGAGAGGTTGAGCGCGAAAGCACGGGTGGCCTGCGCGCGAGGGCCTTCAGTACCGTCCATGTTGCGGGGCAGGCCAAGGATGATGCCGCCGACCTCGTGTTGTTTCGCTAGCTCGGCCAACCGATCCGCATCCAGCGTGAACTTCTTGCGTTTGATCGTCTCAAGCGCGGTTGCCGAATTGAGCAAACGGTCCGACAGCGCGACGCCGATTGTTTTGGTGCCAAGGTCCAAGCCGATCAGGCCAGACATCGGGCGTGCAGCGCCGGCGAGCGCTTCCAGCGTATCGTGGATCATTCCGCCGCCCCACCGGCGCGGGCCATGGCGGCGCGGAAGGCTTCATCAATGATCTCAAGCGCTTCGGGGAATTCGGCGAAAGTGGTCTGCGCATCATCATGCACGATCTGCGCGGCGTTGGAGCGTCCGAGAACACCATAGGCCGTGATGAGTTGCGCCCAATCCTGCGGCGTGCCGCCTTCGGTCGCGAGACGGTCGGCAAGGCCCGCGACCATGGTTTCGATCATTTCGGCCTGTTCATCGGCGCTGAGGCCCTCCATCGCGGCGATGTCGACGGGCGCGGCGCTTTCCAGCATGGCCGGGTCCAACTCGACGCCAGCCGCAAACGCCACTTCGGCAATTTGCGCTTGAATGGCTTGCACCCACGGCGCCTCTGGGCGGCTTTCGCGCAGTAGGTTTACCCAGATCGGTAGAGCGAGGTCCGGGCGGCCTTGTTGCGCGTACATCTGCCCCGCAAAATAGCGGCCGGTGCCATCGCGCGGCTCAAGCGCCAGGCCACGGACAAGCGCGTCTTCGGCCTCGGGCGAGACATAACCGCCCGCCGCGAAGATCAGCATCTCAGCGTAGTCGATCCAATGGCGGCCGGTGGCGTCGTCTTCCAGCAGGCTCAGCAGGCGGCCTTGCGCGTTTCGGGCTGCGCGAAAATTGCCAAGCATCGCTTCGTTGGCTGCAAGCAGTTCCAATCCGCGCGTATCGTCAGGGCGCTGTTCGAGGATAGTGCGCAATTGTTCAACTTGTGAGACGCGCTCGGGATCAACCTGTCTCTCAGGCCGCTCCGGCGCTTGCTCTTCTGCCGTGGCCTGGTCGGGGCGGTTTTCGCGAGCATCTTCGATCAGTGCGATACGGCCCTGTAGGGGCAGGTCGGGGTAGCCCGGCGCGCCGATCTGCCAATATGTCCAGCCCGAAATCGCGAAAGCAGCCAATAGCCCGCCGAAGATCAGCGCTGACCCTTTGCCGTCGGCGGTCTGCGCCTGCTCGGCTTGCAAGGTGCGGTCGGCGTCAAGGATGCGGCGGCTCACTTCGGTGCGGGCGCGGATGGCCTCTTCCTCGGTTAGGGTGCCACGGGCAACGTCACGCTCAACTTCACGAAGCTGATCGCGGTAGATTTGCAGGTCATAGGCCGCCTTGGGTGCTTCTGCGGGGCCAGACCGACGCGCTGCCATGATGACGAGAGCCGCCACAACGAGGCAGATCAACCCTGCGGCGATCCAGAATGCCATGTTCCGCAACCCTTCCGTGAGTACTTAACGTCCCCTTCACATAAGCCGCGCAGCGACCGAGCGAAAGCATATGTGCATGACAATTTCGGCACAGCCGCGACAACATGGCATGGGGTCGCAAAATGGCGTTCAAAGGTCGCGCGGAGTATCCTCTTTTTTCGGTCTCGCGCGAAAAGCGAAGCAACAGGTTCCGGAGTGAATTTCCATGCGCAAATATTCTGCCTTTGCCGTCGCCCGCGAAGCGTTCCGCCACCATAAAGGGTGGGAGCGGGCCTGGGCCTCGCCTGAGCCTAAAGCGTCCTACGATGTGATCATCGTGGGTGCAGGCGGGCACGGCCTTGCGACGGCTTATTACCTTGGCAAAAATTTCGGCATCACCAATGTCGCGGTGATCGAGAAGGGCTGGCTGGGTGGTGGCAATACGGGCCGGAACACGACCATTATCCGCTCGAATTATCTGCAGGACCCCTCGGCCGCGATCTACGAGAAGGCGCGCTCGCTCTACGAGACGCTGAGCCAGGACCTGAACTACAACATCATGTTCTCCCCGCGCGGCGTGATCATGCTGGCGCAGACCCATCACGAGGTACGCGGTTACATCCGCACAGCGCATGCGAATGCATTGCAGGGTGTAGATACCCGGTTCATCGACAAACACGAGGTCAAGAAGCTCGTCCCGATAATGAACATCGAAGGGCCGCGCTATCCGGTTCTAGGCGGACTCTGGCAGCCACGCGGAGGTACGGCGCGCCATGACGCGGTGGCGTGGGGCTATGCGCGGGCGTGTTCAGACATGGGCATGGATATCATCCAGCAGACCGAGGTGACGGGCGTGCGGCGTGAAGGCGGCGCAGTTTCGGGCGTAGAGACAACCCGCGGCTTCATCGGCTGCAAGAAACTTGGCGTTGTCGTTGCGGGTCATTCAGGCGTGGTGGCCGAGATGGCGGGCTTCCGTCTGCCGCTGGAATCTGTGCCGCTGCAGGCGCTGGTCAGCGAGCCGATCAAACCCTGCATGGATGTGGTCGTCATGGCCAACACGGTCCATGGCTATCTCAGCCAGTCCGACAAAGGTGAGATGGTGATCGGCGGTGGTACGGACAGTCACAACAACTACACCCAGCGCGGGTCATTCCATCATGTTGAGGAAACCGTGCGCGCGCTGATCGAGACCTTCCCGATGCTCTCGCGTCTGAAGATGCTGCGCCAATGGGGCGGGATCGTGGATGTGACGGGCGACCGTTCGCCCATCCTTTCCAAAACACCGGTCGATGGCGTGTTCATCAATTGCGGCTGGGGCACGGGCGGGTTCAAAGCAATCCCGGGCTCTGGCTGGGGCTTTGCCGAGTTGATGGCCAAAGGACATTCGCCTCTGACGGCGGAATTCGGCATGGAGCGGTTCAAGGAAGGCCGCTTCATCGACGAGTCGGTTGCGGCCGGGGTGGCGCACTAGTGTCTGCCGTAACCACGACATTGCATGGGCCCCCATTCGGCAACGTCCCGCCGGTCACAAAACGTGATCGGGACGCGGCAGGGAATAGCGCACGGCTTTGGTCGGAAATGGCTCTTTCCGGCCGAGGAACCGACCGCTTGGGTGTGGTCGTTGAGGCAAATGGGGCAGGGCGCGAGGCTGAGGTCATCCAAATGGAGGATGCCTCATGTCTGACTACGACCACAGAAACCAAGCTTTCGATTACGCGCCGCCCACCCGTGGCGGCTCCGGTTCCGGTGCGCTCATGTTCATTGGCGGGATCATCGCATTGTTCGTGCTTGCCGTCATCTTCATGGGCAGTGGCACAAGCACGCTTCCCGAAGACGGGGCCGCAGTGCCAGCCGTTGAAGGCACGGCACCTGCCGCCGACACAACAGCGCCGGCAGCGCCCGCACCGACCGAATAAGACCCTCTCCCATGGTGGGTGGCGGCCATGACTACGGTCGCCATCCCCATGCGCCTGGGCCATATCTGGATCGGCCCGCGCCCTGCGCCCACGCGGTGGCTCGACAGCTGGAAGCGGCTGCACCCCAACTGGGCCTATCGCCTGTTCGACAACGCCTATCTCACGGGACGTCGTTGGCGGAACCAGCGCCTGATCGCGCATTATTTCCGCAAGAAGCACTATGAGGGCGTGGCGGACCTCATGCGTTACGAGATCCTGTTCGAGCAGGGCGGATTCCTGCCCGGTGCGGATTTCGAAGCGTTGCAGTGTTGCGAGGAGCTGTTTTCCGAGCCTTGCACCTATACCTGCTATGAAACCTACCCCAAGCGTCGCTCTAAACTGACACCGTATCTCGCATCGGCACCCGGCACACACACGTTGGCGCTGACCATTGACGAGATCCACGAAACCTTTGCTCACGCACCTGAGACCGCACGCCAGCCGTGGATTTCGGTGGGCAACCTCTTCTTGCGCGAATTTCTGCAGAAGTACCGTGACGAGATCACGGATCTGCGCATCTGGCCGGCCTATTTCTTCGTGCCGCAACACAAGACCGGCCCGCGCTATGATGGCCCCGGTCGCATCTATGCCGAGCACCATTGGGGCAGCACGCTGGACAAGTACGAAAAGCCACCGGAGGCCGAAGCCCGCGCGCTGCACGCTGATATTCTCGCCAAGCTCGACGCGACCGAGCCCATGGCGCTGACCGACGATTTCCCTACGGAGACTGACCCATGTTGACGTTGACCTGCCCCGTCTGCGGCGTGGACGCCTGCGAGACTGAGCTTGCCGCAGGCGGTGAAGCACATCTCAAGCGCTATGGCCCTGGCTCCACCGATGAGCAGTTTGAGGAATATCTGTTCATGCGCCCCAACGTAAAGGGTGTGCATTTTGAACGCTGGCGCCACGCCATGGGCTGCGGCAAGTGGTTCCTTGCCGCGCGCGATACGGCAACGCTGGAAGTGTTTGGCACCTATTCCGCCCAAACCACCGAGCCGCCCGCTGACATCATCAAAGCCATTAAGGCGAAACGCCCCGACTGGAGCCTGACATAAATGAGCACCCGTCTTGAAACCCACGGTCGCCTGATTGACCGTTCGACCACTGTGAAGTTCACCTTCAACGGCAAGTGGATGCGTGGACATTCGGGCGATACTCTGGCCTCCGCGCTTCTGGCGAATGACCAGATGCTGGTAGGCCGGTCGTTCAAATACCACCGCCCGCGCGGGATTGTGGCCAGTGGCGGGGAAGAACCCAATGCTTTGGTCAACCTGGGCCGCAAGGACCGGCATGAGCCGAACCAACGTGTCACCACGACCGAGTTGTTTGAGAAGTTGGAGGCGACCAGCCAGAACCACTGGCCGTCGCTTGAATTCGATGTGGGTGCGATTAACTCGATGGTCTCGCGCTTCTTGCCGGCGGGTTTCTACTACAAAACCTTTATGTTCCCGCGCGCATTCTGGAAGCATGTGTTCGAGCCTGTGATCCGCCAATCGGCAGGTCTTGGCGCGGCGCCGCATCCCGAAACTCGCGATCCGGACCGGTATGAGCATTTCTACGCCCATGTCGATCTGGCCATTGCCGGTGGCGGCATGGCGGGCCTAATGGCGGCGCTGGCGGCGGGCAAGGCAGGCAAACGCGTGCTGCTGATGGAACAATCCGCCCATTGGGGTGGGCGCGCACCGGTAGATGGAGATGTGATCGATGGCCTGCCCGCCGATGAATGGGTGAAGAACGCCGTTGAAGCGCTTGAAAAGATGGAGAATGTGACGCTCCGCCTTCGCACACAGCTTTCCGGTGTGTACGACCATGGATACGCCCTGGCCTATGAGCGTGTCAGCGACCATCTGGATGATGAGGATGCCCCGCGCCACCGCCTTTGGCGCATCCGGGCCGGTCATATCGTGGCCGCGACTGGCGGGATCGAACGCCCTCTCAGCTTCCCCGGTAACGACAAGCCGGGGGTCATGCTCGCCTCGGCCGTGCGCGATTACATCGTCAACTACGGTGTGACGCCGGGCGACCGGATCGTAGTCGTGACGAACAACGACGATGGCTACCGCACCGCTCTGACGGCCCGCGCTGCAGGGGTGGAGGTCGCCTGCGTTGTGGACCCGCGCGCAGAGGTTGACGGGGAGCTTCCGCAACAGGTCCGTGCGCTCGGCGTGCCCATCAAGACGGGATCGGCCATCAGCAAGGTAAAGGGCCTCAAGCGCGTGGTGGCCGTTCGTGTGCAACCGTTTGCCGAGGATGATGGCAGCTTTGAGGAAATCCCCTGCGATGCGGTCGCCATGTCCGGCGGCTGGTCGCCGGTGGTCCATCTCTGGTCCCATTGCGGTGGCAAGCTGAATTGGGATGAGGCGCGGGCCTGCTTCTCACCCGACCCGGACCGCCCGCCGACGAACCAGAACGGTGAAGGCTTTGTCACCTGTATCGGCACTGCAGCAGGCGGGTTGACGGGCAGTGAAGCTTCAAAGACGGTCGGCCTTGGCTTGAAAGGGTTGGGCATCGACGCAGACGAAATAGCGGTTAAGACCGCCAGCGAGGCGCCGTTGGCACCGGTTTGGGTCATGCCCGCCTATGCAGGCGCCAAGAAGCGCGCCAAGATGTGGCTCGATTTTCAGAACGACGTGAAAGTGTCCGACGTGATGCTTGCGGCTCAGGAAGGCTATGAAAGCGTCGAACACACCAAACGCTACACAACGCTCGGTATGGCGACCGATCAGGGGAAACTCAGCAATATCAACGGCCTCGCCGTGCTGGCTGATGCGCTCGACAAGGGCATCCCACAGGTTGGCACCACAACCTTCCGTCCGCCTTACACCCCCATTTCCATGGGCGCGATTGCGGGCGAGGCGCGGGGCGAAATCTTCCAGCCGCTGCGCCGCACGCCGATGCATGACTGGCACGAAGAACAGGGCGCCTACATGGAACCCGTCGGGCATTGGCGGCGGCCCTATTGCTTCCCGCGTGATGGGGAAAGCCATGCCGATGCCGTGAACCGTGAGATTGACGCAACGCGCCGGTCCCTCGGGCTGCTCGATGCCTCGACCCTTGGCAAGATCATCGTCAAAGGCCCGGATGCGCCGAAATTCATGGACATGCTCTACACCAACATGATGTCCACGCTTAAACCGGGCAAATGCCGTTACGGGCTGATGTGTTCCGAGAACGGGTTCCTGATGGATGACGGCGTCGTTGTCCGGCTCGATGAAGATACCTTCCTGTGCCACACGACCTCGGGCGGTGCCGATCATGTCCATGCCCACATGGAAGATTGGCTGCAGTGCGAATGGTGGGATTGGAAGGTCTACACCGCCAATGTGACCGAGCAATGGGCGCAGATCGCCGTGGTCGGTCCGAATGCCCGCAAACTGCTTGAGAAGCTCGGCGGCATGGATGTGTCCAAAGACACGTTGCCCTTCATGCAGATGGCCGAGGGAAAGCTCGGTGGCTTCGACGCCCGCGTGTTCCGCATCTCTTTCTCGGGCGAACTCAGCTACGAGATCGCCGTTCCCGCCAGCCAGGGGCGCGCCTTCTGGGATGCGCTGCATGAGGCAGGGGCAGAGTGGAAAGCGACACCCTACGGCACAGAGGCGCTCCACGTCATGCGGGCCGAGAAGGGCTTCATCATGATCGGGGACGAGACCGACGGCACCGTGATCCCGCAGGACCTTGGCCTGAACTGGGCGATCTCCAAGAAGAAAGAGGATTTCCTAGGCAAGCGCGGTCAGCAACGAACCTTCCTCGCGTCAGAGGACCGCTGGCAATTGGTCGGGTTGGAAACGCTAGACGGCTCAGTCCTGCCCGATGGCTCTTACTGTGTGGCTGATGGCACCAATGCGAACGGGCAGGGCAATGTGCAGGGGCGTGTGACCTCGACCTACTATTCGCCCACGCTGGCGCGCGGTATCGCCATGGGTTTGGTTCACAAAGGGCCCGACCGCATGGGTGAAGTGATCGAGTTCAACACCGTCGACGGCGAACTTATCAAAACCAAGATCCTCAGCCCCGTATTCTATGACCCGGAAGGGGAGAAGCAAAATGTCTAATGCTGTCAGCGCGTTGCAGGGTGTGTCAGAGACTGGCTTCGCCCACATTAAGGAGATGGGCCTTGCTGGTATGGTCACGCTCAAGGCTGATCTTGGAGCGGCGGCCACGAAAAAGGCTGTGAAAGCGGCTGTGGGGGCGGATATCCCTGAACCACGCGGCATGAGCAGCGGAAAGAAGGAGGACGGCGTCGCTTGGATGGCACCCGACGAGCTGCTGTTGTTCTGCGACCATGCGAAGGCCGATGAGGTTGTGGCGACCCTGACAAAAGAGATGGGCAGCGCGCACCACCTCGCCGTCAATGTTTCCGACGCGCGCGCGGTCTTCACCATCGAAGCCCGTGATGTGCGGGAGGTTTTGGGCAAGCTCACGCCAGCGGATCTGGGCAATCTGCCAATCCGCGAAATGCGCCGGTCTCGTTTGGCCCAAGTGCCCGCGGCGTTCTGGATGAACAGCCACAACCACGCGGCCGTCATCTGCTTCCGTTCCGTGGCGCAATACGTTTATGATTTGCTCTGCACAGCGGCCAAAGAAGGTGGCGAAGTCGGCTATCACGCAAAGGGCTAAGTGTCAGGGAACTGGAGCTGGCCCCTTGACGTTTACCCCTTGCGGCCTCCATCTGTGCCGCAGAACGCACCACATGAAAAACAGGGGGCCAACATGGCATTCGACCTTCCCGATCTTCCCTATGCGCACGATGCACTTGCTTCCAAGGGCATGTCCGCCGAGACGCTGGAATATCATCACGACCTGCACCACAAGGCCTATGTCGACAACGGCAACAAGCTGATCGCCGGGACCGAGTGGGACGGCAAGTCGATGGAAGAGATCATCACCGGCACCTACGACGCGAACGCTGTCGCGCAGTCGGGCATCTTCAACAACATCTCGCAGCTTTGGAACCACAACCAGTTCTGGGAAATGATGGGCCCGGGCGATGGCGGAATGCCGGGTGAGCTGGAAGCGGCGCTGACCGAATCCTTCGGCTCCGTCGACAAATTCAAGGAAGAGTTCTCCGCCGCAGGTGCTGGCCAGTTCGGCTCGGGCTGGTGCTGGCTCGTCAAGGACAGCGATGGCGGCCTCAAGGTCACCAAGACCGAAAACGGCGTGAACCCGCTCTGCTTCGGTCAGACCGCGCTTCTGGGCTGCGATGTGTGGGAGCATTCCTACTACATCGACTTCCGCAACAAGCGCCCGGCTTACTTGTCGAACTTCCTCGACAATCTCGTAAACTGGGAAAACGTCGCTTCACGCATGTGAGCCGCCAACCATTCCTTGAAAGGCCCGCCTGCAACGGCGGGCCTTTTTCGTTTCGGAACCCAGACCCGCGCCTCGCGTTGATCAACAAGTGCATTCAACGATGGAGGAAAAAGGATGGCCATGCGGCACAGATCAAGCGATGGACGCAGCGAAACTCAAGAGCTTCTGGGCGACATGCCCTCCACCCCCAGCCATGCAGGCCGCGATGGCGGTGATCTGGCGCGGAAAACCGGCACGAAAGCTGAATTGCGCCGGTTTGAGAACGGATCAGCTGGCGCGACGCGCATCACCAAGTCCGACGAAGAAAAACCTGGCACCGACAACTTGGGCGAAAGGAATAAGTAGGATGGCAGACCCGCTGAAAAATCCTGAAATCGACTACGTGCGTCGTAACTCATCTCCCTTGACGACCGGGACTTGGGTTTTGGTGGCCGATGGCGAAAAGGCTTTGTTTCTGCGCAATGACGGAGATGCAGATGATCCGAACCTAAGCGTCTTCCGTGAAGAAGAGCAGGACAATCCGCCAACGCGTGCGCAGGGGACAGACAAACCCGGTCGCTTTAACGATGGCCCTCAAGTTCAGCGCTCGGCCGTTGACGACACCGATTGGCATTGGTTGGAGAAAGAGCGCTTTGCGTCCGATCTCGCCGAAATTCTTTACAAGCAAGCGCATCACGGGCGGTTTGACCGCATCATCCTATGTGCAGCGCCCAAGATCCTAGGCGAGTTGCGGCGAGAGCTTCACCAGGTGGTAACCGGCAAAGTGGTCGCGGAGATCGACTTGGTGTTGACCAATCACCCGATCGACGAGATCGCCACGCGCATCACAGACGCGACTGTCGACGCTTAGCGCTTATTCCCTCATCTCACTGCCTTGCCGTCGAAATGCGGGGCAGTGCGCTGCCTTATTGTAGCTTCGCCATCAGGTCAGGTACGTCTGCTACGGTTTGAACGAAGGACAAAAGGGATGGATCCGCAAAACCCTCGCGCACAACATGATCCAACACTGCGCGCAGCGGGTCCCAATAGCCGTCTACATTCAGCAGGAAGATCGGCTTTTCATGCAGCCGCAATTGCCGCCATGTCAGAGCTTCGAAAAACTCATCCAGCGACCCCGCGCCCCCCGGAAGAACAACCACCGCATCGGCATTCATGAACATCACCTTCTTGCGCTCATGCATCGTCTCGGTGACGACGAAAGTTGACAGGTCTGTCTTGCCCACTTCCATGTCCATCAGATGAGTAGGGATCACGCCAAAGGTTTCGGCTCCACCTGTCTGTGCGGCGCGCGCAACCGCGCCCATGATCCCGACATCTCCGGCGCCATAGACCAGACGCATATTCGCCTGTGCAATGGCCTGCCCCAGCTCTGTTGCTGCAGCCATATATGACGGGTTGGAACCGGGTCGCGCGCCACAATAGACACACAATGAGAAGGTGGACATCACTATACCTTGTGTTTTGGATTCCTTTCCCCCCTGATAGGGAGGATGTGCGGGCCGCTCAAGCCGTCATGGCGAAGCGGCCGTGGAGCGTTCCGAGGGGAATATCATGCGGCGGGGTCGTCCATGAAGATCGCGGCAATGTTTGGTTCAAGTTCCGGAGTTGTCGGCGCGGCCGCCGGTGGGGCCGTGCTGTTGGTTGCCAGCGCTGTTGGCTACTCGGTTTTGACGTCGGACGCCGATCCCGAAACGCCAGTTGCTCCGATCCTCGAAAGTGTCGAGCTCTCCCCCGCAACCCCGGAAGCACCCGTGCAACCTGACCTGGCAGAGGAGCCAGCGATTGGCGCGCCGCTGCTGGATGTGGTCCGCGTCGAGCCTAACGGAAGCACGCTGATCGCGGGCCAGACAGAGCCGGGTTGGCCGGTTGCCATTCTGCTCGATGGCTCAGAAGTCGCACTGGTTGAGGCGGACGGCGCAGGCGATTTTGTGGCCTTCCTGACGCTAGAGCCCTCAGACGCCCCGCGCATGATTTCAGCCGAGGGTCGCCCCGAAGGCGTGCCAGCTTTGCCCGGCCCGGAGTCTGTTCTTGTCGCGCCATTTGCTCTGGCGAGCGTCGATCCTTCGCCGGACGACCTCCCAACCGCTGCGGAGGGCGAAACGGTTGAGCAGGAAATAGCTGAGCCTATCGTCGATGAAGGTGATCAAACGGCCGATTCAGAAGCTGCCTCACCTGAAGCCGCGCCAGATGTTGACCCCGAAACTCTTGCAGAAGGCCCGGCAGCGCCGCAACCCGAGACCGTTGCCGCTGCACCTTCTCTAGGTCCGCCAGCCGCCATTGAAGCGACCGCCGGTTCCACCGGCCCCATCGCCGCCGCACCGAACCTTGCCACAGCTGAGCCAAGCCAACCCCCGGCGGTGCTGATCGCCGGGCCGGACGGTCTGCGCATTGCGCAGGGCCCGGGTACACCGGCTGTGCAGACCGAGGTGCAACTGGACGCAATTTCATACGACGCAAGTGGAGCAGTTATTCTGGCCGGGCGTGGTCCTGCGACGGCAGATATTCAGGTCTACCTCAACAACCAGCCAATCCAATTGGGCGAGGTCGGGGCCAATGGCGCGTGGTCGTTGCAACTGCCCGATGTCGACCCGGGCACGTACGATTTGGTGGTGGCGGAACTGGCCGAAGATGGCACCGTCGAAAGCCAGGTCACAACGCCATTCCTGCGCGAAGATCCGGAGCGTGTGGCCGAGGCACCCGCGCAGGCCGCAGCACAGGGCATCGACGTGATCACGGTGCAGCCCGGCTTTACCCTGTGGGGCATGGCCGAAAACAACTTCGGCGATGGCATCCTCTACGTTCAGATCTTTGAGGAAAACCGCGATCAGATCCGCGATCCGAACTGGATCTTTCCGGGCCAGATTTTCCGCATGCCGGAAATGGGCGACGACACAGCACGGAACTGAGCGGCAGCACTGGTAGTCCCCGGGGCGACACCCTAGGTTATGCACCTGACGAATAAAGGGGCGAGCCTGCATGCCAGCCGACACAAGTGCGCAGGGGCAAAGCGGCCCCGCGCCTAGCAACACACCCGATCCCATTGAAGCGCAGGAGGTGGCCGAGCGTCGCTCTGGCTGGCGCACGATCCGCAAAGTCGCGCCTTACCTTTGGCCCGACGACAAACCATGGGTAAAGCAGCGCGTTGTGATCGCCTTGGGCATGCTGGCCTTGGCCAAAGTGATCGCCGTCACCACACCGTTTTTCTACCGTGAAGCCGTGAATATCCTGTCAGGGGAAGGGACGTCGCCCGCTTGGATGTTTGGGGCAGGGGCCGTCGCAATCACTGTCGTCTACGGCCTGACCCGCGTCATGAACGTGGGCTTCCAGCAGCTCCGCGATGCCGTGTTCGCCCGTGTCGCACAGCGGGCGCTGCGACAGCTGGCATTGGAGACGTTCCAGCACATCCACGCGCTGTCCCTTCGCTACCACATCACGCGCAAGACGGGTGGCCTCAGCCGCATCATCGAGCGCGGGGTGAAAGGTGTTGAATTCCTTCTGCGCTTCCTGCTGTTTTCCATCGGTCCGCTGATCCTTGAGCTCGCGCTCACCGGGATCATCCTGGCCGTAGTCTTCGACATCAACTACCTGTTCGTGCTCGCCGTCACGATTGCGGCTTACGTCTGGTTCACCTTCAAGGTCACGGAATGGCGCGTTCGTATCCGCAAGGAGATGAACGATCAGGACACTGATGCGAACCAGAAAGCCGTCGACAGTTTGCTGAACTTCGAGACGGTCAAGTACTTTGGCGCTGAGACCCGCGAGGCGCGCCGTTACGATGCCTCGATGGAGGGGTATGAGGCGGCGGCGCTCAAAACTTCCTATTCCTTGGCGGCGCTCAACTTCGGGCAATCCCTCATTATCACCGGCGGTCTGGTTGCAGTTATGGTCATGGCGGCCATGGGCGTGCAATCGGGCGATCTGACCGTTGGCGATTTCGTCATGGTCAACGCCTACATGATCCAGATCACCATGCCGCTGAATTTTCTTGGCACGGTCTACCGCGAAATCCGGCAGGCGCTTGTGGATATGGGTGAGATGTTTGATCTGCTGGAACAGCCGCAAGAAGTGCGTGATGCCCCAGACGCCAAGCCTCTGCAGGTCGAGGGCGGCAATGTGCGCCTGGAAAACGTTGTTTTTGGCTATGAGCCGTCGCGCCCGATCCTTAAAGGCGTCGATATCGACATCCCAGCCGGGCAGACTGTTGCCGTTGTCGGCTCTTCCGGGTCAGGCAAATCCACCATCGGGCGGCTCATGTTCCGGTTCTACGATGTCGGCGACGGGCGGATCACCATCGACGGACAGGACCTGCGGGATGTGACGCAGGAAAGCCTACACGCGCGGATTGGTGTGGTTCCGCAGGATACGGTGCTGTTCAACGACACCATTTTCTACAACATCGCTTATGGCCGCGATGGCGCGAGCCGGGATGAGGTTGAGGCGGCGGCGAAAGCTGCACAGGTGCATGATTTCATCCTGTCACTACCGGAGGGCTACGAGACAGCCGTTGGTGAGCGGGGCTTGAAATTGTCGGGCGGTGAAAAACAGCGTGTGGGTATTGCGCGGACCCTTCTGAAAGATCCGCCGATCCTTGTTCTGGATGAGGCGACGTCTGCGCTTGATACGGATACGGAGATGGAGATTCAGGCCGAGTTGAAGGCGATGGGTGAGGGGCGGACAGTTCTCACCATTGCTCACCGTCTGTCCACCATCGTGGATGCGGACCGGATCGTTGTGCTTGAGAAGGGCGAGGTGGTTGAAGAAGGCACGCACGATGCGTTGCTAGAGCAGGATGGACGCTATGCGCAGCTTTGGCATCGGCAGGCGAACGAAGACGAGGCCGCCTGACGCCCGAAAGCGGAATATGCATAGTTGCACTTAGAGTTTAAGATATTGATTTAATGGCATAAACGGATTTTCGTTTACGCTTCTTAGACTTTTTGTATCACCCGATGATCCGCCATTGGGCCAGCGCATCAAGCCGGGTCGGACACGTCCTGCAACGTGCCCGACCCTAAGGAAGGATCACTCCGCGGCGCGCAGGGGCGGTTGCGGCGGGATGTCGTTGTCGAGTTCCGTATCCTCGAATGGATCAGCCTCGGGCGGCAGATCCTCCGGCGCAGGTGGGATCGGATCTTCCGTTGCCATCTCGTTCAACGTCAGATCCTCTTCCGGCACTTCCAGAGCCGCCACCTCATCTTCGCGCGGGTCTTCGTCCCAGAAGATGACCGGGTTCTGCGCGCGGCGAGCCTGTCGTTGCAACGCCCAATCCTGCGCCCGCTGGCTCATGCTGTTTGCACCTACCCGCGCAAGACCTCGCGCACCCCAGGACAGGATCGTCCAGAACCAGATGCGAAGTGCCAGAAGCGACGGCGTGAACAAAAGCGTCAGGAAGGTTGCGATGCCAAGGCCGAAGACCACTGCCGTCGCCAGCTGTTTCCACCAAAGCGCCGTGGGGCTGTCGATCGTATAGCCACCACTGCCGAAATCCAGGCTGATGCCGTACATCATCGGTGCCAGACCGGCCATGGTTGTGATGGTGGTCAACAGAACCGGACGAATACGCGCCTCGACCGTGCGGACAATCGCCTCAAGCCGAGGCATGTAGCGACTGTATTCCTGATAGGTGTCGATCAGAACAATGTTGTTGTTCACCACGATCCCCGCCAGCGCCACGATGCCCGTTCCGGTCATGATGATTGAGAAGGTCTGATCCATCACGATCATGCCCCACAACACGCCCGTGGTGGACAGGACAACGGCCAGCAGCACGAGGATCGCATTGTAGACGGAGTTGAATTGCGCCAGCAGGATGATGAACATCAAGCCAAGGGCTGCAGCGAAGGCCGAACTCAGGAAGGCCTGGCTTTCCGCCTGATCTTCCTGGTCGCCTGCCCATTCCCAACTGACTGAGGCCGGCAAAACATCCTGCGTCTCAAGCCATTCGGTGATGCGCTCGATCCGTTCGTTAGCCGTGACTGGGGTGGTTGGTAAATCACCCGCAATCACGCCATCCGCGATCTCGGACACATCGAGGTCGGAGTAATTCGCATAGAGCTGATAGCCGACCTCCTGATGTTCAAAATCCGCTGTCGTGTCGCCTGTGGCGATCTCGGCCACATCGCGGATCAGGGCGATGATGTTCCCGTCCGCATCGTCGACTCGTTCCAACCCGGAATAGACATCCGCCTTCACCATGAAAAAGCGCTGCTGGTTGTAGCGTTCGATGGTGGCCAATTGGGGCGTCGGCTCCCACGAGACGAAGTTGGACAGCGGCACAAGACCGTCGCGGGTGCGCACCCGGAGGCTATCGAGTGTGGACAGCACGCGCGCCTCTTCCGGGAAACGGACGCGGATGTCGATTTCCTCATCCGAGGTTGGCACGCGCATCGTGTCGAGCAGGATACCGCGCGTCACAAGCTGCACCATTGCACCCACGGTCGCCACGTCAGCGCCGTAGCGGCCAGCGGCTTCAACATCGACGTTGATCTGCCAGTCGATGCCGGGCAGGGGGAGCGTATCTTCGATCAGTGTCAGGCCATCGAGGCTGGCGTAATACTCCCGCACGATCCGGGTGGCTTCCTGAAGCTCTTCCCAATTATCGCCCGCAAGGCGCAGGCTGATAGGCTTGCCTTCCGCCGGGCCAGTGGAGGCCGAGAAGATCTCAGTCTGGATGCCGGGGATCTGGTCTAGGCGTGCTTGCAGCGCATCAAGGATCATGTCGCCGTCAGCGCGTTCGCCCCATGGCTCAAGGTCGATCTGGACCTGCCCGATTGTGTCGGACGGGGCCGCCGCGCCGCCAGTGTTGTTGTTCAACCCACCGGAGCCTGCAAAGGCGAACACGTCCCGCACACCATCGGTTTCAAGCACAATGTCCTCGACCTGTGAGACCAACGCGTCTTGTTCCTGCACGCTGAGATTGCCACGCGCACGGACATAGACGATGGCATTCTCGGGCTCGGTCGCCACGAAGAATTCCACGCCGTTGCTGTTCTCACCGAAGTAGCTGAACGTGAACCCGACAAAGCCAAGCACGGCCACTACTGAGACAACTGGCATCAACGGGTTGCCCGTCAGGAAATGAACGAACCACCCGAAGGGCGAGCGTTTGTAGCCAGACTGCACGGCCTTTTCGCGGCGTGCGAATTGCACGGTCGCGATCAGAACGGACATGATCACGCAAGTCACGACAAATACGATGCCGCCGAGCGCCATTTGCATCACTGGCGACATGTCGGCGGGCATCGGCAGCAACACACCGGGCTGCACGACGTTCAGCGCCGCCCTGAACATCAGGTAACCTGCGCCGATCGTCAGGGCGAGGCGCGCGAGATACCAAGGGATCAATCCCTTCACGACCGCCGCCGCATTGTCGATCACCCGGCTGAACCGCGCAGCCACACCGCCCAGAACAGGCAAGTAGATTAGCGCCACGATTAGCGATGCCGACAGAACGAAGATCAGTGTCACAGGCAACATGCCCATGAATTCGCCAGGCACACCGGGCCAGAACAACATCGGCAAGAAGGCACAAAGCGTTGTCGCGGTCGACGAGACGATTGGCCAGAACATCCGTTTGGCGGCGTCGGCATAGGCCTGCATCGGCCGCGCGCCTTCTTTCAGGCGGCGATCGGCGTATTCAACGACGACAATCGCGCCGTCCACCAGCATACCCACCGCGAGGATCAGGCCGAACATCACGATGTTTGAGATGGTGATGCCCATCACACCCAGAAGGATGAAGCACAGAAGGAACGATGTTGGGATGGCGAAGCCCACCAAAAGGGCGGAGCGTGTGCCAAGGGCGGCCAGAACGACGATCATCACAAGCGCGATGGCCGTCAGGACGGAACCTTCAAGTTGGCGGACCATGGAGTCCACCTGCACGGATTGGTCGAGCGTTGTCTCAACAGTGACGGAGGCGCGTAGTTCCTCGGGCCAGCTTTCCTGAACCCGCTCCACTTCGGCGCGGATCAATTCAACCGTGTCGATGATGTTGAAACCCTGCCGTTTGACGACTTGAAGCGCCACCGTCGTCTCACCGTTGAAGCGTGCGGTGCCGGTCTCGTCTTGGTAGGTCAGGCGGATTTCAGCGAGTTCCCCAAGGGTCACAACGCGGTCGCCATTCACTGTCACGGCAAGGTTGTAGACGTCCTGTGCGTTGTCAAAGCTCGACGGGATCGTGATGGAAATCGCGCCGCCCGCCGTTTCAACTTCACCGGCAGCGATCAGCTGGTTGTTGTTGACCACAGCGTTGATCAAATCGGCGGCGGTGACGTTGTAAGCCTCCAGCGCAAGCGGATCGAGGATAACCTCCAGCATCTCATCGCGTGTACCGGCCAGCCCTGCTTCCAGAACAGGGGAAAGCGTCTCAAGCTCGGCCTGCATTTCATTTGCAAGGCGGATCAGCGTGCGTTCAGGGGCATCACCGGATAGCGCCACGATGATGATCGGGAATTCGGAGAAGTTGATTTCGTTGATCGAATAGCTTTCCGCGCCCTCAGGGAACTGCACTTCCGCGCGTCCCATGGCATCGCGGACATCGGCGATTGTCTCGCCCTTGTCCCAACCGAATTCGAATTCAAGGAACACACCGGCATAGCTTTCGCCAGCGGTCGAGTTGATACTGAGTAGCCCGTCGAGGTCCTGGAACTCTGCCTCCATGGGGCGGATCAGCAGGCGTTCGCTGTCCGTGGCCGAAATGCCGGGGAAGGGGACCGAGACGAACAGGCCGGGAATGTCGATATCGGGCTCACCTTCCTTGGGCAGACCGATATAGGCCGCAGCGCCCGCCGTCAGCGACAGCAGGACGAAGGCGATGACCATGCGGGCGCGGCTGGCGGCCCAGTCGATGATGCCGGTCATTGCGTCAGCTCCTCAAACGTGGTGCGGACTTCGACACCGGCGGTCACGAACTCCTGTCCCACGGTGATCACATCCGCCACCTCGGGCAGGCCAGTCAGGAGAACACCGCGCGGTGTGTCGCGGATCATCTGGACCTCGACAAACTCCACGACGCCGTCCACAACCGTGCGGACGCCGAGGCGGCCATCATCGTCCAGCGTCAAGGCGGAGGAGGGCAGGAGGTGCGCGGGAATGCCTTCGGTCTGCACCAGAATGTCTGCTGTCTGGCCGTCCCGGATCAGAAGCTCCGGGTTCTCAACGGTGATTTCGACCCGGAAGGTGCGCGTGCTGTCGTCGGCGGACCGGCTGACGAACGTGACTTCTCCTTCGACGCGCTGACCAGAGGACAGATCCGCCCCGGCCCTTGCACCGAGTGTGACGCGATCCACCTGCGCCTCCGGCACAAAGCCAACTAGCTTGATTGGATCCAGTTGAATGATCGTCGCGCAAATGGCGCCCGGCTGCATCAGCGTTCCCAGCTCTGCCGTGTCCGACTCCAGCAGGCCCGAGAAGGGGGCGTAGATCGTCAGGTCAGCAATCGCGTCTTCCGCGCGCGTCACGGCAGCCTCTGCCGCTCTGACACCGGCGAGTGCGGACTGGATGCCAGCCCGTGCCGATTGTACGCCTGCATCGGCTGCTTCGACACCGGCCTCGGCGCTTTGCACGCCAGCCTCAGCCGCTGCAACTCCAGCAGCAGCCGACGCCGCACGTGTCTCAGAGCCGAAACCCGACTCGCTCAACCGCGATGCTGCATTGCCATCGATCTGAGCCGAGGCGAGTTGCGCCTGAGCCTGTGCCAGCATCGCGCGGGCCTCAGGAAGGCGGGCCTGCGCCTCGGGCAAGCGGGCTTCCGCCTCGGGAACGCGCGCTTGCGCTTCGGCTAGACGTGCTTGAGCCTCCTCCAAGGCGGTTTGCGATGTGCCGGGGTCGATTTCGCACATAACCTGACCTTCTTCGACGAAGGCACCGGCCCGAATAGGGGCGGAAATGATGCGCCCTGATGTCTCGGATGCGACATCAACCAGCCGGATCGCTTCGGTGCGACCGCGCATCAATACTGCGTTTTCAGTCACTTGTGCCTCTGATCGGCGCACAACGACGTGCATTCGGCCATCATCGGACGTAGCCTCTGCCTCTTCGGCTAGGGCGTCGGCCGTCTCATCGTCGGCCATTTCCTCAGGGGCATTTTGCGGCTCAGGCACAAAGCCGGCCGCGAAGTCGGTCAGGCTCTCCCGGTCGAGTACGACAAAGTAGAGCGCAACGCAGACGAGCGCCGCGGTCAGGATTGGAAACAGCTTCATGCCTTCGACCTTTCTTGTCCAAACGCCCCCCGGCGTTGGAACGCCAGCCCGTTCGCATGGCCTGGCATCATCCCGTGTTGACGAGTTACGCTGAACCGTCCGGTTCAGATTACTTTTTTTCCGCCGGAGCTACAAGAGTGAACTGAACGGTTCAGAATACTCGCCCTCGGGTTGAGTATGGGCGGGATAAACCGCCGCTCTTCCGGCCCTTGCGCCTTGACCCAATGCCGGGGTAATCCCTGCGCAACAAAGAATTCCGGGGTGGAGCGGCAGGCATGTCCAATACCGACAGTTTTATCGAGGAAGTCAGCGAGGAAGTTCGCCGTGATCGGCTGTTTTCGCTGTTCCGTCGGTGGGGATGGCTGGCCATTCTGGTTGTGGTTGCCATCGTCGGAGCCGCCGCATGGTTTGAATGGCAATCCTCGCAGCAGCGTGCAGAGTCCGAGGCCTTTGGCGACGCGCTTCTGGCCGGCCTGGAAAGCGAAGACCCTGAGGCGCGTATCGCCGCCCTGTCCGCAATCGAGACACCTTCGCCTGAGGTCGCCATGATCCTGGCCCTGCTGGCCGCGGGAGAAGAGGCCAATTCAGAAGATACCGCAGCCGCTGCGGCCCGCCTTCGCGAAGCCGCTGAGGCACCCGGATTGCCGCGCCGTTACGTCGATCTGGCGCTTTTGAAGGCGCAGATGATGGACCCGGCCCCGGAAGATGAAGCACGCCTCGTGCTTGAGCGGTTGGCCGAGCCCGGCGCGCCCTATTCAGCCCTTGCGGAAGAGCAGTTGGCCCTTGTCGACATTCGGGCCGGTAATCTTGATGCGGGCCTCGACCGTTTGCGCAGCATCGAGAACAGCGCTGCGGCCACTGCAGGCTTGCAACAACGCGCTGCGCAGTTGATTGTGTCGCTGGAAAGTGGAGCAGTGCTGGTGGACGCGCCAGTAGAAGAAGAGGCCCCTGAAGAAGAGGCGCCGGGGGAGGACGCGCCTGTTGAGGATGAAGCCGTTGGTGAGCTAGGCTCCGAAGAGGGGGAACCTGCCGAGGAACCCGCAGAAGCGGACGATGCGGCGGCAGAAGCACCCGGCGAAGAAGACGGTGCCGAAGAGGAGCCTGCAGCGGCGGAAGAGGCCGAGGCGGAAACGGAATAAGCCGATGGCCCGATTGGTCCGGCGCAAGACATTTTCAGGATCGCCAAACGATCCCAAGACAATGAGTGGTGGGCACGAGATGAGCACATTTGTTAAAGCCAGCGCCTTCGCCTGTGTCGCCGTTCTTGGCCTCGCAGCCTGTGAGCGTGAGGTGATTTTGCCGGGTGAGCGTTTCTCTATCGACACGCCGTTGGCCGATGTTCTCAGCGGTGACGCCACGCGGTCGCTTGCCGATGCGGGGGCCGCAGACGCGCCGCGCGCGATCAGCTTGCCAAGCATCGTGCGCATCGCGACTTGGGAACAGCGCGGCTATAATTCTTCGAACCGCACACCACATGCCAATCTCGGCTCCAGCCTGACGCCTGTTTGGACGGCTGAGATCGGACGTGGAAATTCACGGCGAAACCGGATTACCGCTGATCCTGTCTCGGACGGGGCGCGCGTGTTCACGATGGATGCAACGGCAGGGGTGGTTGCGACCGATCTTGCGACAGGTGGAACGGTCTGGTCCGCTGACCTTCAGCCAGGATTTGATCGCGGCGGCTCCGTCTCAGGTGGTGGTTTGGCTTTGTCCGGCGGCACGCTGTTCGTGACGACCGGCTTTGGGGAGTTGATCGCAGTCAACGCCGCCACGGGTGCTGTGAACTGGCGGCAGCGACTTGATGCAGGCATCGGCGCGCCTACGATTTCGGGCAACACCGTCTACATCGTCAGCCGTAACAATCAGGCTTGGGCGCTGGATGTGTCCAATGGCCGTTTGATCTGGCAAGTGCCAGCGACCACAACCGATCCGCTTCTCAGTGGTGCCGCGGCCCCGGCAGTGACCGACCGCATCGTTTTGTTCCCTTTCGGCTCGGGTGAGCTTTCGGGCACGTTGCGCCGGTCCGGTGCGCCTTTGTGGGTTACGTCCGTGGCCGGTGGGCGCAGTGGTGTTGCTTATGCGAACATCAATGATGTGACCTCTGACCCCGTGATCGCGAACGGGCGCATTTATGTCGGCAACCAATCGGGCCGTGTCGTTGCGCTGAACCCGGGAACGGGCACGCGTCTTTGGACCGCCGAAGAAGGCGCGTATTCGCCCGTTCTGGCCACCGGTGGTGACTTGTTTTTCGTGTCCGACCGCAACGAGCTTATCCGCCTTGATGCCGGATCGGGCGCACGCGTCTGGGGCACGGAACTGCCGCTTTATGTCAATGATCGGGAGCGTCGCCGTCGGGCCGTCTTCACCCATTTCGGGCCAATCCTTGCGGGTGGTCGCCTGGTTGTGGTCTCAGGCGATGGAAATATCCGTTTCTTCAGCCCGGAAAGCGGCCAGTTGGTCGGTGCGGTTGAAATGCGCGATGGCGCGGCAGCCCACCCGATTGTGGTCAACGACACGCTGCTGGTTGTGACAGAGGGCGGTCGGCTACAAGCTTTCCGCTAAGGGGCCGCCGTCACGCCATCAGCGCCGCGCGAATATCTGGATCGACCCAGAACAGGGCGCTGTAAACCAAAAGCCTGAGCGCGTTGAACCAGATTGCGGAAACCTCACGTAAAAGGGGTTTGGGCCGGTCCACCATCGACGAGGATGAGGATAGGCGAACATCCTGAAAGCCCATTGCGCGGAACGAGACCCACGATCGGGGCAAATGATATGCGTCTGTCACCACGATTACGGGCTGCTCAACGTCGCTTATGTCGGCAGAGAATAGCGCGTTTTGCAGGGTGGAACGTGACATGGCCTCAAGCGAGACCGCTTCTGCCGGGACCCCCAAGGCCAGGATGTGATCCACCATCAGTGTGCCGGTGCCTGATCCTGTGACAAGAATTTCGTCCGCCAATCCGGCCAGAAGCAACTCGGCGCACCGTTCAGCCCTCGAGGTGCTGTCGCTGGCCAGAACACCCTGATGTGACTGGCCACCGAGGCAAATCACCTGTGCAGCAGGGGCAGGAAGCGTGTCACGCGGCCAAAACCAGTTGCAAAGCAGGACCATTGCAAGCGTCGCGGCATAGAAGATCACCATCAGCCGCAGAACGCGCCGGACGCGCCGCATTTTGATGGGCCGGATCAGGGCCAAATGAACTGCCAATCAAAAACTGCCAAAAGGGCAAATGTCTCGATATGTGCCGACATGGCCCGCTCTTACCTGCCAAAGGTCTTCAAAGCATGAACATCTTTCGCAACCGTTCGTGGGTCATTCCCACTCGATCGTGCCGGGCGGTTTTGAGGTGATGTCGTATGTGACCCGATTGATCCCGGGAACTTCGTTGATGATCCGCGTTGCCGTCTCGCCAAGGAACTCATGGCTGAACGGATAATAGTCGGCGGTCATGCCATCGACCGATGTTACAGCGCGCAGGGCGCAGGCGTAATCATATGTGCGCCCGTCGCCCATCACGCCCACGGTGCGCACGGGCAGGATCGCGACAAAAGCCTGCCAGATTTCATCATAAAGGCCGTGCTTCCGGATTTGGTCGATATAGACGGCATCAGCCAGCCGCAGGATATCCAGCTTCTCCCGCGTGATCTCACCTGGGCAGCGGATGGCGAGGCCGGGGCCGGGGAAGGGGTGGCGCGCGATGAAATGGGCCGGCAGACCAAGTTCGTGGCCCAAGGCCCGCACCTCGTCCTTGAAGAGCTCGCGCAGCGGCTCCACCAGCTTCAGACCCATCTTTTCGGGCAGGCCGCCGACATTGTGGTGGGATTTGATCGTCACCGAGGGCCCACCGGAGAACGACACGCTTTCAATCACATCCGGATAAAGTGTGCCCTGCGCTAGGTATTTTGCGCCTTCGATTTCGTTGGCGTATTTCTGGAACACGTCGATGAAGAGCTTGCCAATGATCTTCCGCTTCGTCTCAGGGTCGCTGACCCCCTCCAACTCGCCCAGAAACAGCTCCTGCTCTTCGGCGTGGATGACCGAAAGGTTCATATGATCGCGGAACATAGCCACAACCTCTTCGCCTTCCTTGTGGCGTAGCAAGCCGTGATCCACGAAGACGCAGGTCAACTGATCGCCAATGGCTTCGTGCAGCAGCGCCGCCGTCACCGACGAGTCCACGCCGCCTGACAGGGCGCAGATCACCTTGGCATCGCCCACCTGTGCGCGGATCGCCTCGACCGCCTGCTCGCGGTAGGCTTCCATCGTCCAGTCGCCCGAGAACCCGGCGAGCCGCACGAAATTCTCATATAGCTTCGCGCCCTTGGGCGTGTGATGTACCTCTGGGTGGAACTGCACGGCATAGAAATGCCGGCTCAGATCAGCCGTGATCGCGTAGGGCGCGTTGGGCGAGGTGCCATAGACCTCAAAGCCGGGGGCCAGCTTCGCAACGTGATCTCCATGGCTCATCCATACCTGTTCGCGGCCATCCTGTTCCGGAGTGCCGAACCAACCGGTCAGAAGGTCCAGCTCCCCCTTCGGCTCCACAAAGGCGCGTCCGAATTCGGCGGTGCCGCCACCGCCAGAGATTTTGCCGCCGTGCACTTCGCCGCCAAGGTCCTGCATCATCACCTGCTGGCCGTAGCAGATGCCCAGGATCGGAACGCCCGCGTCGTAGGCAGCCTGCGGAGGACGCGGCGAGCCTTCACGAACAACCGAATCCGGCCCGCCCGAGAAGATGATCGCCTTTGGCGCGAAGGCTTCGATGAAAGCGTCATCAACGTTTTGATAGGGGTGGATCTCGCAATACACGCTCAACTCGCGCAGGCGGCGGGCGATCAATTGCGTGACCTGCGACCCGAAGTCGATGATCAGCAGGCGTTCATGGTCGGCGGGGTCGGGGACAGCAGCGTTGGTCATGGACGCGGATTAAGCCGCGGGGCAGGGGCGTGCAAGGCCCTGACTAGAGAAGCGCCAACACACCATCGGGAAACAGCACAGCCTGACCGCTTTTGAAACTGTCCAGCGGGACCCAATCAAGGGCAGTGACACGGCCTGCCTCTTCAAGCAGGAACCGCTTTGGTTGGATCAATCCGGGACGGATCACTACGGCTTCATGAACGAACACGATCTCATGCCCCAACGCGCCTTCATGCTGAAAGATGTTTTCCAACACAGCGCGGCGCGGACCGACCTTTACCTCTGCCCGGACCTCTTCTTTGAATTCACGGGCAAGGGCATCGGCGGCGGTTTCACCGATTTCGATTCCGCCTCCCAGTGGGCGATACCCCTTGATCCCGCCGTCGTCGCAGGTGACCTCAGCGCATAGAAGTCTGCCATTGTCCTTAATCAGGCCGATGGCGATGCATCTAGGGTAAGGGGAAGGCCGCCAATGGTGTGTGACTGTTTCGTCTGCCATCCCTTTCCTTAAGGGCGTTCGCGCGGAACCCGCAAGCACGCGACCATGTCGCATCCGCGTCGCAGATGACGTAATTCGCCCGCTGACCGGTTGGCCCGCGCGTTAGACACCTTCCAACGGGTCATTTGCCTTTGGAGGGTGTCATGGGCGAAGCGGAACAGGCAACGGGCGGTCGGCGCAGGGCACGTGGGGGCGGTGGGGCCGCACGCCGAGCCAGCCGTTCAGCGGTCAGCTTTGAGACAGCACGTTTTATTGAGCGGAAGATTCCCAACCTCGACATCCTGCATGACGAGGCGCTCGAGATTATCGAGACCAACGCCGAGACCGTGCTGGAAGAAATCGGCGTTATGTTCGTCGAAAACCCGGGCGCGTTGGCGCGTTGGCGCGATGCCGGGGCTGATGTGCAGGGCGAGCGTGTGCACATTCCGCGTGGCCTTGCGCGCGAGCTGATCAAGACGGCACCGTCGAAGTTCACCCAGATCGCCCGCAACCGCGCCCGCGATGTCGAGATTGGCGGCAACACGATGGTACTGGCGCCGGTCTATGGACCGCCCTTTGTAAACGACCTCAAAGGGGGGCGCCGTTACGCCACCATGGCCGATTTCGAGGTTTTCGTGAAGCTCGGCTATATGTCGAAATGGTTGCACCATTCCGGCGGCACCGTTTGTGAGCCCACCGATGTGCCGGTCAACAAGCGCCATCTGGATATGCTCTACGCCCATATGGCGCTCAGCGATAAGCCGTACATGGGCTCTGTCACCGAACCCTCACGCGCGGTCGACTCGGTTGAAATGTCGAAGATCCTCTTTGGTGCAGATGTGGTCGATAACCACACGGTGATGACCTCGCTCATCAACATTAACTCGCCGCTGACCTTCGACAGCACCATGATGGGCGCGTTGGAGGTGTATGCCGAGGCCGGGCAGGCTTCCATCATCTCGCCCTTCATCGTGGGTGGGGCGATGGCACCTGTTTCTGTGGCCGGGACGCTCACGCAATGCCTCGCCGAAGGGCTGGCGGGCGTGGCCTATAGCCAATTGGTCAAAGCGGGCTCCCCCGCGATCATGGGTGCCATGGTGACGTCAATCGACATGAACTCCGGCGCGCCGACCTTTGGCACGCCTGAGACTTCGCAGATCACATACGGCATGGGCCAGCTGACCCGCCGCCTTGGCCTGCCATACCGCTCCTCCGGGTCTTTCACCGGCTCGAAAATTCCCGATGCGCAGGCGGGGTATGAGACCGCGAATTCGCTGAACATGGGGCTGTTGTCGGGCGTGAACTTCATGCTGCATTCCTGCGGTTGGCTGGAAGGTGGCTTGTCCGCGTCGCCGGAGAAGTTCGTTCTGGACGCCGACCAGCTTGGCATTCTGCACAAGATGGCCGAAGGCATTGCCGTGGATGAGAATGCGCAAGCCCTTGACGCTTTGCGCGAAGTGGGGCCGGGCGGGCATTTCTTGGGGTGCGAGCACACACAGGCCAATTACCAGACAGCGTTCTGGCGGACCAATGTGCTTGACTACAAGCCCTACGAGACTTGGGCCGAGGATGGCAGTCAGTCGAGCTATGAGCTTGCCGCGCTGAAGGTTGAGAAGATGCTGGCCGATTACCAGCAACCCGCGCTGGATCCGGCCATCAACGAAGAACTGCGCGCCTATGTCAGCGAAAAGAAGGCGTCGATGCCGGACGCGTTCATCTGAACTGGCCGCAGGTTATCCACACCAAAAGGTAAATGCGCCGTTCAATTGACGGCGCGTGCCGCGGCCAGCAGTGCGCTCATGACCTGGACGTGACGCGTGGGAGAATAGCCCATGCCGCCGCCCATGCGGGCTGCATTCAGCATTTCCTCTTCGGCAAGCAGTTTCGTCACCGGACGCCGCTTGGCCCGGCGGTGGGCATCGCCCGTATCACAAGCCATTGTGGCGGCTCGGACAAGAAGGCCCGGCCGGCGAATAGTGCTGAGATGTTTGGTCAGTTCGGTCATTTCGGCGTCCCCAGACAATGGATTTCACTGCCACAGGCTGCCACCGGATACGGGGGCGTTGCATGAATCAAAGAACATGCGCGCGGACCCCCTGAAAAAGTTTACGATTCAGAAACAATTTTCCAGTTATCCACAGAATTTAACCATTCAGTAATCAATACGGCGGAATTTTGCAGGCATTAACCTTTTGATCGCGAGGCCTTTGGCCATGAACAATACTGACTCTGCAAAAACGGTTGCTGTTCCGCACTTACCTGCTTGGGTGCCTCAACAGGCACAGCAATATTTGGCCCATACGGCATCGGGGCAAAGCTATCGCAATATCGCCGGAACGGTCGGCAAATCGCCTTCGACAATCTGTCGCCAGGTGCGGGATTTCGAGGATCGGCGGGACGATCCGTTGCTGAATGAAGCACTCGACACCTTATCCGGTTTCCGCCCGTGCGAACTGACGAAAAACACCAATCAACATGAGGAGACGCGGCGCATGACTGCCCCGATACGGACGCCGATTGAAGATGAGACGCAGATCACACGCGAGGCTCGGCGGATTTTGCGCCGCCTGTGTGAGACGGGGGCCGTTTTGGCCGTAGCACAGGATATGGACAAGGCCGTAGTGCTGCGCCAGGGCATAGACGGGGACCAGACACGCACCGCAGTTGTGGATCGCCGCGTTGCGCAGGCGTTCGCGGTCAAAGACTGGATCCAATGCGTAAAAAAGGGCGGCCGCATCGCACGTTACGGCATCACAAATGCCGGAAAGTCGGCGCTTAAGCGTTTGATTGAGGAAGATCGCAAGCGTCGTGTGGGAAATGCCGGTTTCGCGGAGGGGCCGACAGCGTTTCAGGGCCAACATGCCAATTGGGGCAAACGCAAGGTTGCAGGAGACGACGGAAAGCCCGTTCAGCTGCGTGTGAACCTGTCGGAATCACCATTGGCTGGATTGGCCCGCCGCAAGGGGCCGGACGGAAAGCCTTTCCTTGGCCCGGAGTTGGTTCAGGCGGGTGAGCGTTTGCGAGAGGACTTTGAGCGCGCCCAGATGGGGCCACGCGTCGGCCAGAACTGGGACCGCTTCCTGACAGGCGGGGATCGCGGTGGCTTCCTTTCGGATGGAGGCATCGGCGAAGGCCCAATGGATGCGCGCAAACGCGTCTCTGATGCGCTGGACGATCTGGGTCCGGGACTGGCGGATGTCGTGATGCGGGTCTGTTGTTTCCTGGAGGGGCTGGAGTCAGCCGAAAAGCGGCTTGGTTGGTCGGCCCGTTCAGGCAAAGTAGTGCTGAAGATCGGCTTGCAGCGCTTGTTGCAGCACTACGAGGCCTCGCAAGGATTCGTCCCTGCTACACGGGGATAAGCGCCAGAGGAGAGGACGGGAGACTTCGAATAAAAGTCTTCGTGGATTTTTTGTCAGTTGCGCCAAGGCTTTGTGAAATAGCGAAAAATTCGAAATGCTCTCCGGGTTCATGCGCGGGCGGGAATGGTGAGTGTAGAAACCTCTCACTCATACATCCGAGGTTCAGAATGCTTAGAAAACTCGCCATCCCCGCTGTGCTTGCCCTGGTCACCGGCCCTGCTTTCGCCCAAAGCGCAGCGCAGTGCGAACAGGCTCTAATCATCGGGCCGCAGCAGGCTGACCCGGTAGTGATGGCAGCCTGCATGCCGTACTTCCGGTCCTTGGCCGCGAACGCGTCTGCGCCGGGCACGTTTGCAACCCCGCAAACTGGAACATCCGTAACACTTTCGACGTCCGGCACCGATCAGTGAACTCAGCGGGACTTGCATATGGGACATAGCGGCTGTGCCAACTCGCCCGGGTGACGTAGGGATCGTTTAACGTTAAATGATCCTCAACGCACCGAATGAGGAAGCCATGCGCGATCTGAAGATCCCTGAACAGCGCCACCCCGAAAAGGCGCGGCGGCCCGATAATCCGCAGCCGAAAAAGCCAAGCTGGATTCGCGTGAAAGCACCTGTGGGCGAGGGGTATAAATCCACCGCCAAGATCATGCGGGAGCATAAGCTGACCACCGTTTGTGAAGAGGCGGGCTGTCCGAATGTGGGCGAATGCTGGTCGCAGGGCCATGCCACCATGATGATCATGGGCGAGGTCTGCACACGCGCCTGCACCTTCTGCAATATCGCCACAGGCAAGCCGCCAGAGCCCCTAGATGTGTTTGAGCCCGGCCGCGTGGCCGATGCGGTCCAGAAACTTGGCCTGAACCACGTTGTGATCACCTCCGTTGACCGCGATGACGTGTCCGACGGCGGGGCGGAGCATTTTGCCCAAACCATTCGTGCGATCCGACACCGTGCGCCGGAGACGACGATTGAAATCCTGACACCTGATTTCATCAAATCAACGCCCGATGCGCTACAAATCGTGGTCGATGCCAAGCCTGATGTCTTCAACCACAACCTCGAGACTGTCCCCGGCCTTTATCCAGAGGTCCGGCCTGGCGCGCGCTATTTCCATTCGCTTCGTCTGCTTCAACGCGTGAAAGAGATGGACCCCACGATCTTTACCAAATCCGGCATCATGGTAGGCCTCGGCGAAGATAAGCAGGCGGTGCATCAGGTGATGGACGATATGCGCGCCGCCGACATCGATTTCTTGACCATTGGCCAGTACCTGCAACCCACACCGAAGCACCACAAGGTGGACCGGTTCGTTACGCCCGAGGAATTCGCGGGGTATGAGAAAGCGGCCTGGGGCAAAGGGTTCCTGATGGTTTCGGCCACGCCACTGACGCGGTCCTCCTACCACGCGGGTAATGACTTTGCCCGCCTGCGCGAAAATCGGTTGGCCAAACTGGGTCAAGCCTAAGCGCCTTACGGGAATTCCTGCCTTCGCAGCCAGCAATGGGTGTGCCTATATTGGGCGCACCCTTCACAGCTGGATGCCCTTCATGTCCCGATTTTCGACCTTCGCAATGGCCGCGGCTTTCGCCGTAGCGCTTGCAGCTCCGCTTTCCGCTCAAACCTACGACGATGCGCGCGCCGCCTATGATGCGGGCGATTTTGCGCGGGCTGCAGAACTGGTCATGCCATTGGCCGAGGCCGGCGATGCGGCGGCGATGAATATGCTGGGTCTGATGTATGATGACGGGCTTGGTGGGCTGCCCGTAGATCCCGTACGCGCGCTAGACCTCTACACACGATCTGCCGATGCCGGTTTCACCGGAGCCATGAACAATCTGGCCCGCGTCTACCATTATGGCTTTCTGGGGCAGGAGGTTGATGTGGCCCGCGCGCGCCAACTCTACGAACGCGCGATCGAGGGGGGCAGCGAGTTTGCGATGAACAATTTCGCGCTGATGCAAGAAGAAGGGCTGCTTGGCACGCCGGACTGGGCCTCCATCATCGACCTTTATGCGCGCGCAGCCAACCTCGGCGAGCCAAGCGCCGCCGCAAATCTCGCCAATGTCTTCCTTAATGGTCGCGACGGCGTTCCTGAAAACCCCTCACTGGCGCGGCAATGGGCCGAAAGCTCCGTCTCCGTCGGGTCGCCGCGCGGGATGCGGATGCTTGGCTATATGCTCGAGTTCTCCATCGGCGGGCCGGAAGATGTGCCGCGTGCCGAAGCACTCTACCGCGAAGCGTGGGACCTGGGGGATGTCGCCGCCGCGAATGATATGGGGTTGCTTTTCAACTATGGTGCGACGGGCGTGCCGGTGGACTTTGAACAAGCTGTTGAATGGTATGAGCGCGGGATTGCCGCGGGTGATGAATGGTCCCACGTCAATTTGGCTGATCTGTTGGCTGATGGCGATCCGGGCGTGCCCGATGATCCGGTCCGCGCGCGGCGTCTTTATGAGGTCGGGCACGAGATGGGAAATCTCGATGCAAGCGTTGCGCTCAGCTACCTGCATTGGGACGGCGTTGGCGGCCCGGTCGATTTTGACGAGGCGCGCCGTCTGCTTACCCATGCGGCAGAGCAAAACGATTACGGCGCCATGAACGATCTGGGCGTGATGCTGCAACAAGGTCTGGGCGGGCCGGTTGATATCTCAGGCGCGGCGCATCTTTATCAGCAGGCGGCTCAGGGCGGGCACACATTGGGCGCGCAGAACCTCGCCTACATCCTCACCGATACCACGAAATCCCCCGTTGATCCGGTGGAAGGCGTTGCATGGTGCCATTTCAGTGCGGAGCGGGAAGATAACCCGGACACGCGGGATGAATACCGCCTGAACTGCGCCGACCTCGCGCAGAACCTTAGCCAGGATGAGCAGCGCGCGGCAATTTCCCGTTCGGCTGAGTTGCTGAATACGTACTGATGTCGCGGACGGGCCCGTTCGTGAGTTTTTGGCACCGCTTAGGGAATGTCAGGAACCTGAAGCAGATAGTCCGCAATCGCTGCGCGATCGGCCTCGGTTAGTTCGGCCATGTTGAGGATCACGGACCGCATATGGCCACCTGCCACGTCGAAGTCCGGCGTGAAGCCATCATTGAGGTAGGCTGCGATTTCACTGGCGGACCAGCCCAATGCATTAGGCGTGATGTTGGGGATCGTCCCGCTGCCGGACGGGTCGGGAGCGCCGCCAAACCAGCGCGCCAGATCAAGCCCTCCAATGGCATTGCGCGGCGTGTGGCATTCACCGCAATGCGCCAGCGCCTCTGCCAGATACCGCCCGCGCTCGGCCTCGGCGCTTAGTTCAGCGTTCACCGCGAAATCGTCCCGCAGATGCAGCAGGTTCCATGCTCCGACCGCGCGCCGGATCGAGAACGGAAAGCCTACGTCATGCGGCTCTGATGGCACGCCAGACGCGGGCAGGGTTTGCATGAAAGCATAAAGGTCTGCGAGGTCCTGACGCTCCGCCAGCCGGTAGACGGTGTAAGGGAAGGCAGGGTAGTAGTGCTGACCTTCGGGGCTGATGCCGTTTTGCAGTGCCGTCAGGAATTGGGCCAATGTCCAGTCCCCGATGCCATGGACCGGGTCGGTCGAGATATTGGGGGCGCGGAACGTGCCAAACTCACTGGGAAAAGCCTGACCGCCGGACAAGATTAGCCGATCTTCGCCCTCGGCCTCGTCGGCAGCATGGCAGGACGCACAGCCTGCCGCCCAGAAAACGGCTTCACCCGCCGCCGGATCGCCGGTCAGCCCGGCCACCTCGTCCTCCGTGATGTGATCCGCCCGGGTCAGCCAAAGACCTGCTGCAAGGGCCAGAACGGCCAAAAGACCCAAAAGGCGGATCAGGCCACGCATCGCTTAGTTCGCAGCAGCGCGGTAATCGTCGTGACACGATCCACAAGCGGCCCCCACGGGACCAAGCGCGGCGCGCATGGCATCCAACCCGTCACCGGCAACCGCGGCCAGACCTTCAGCGCCCGTACCGAACTCACCCCAAATCTCGATCACGCGGCTGCCTTCCTCCCAAATCGCGGGAAGGGCGCGCGTGCCCTCGATGCTGGCATTGTCTGTTCCCGGCACCCAGTGGAAGCGCTGGTCGATCTGGCTCATCGTCAGCAGGTTGTTTGCTGCCGCTTGGGCGGCTTCGGCATCATAGTCTGTGTTGCCGCGCGCCATATTACCCAGAACACCGATATTGAGCGCCATGACCTGAAATTGACCTTGCCGTGCATCGACGGCTGGATTGCTTTCCTGTGCCGTCGCCGTCAGGGCGAAGGCGCCGGTCAAAGCAGATGCGATAAGAATGCGGGACAGGGTCATGGCGAAGGCTCCGTGGTTACGTGGCTGACAGGTCGCTATGTCACTAAGGGTAGACAGGTGCGACATTCCGTCAACTCACAACTCAGTGCGAAGGCGCACGGCCCGTGTGCCCCACCGCTCATCTTTGCGATGATCAGAACCTCAGGAACGCTTCGATTGCGACCCATTCCGAGTCACTTCCACCGCCCGAGTCTGTGCGGCCCGCGCTAAGTCCCAGGCCGAATTGTTCCTCGAATGTGATCTCCGCACCAAGCCCATAGACAGTCAGCGTCGAGCCGCCGTTGGAACGGAAGGCATGGGTAAGATCCGCACCCAATCGCAGCTCGCTCGACAAGCTCCCTGCAAGCGTCGGAATATCCGGTGTGTAGCCCACGCTAGCGTCAATCACCGTCAATCGGTCGCTGCCCAGTGGTGAGTCTCCGCCGACGATGGCCAACCCACCATCGAAGTTTTCATTCTCAAGATTGGCACGGGCAAAGATCCGCACGAAATCGTCTGCCGTTTCGCTGTCGACATATTCGACGCCGCCACCCAAGTCGTAGTCGATCCCGTTGGCGAGACTTCCGGAATAGGTTGCAGCGACCGAGTACACCTCGCCGTCGCCGCTTGGGTTGAAGTGGACACTCGCCCCGGCCCAAACTGACCCGTAATTGCCCTCGTACAGAAGACCCGCCACAGGCTCCTCATCAAGAAGCGCGATCAAATGAGGAAACGGTTCGAGCAAAATGGCACCGACTTCGAATTCAATCGGTGCGCCGTAGCCGATCCGGTCATCAAGAGTGACCTGCCCGATGGGAGAGGGGACGTAGCCCGCACCAATCGTGCCGCCTTCAAAGAACTCATAGAAAAAGTATGCCGTATAACGGTCCCGGAGGGGTCCGTTGAATTCACTGAAACCGTCATATCCCAGATCAATCCCGAAAAAGGGTGTGAACAGGACGCGCGCCGTCAGATCCAGGTCGAAATAATCCAGCCTGTCGGCATTGCTGATGTCGAAGGCACCGATCCGAACATCCCCGGAAAACCCGATTGTTGGATCAATTGGACCCGCCTGTGCCGCGTTGCTAAGGCCGATGGCCGTTGTCATTGACAGAACGAAAATACGTTTCATGAAATAGTCCTCGGTGGTGGTGTTGCACTATCGTGCAGCCCACCAAACGGGTCATGCAACGTCCCTGTTGTTCCTTCGTTGACCTAAGGTCAATTGCGTTGCAGGGGTGCCACAGCCCCTTATTTCATTGACACTTTGCCAATAAACGGCAGATTCCGGTTTCTTTGCGCATAATCAATGCCGTAGCCGACCACGAATTCATCAGGGATCTCGAAACCGGTCCAATCCGCGCGAATATCGACTTCACGCCGTGTTGGCTTGTCCAGTAGCGCAATGGTCTTCATCCGCGCCGGTTCGCGCTGCGCCAACAGGCCCACAACATGCTTTAGCGTGTGGCCTGTATCGACAATATCTTCGACAACCAGAACATCTCGGCCCTGAATTTCGCCACGCAAATCCTTCAGGATGCGCACCTCGCGGCTGCTTTCCATGGCGTTGCCATAGCTGGAGGCCTCCAAAAAATCGACCTCCACCGGCAGGTCAATCTCACGCACAAGATCAGCGATAAATACGAAGCTTCCGCGCAGAAGACCCACCACCACCAGCTTGTCAGTTCCGCCGAACTCTGCCTCGATCTCACGCGACAGTTCTTCGATCCGGGCGGCAATGGCCTTGGCCGAGATCATCTTGTCGACAGTGTAGCTTTGCTGCGCCATTTCGCCCCCAATTCCCCCCGGAACCTTGCAATCGCCGGTCAGGTTTATGACATGAGCCACAAGACGAAAAGGCGAAAGGGGCCCATGCCTAGCCATTCTGAGACCCGCAAGCTGCCGTACTCAGCGCAGCAGATGTACGACCTTGTCGCTGACGTGGCGCGCTATCCGGAGTTCATCCCGTGGACGGTCGCAACGCGCGTGCGTTCGGTGGAGGATAAGGGCGATCACGCGCTTATGCATGCGGACATGGTCGTTGGGTTCCGGATGTTCCGGGAGAAGTTCCTGAGCCGGGTTGAGCTTTATGAGGCCGCGCGCAAGATCGACACGGCCTATGTCGATGGCCCGTTCAAGTACCTCAATTCGAATTGGGAATTCGTGGACACGGCCACGGGCTGCGATGTGAACTTCGCCGTGGATTTCGAGTTCAAGAACCGACTTCTCCAAGGCGCGGCAGGTCTGTTCTTCATGGACGCCATGCAGCGCATCGTTCGCGCGTTCGAAGCACGCGCTCACGACCTTTATGGGGCAGGGGCCGCCGAAACGGCCTGAATGCCGCCCGGAACACTTCGTGTTCACATTCCCGCAGAACGCAAACACCCGACCAATTGGCCGGGTGCTTTGTTTTCCAGATGATGCGGATCTACGAGGTCATGTCGTAGGCTCGTTCCCCATGGGACGACAGATCGAGGCCGGTATATTCGTCCTCCTGCGTCACGCGCAGCGGGAAGATCGCCTTCACGACAAGTATGATCACCGTGGTCGTTACAACCGTCCAGGCACCCACAACGGCCAGTCCACCGAATTGCTCGGTCGCGCCCGCATGGCCGAAAACGACCAGCATGATGATCCCGAACATGCCGCCAACGCCGTGCACGGCGAAGACGTCCAGTGTGTCGTCGATGTTCATCAGGTCTTTCACGACGCCACACAGGACCTGGCACATGACACCGGCAACAGCACCGATGATCATGGCCTCTACCGGGCTGACGGAGCCCGAGGCAGGCGTGATGGAGGCAAGTCCGGCAATCGTGCCCGTTACCATGCCCACAAGCGAGGCTTTGCCGTAGCGGATCCGTTCCCACAGCGCCCAGGTCAGCGACGCCGTGGCGGCCGAGATGTGCGTGACGGTCAGCGCCATCGCGGCCCCACCATCAGCGGCGAGTTGCGAGCCGCCATTGAAGCCGAACCAGCCGACCCACAGCATTGCAGCCCCGATCATCACCATGCCCGGATTATGCGGGGGTTTAGACTTGTCCGACCGTTGGCCCAGGAAGAAGGCCAGGATCAACGCCGCCAGACCGGCGGTCTGGTGCACCACGATGCCGCCCGCAAAGTCGTTCACGCCGTTCTCAAACAGCGACCATTCTTCGCCGGCCAGCAATCCGCCGCCCCAGATCCAGTGCGCAACCGGCGCGTAGCAAATCAGCATCCACAGCGCTGAGAAGGCCATAACGAAGCCATAGCTGATCCGCTCCACATAGGCGCCGACGATCAGGGCAGGGGTGATGATCGCGAATGTCATTTGGAAGGCGAAGAACAGAACTTCTGGGATGGTGCCGAACAAGGTGTCAGCGTCGACCCCGTTCAGAAAGGTTTTCCCAAGTCCGCCCCAATAGGCATTGCCATCCCCGAAGGCGATGGAATAGCCAATGGCGAGCCACAGAACGCTCATCAGGCAGGCGATTGAGAAGCATTGCATGAAAACGCTCAGCACGTTGCGAGAGCGCACAAGCCCTCCGTAGAACAGCGCAAGTCCCGGCAATGTCATGAAAAGGACCAGCGCCGTTGCGACGATGATCCAGGCGGTGTCGGCTCCGACCATGGCGGATGCTCCCTTCCTTTGTCCCTCTTGGGGCGGCACAAACCGCGAAGCGCGTGCGGGAAAAAGAGGCAGGTGGGGATTTTGCCGCCCAAAACCTATGCGGTTTATAATTTGCTCGAAAAATAGGCGCTATTGCCGGGCTAAGCCTTGGATTTGAGCGCGTCGAGGATCATCGACAAGGCATGTTCGATCGTCCGCATCCGTACAACTGGCCGCCCCAGCGGGCCGAATTGCACGGTCTCGACCTTTGTCTCGTGCCCGTCCATGGCGAGGCCAAAGCAGACCATGCCTTCCGGCTTCGCATCCGTTCCACCCGGTCCGGCCACGCCCGTGACAGACACCGCTATATCCGCGCCTGAGTGTTTCAAGGCGCCCGCCGCCATCGCGCGGGCGACCGGCTCTGACACCGCGCCGTGCGCCTCTATCAGCGCCGGATCGACGCCCAACATTTCTGATTTGGCCGCATTGGAATAGGTCACGAACCCCCGATCCAGCACGTCCGAGCTGCCCGGCACATCCGTGATCGCCCCAGCGATCAACCCGCCCGTGCAGCTTTCCGCCGTGGCCAGCATCATCCCGGCCTTATGCAGCGCCTCATTGACGGCTTGCGGGTTCACAAGAACAACAGATGACCAAGCACGGCGGCCAGCGCCACGATCATCGCTGCCAGCCAGCCTGCGATCACGTCATCAGCCATGATCCCGAAAGCGCCGTGCTGCCGGTCTGCCCAACCCACAGGTCCGGGTTTAAAGATGTCGAAGAAGCGGAACGCCAGAAACGCCACGATCAGCCCCGGGTAAAGCGCGGTGATCTCCGATCCCGTCATCTGCGCGCCGACCGAGACCGGCCACAGGGCAACCCATTGTCCTGCCAGCTCGTCAATCACGATCTCGCTTGGGTCTTCGTCCGAAGTGCCAACCTCGACCTGCACCGCCCAATAGCCTAGGGCCGTCACCGCCAGCGTCGCTAAAACCAGCAACAGCGCCCCGCCGACCATGTGCACCAGCACGCCCAGCCCAAGCCCCACAAGGCTGCCCCAAGTGCCCGGCGCTGGCCTCAGCAATCCCACACCGCCGACAATCGCAATCAACCGCGTCATCGCGCCACCAGCGTGACCGTTGCCATCGCCGCAATCCCTTCCTCGCGGCCCGTGAAGCCCAGCCGCTCCGTCGTCGTCGCCTTGACGGAGACGCGGCCCAACTCGATCCGCAGCAACTCTGCCAATCGCGCCCGCATCGCACCAGCGACAGGGCCGATCTTGGGGCGCTCGCACATCAACGTCAGATCGGCATTCGAAATCTCGAACCCCCGTTCTGCGGCCAGTTCCACTGCATGGTTCAGGAAGATATGGCTCTCCGCCCCTTTCCAATGTGGGTCACTCGGCGGGAAATGTGTGCCGATATCCCCCACTGCCAGCGCGCCATAGATCGCATCTGTCACCGTATGCAGGCCCACATCCGCATCCGAATGCCCCTGCAAGCCCCGGTTATGGGGCACGGAGACACCGCATAGCCAGACCTGATCGCCCGGACCGAACCGGTGCACGTCAAATCCATTGCCGACACGAATATCCATTTTCTCGCCTTTCAACAGCGCCTCGGCCCGCGCGAAGTCTTCTGGGCCAGTGATCTTCAGATTGGCCTCATCGCCCGGCACAATCGCGACGTCCAGGCCCGCCGCACGCGCAACTTCGACATCGTCGGCAGGCACGCCTTCAAACGCCTCATGCGCTGCAATAATCGCCGACCGCTCAAACCCTTGCGGCGTCTGCGCCCGCCACAATCCGTCACGCTCCTGCGTGCCTTCAACCGACTCCCCGCCGCGCCAAAGCGCGTCTGTCACCGCCAAAGCCGGGGCTGCCGCACCGTGGCGGCGCACGCCCTCGATCACGGCGGAAATCACGCCCGGCGGCACACAGGGGCGCGCCACATCATGGATGAGGACAATACCCTCGCCACAAGCCGCAAGCCCGGCCCGCACCGACGCCGCCCGATCTGCTCCGCCATGGACCACACGCAGCGTGCTTGGAAGGTCCAATCCTTCAAGCCGCCCGAAATCTTCCGGAGGGATCACCAACACCATGTCAAGGCCCGCCGGATGCGCCGCGAACCGCGACACGGTCCACTCCACAACCCTCCTCCCGGCGATCTCGCGCCATTGCTTCGGCACGTCTCCACCGGCGCGTGTGCCACGTCCGGCGGCGACGATGACGGCAGTGAGGGAAGGGGGCGTTTCAACCATGGGTTTTGTGATAGGCGAGGCCACCCTCCCGCACAATCCGATATCGTTCTGACCGTTTTCGCATCGTTGTGCCTAATTATTGTGCAAATGCCCTTTTGCGTGCAAATAGAAAGCCTCACCACTTTGTCTTCTCCCCTGCGCAGCCCTATCCACATGACAAACGCACAAGGATTAAGCGCTCTGGCCATCCAGCTCGATACCATGACCCTAACGCCGCCGGTTCTGCTGGCGCCCATGGCGGGGATCACCGATCTGCCGTTTCGCAGGCTGGTCAGCCGCTTCGGCGCGGGCCTTGTCGTGTCCGAGATGGTCGCAAGCCAAGAGATGGTCGAGGCGAAAGCGTCCGTGCGCGCGCGGGCCGAGCTTGGGTTTGGTGAACAAGCTTCTGCTGTGCAGATCGCGGGGCGAGAAGCACATTGGATGGCCGAGGCCGCGCGCATCGCAGCCGGGCAGGGCGCAAAGATCATCGACATCAACATGGGCTGCCCCGCCAAGAAGGTGACGGGCGGCATGTCTGGTTCGGCGCTCATGCGCGACCCGGACCATGCTTTGCGGTTGATCGAAGCCGTGGTGGGGGCCGTAGACGTTCCTGTTACGCTCAAGACAAGGTTGGGGTGGGACGACGACCTCCTGAACGCGCCGCGCCTTGCAAAGCGCGCGGAAGGGGCCGGCATTCGCATGGTCACGATCCATGGCCGCACCCGTTGCCAGTTTTACAAAGGCACAGCCGACTGGCCTGCCATCCGTGCCGTCAAAGAAGCCGTATCGATCCCGGTCATTGCCAACGGCGATATCGTCGACGCGCCATCTGCGATGCAGGCGCTGCGCTGCTCTAGTGCGGACGGCGTCATGGTAGGGCGTGGTATTCAGGGCGCGCCATGGTTGCTGGCCGAGATTGGCGCAAGTCTTTACGGCACGCCCACGCCGGATGTTCCCGCAGGTGCAGCCTTCGCTGAAATGGTCGCCGGCCACTACGAAGACATTCTGGCCTTCTACGGCACCACGCTCGGCCTCAAAGTCGCGCGTAAGCATCTTGGTTGGTACATGGATGCCAGCGCCACGCCACGCGATCTCCGCAAACAGGTGCTGACGGAAACGGATCCCAAGCAGGTTATGGCGACCCTGCCACTGGCCTTGTCCTCCGGGTTGAGGGCCGTCGCATGACCTCTGTGACCGACGCTTTGTGGGCATCCCTGCCGATCCCGGCGCTGATCCTTGACGCTGACGATCGCATCGCCGACGTAAACCCGGCGGCAGAGGCCTTCCTCAACACGTCGCGTCGTTCGCTTCTGGGCTTCCCGGTCTGGGACAAGATCTTCGTCGATGCGCCGCTGGAAGAAAGCTTCGCCCGCGTCCGCAACGCCCAATCCGCGCTGTTCGTGAATGCCGTCGATGTCGGCACCGGCAGCCGCAAACCTGTTTCCTGTGACGTTCAGATCACGGGGCTGACTGACCGACCCGATCATGTGCTGGTGCTCTTGGAAAGCCGCGAGATGCAGGGGCGGATGGACCGGGCCATGTCGTCGAAAACGGCGGCGAAGTCTGCCATTGGCATGGCCGAGATGCTGGCGCACGAAATCAAGAACCCGCTGGCCGGGATTACGGGCGCGGCGCAGCTCATCTCCATGAATCTGCCGCCGGAAGATCTGGAACTGACCGACTTGATCGTGGCTGAGACGCGCCGCGTTCTCAAACTCCTCGAACAGGTGGAAGACTTCGGCAATGTCCGTCCACCGGATCGCAAGGGCGTCAATATTCACGACGTGTTGGATCGCGCGCGAAAGTCCGCCGCCTTGGGGTTTGCCGCCCATATGACCATTGAGGATGAATACGATCCGTCGCTGCCACTGACCTGGGCGGACCCCGATCAGCTTTTGCAGGTCATTCTTAACCTGTTGAAGAACGCCGCAGAAGCCGGGGCGGAGGGCGGCACGATCCGCATCCGCACGTTTTATGAACTTGGCCTGAAAGTCCGCCGCAGCGACGGCTCGGGCGCCGCCGTGCCGCTTCAGGTCGAGGTCGTGGATGATGGGCCCGGCATCCCCGCCGATCTGGCGCAGGACATTTTTGAGCCGTTCGTCTCGGGTCGCGAAAATGGTACCGGTCTTGGGCTTGCCCTGATCTCCAAGATCGTTTCCGACCATGACGGATTGATCAGTGTCGATAGCGTACCCGGACGTACTGCGTTCCGCATTTCACTGCCGGTCGCACCAAAAGGAGCGACTGGATGACCCTCTGCGAAAAGGGATGCGTTCTGTCGGACGCGTTTCCCACGAAAATCCGATCAGAAGGACGCATCTGCGTTCAACTGGTCTTATCTCGAAAGGCTACTGACCCATGGACGGCACCGTTCTAGTCGCCGATGACGACCGCACCATTCGCACCGTTCTGACCCAGGCGTTGACCCGGGCCGGGTGCAAGGTTCACGCGACCTCCAGCCTGATGACCCTGATGCGATGGGTTGAGGAGGGGAAGGGCGATCTGGTGATCTCCGACGTGGTCATGCCAGATGGCAACGGCTTGGAAACCCTGCCGAAAATCACGGCGGAGCGTCCGGGGCTACCGGTGATCATCATTTCGGCACAGAACACGATCATGACGGCAATTCAGGCGACCGAAAAAGACGCTTACGATTACCTGCCAAAGCCTTTTGACCTGCCCGACCTGATGAAACGCGCCGCCCGCGCTTTGGAGCAAAAGCGGCGCCTGCAAGCCACGGCCAAACCCGCCTCCACCCCCGCTCCTACCTCCGGCGAAGACCTGCCCTTGGTCGGGCGAACACCCGTCATGCAGTCGCTTTATCGCCTTGTCGCCCGGGTGATGAACACCGACCTGACCGTTCTTGTCACAGGTGAATCTGGTACTGGTAAGTCGCTGATTGCGCGCGCTATTCACGACTTCTCAGACCGGCGCACCTTGCCGTTTGTCGTAGCCTCTGCCCCGGATCTTGAGGGGATCGATGGCCCGTCGTCCATCCTTGCCCGCGCGAAGGGAGGTTCTATCCTGTTTGATGAGGTTGGCGATCTGCCCGAGGACGCCCAGGCCAAGATCGTGCGCATGCTCGATTCTATGTCCGACGGCGGTCCGCGCATTATGGCGACGTCGCAAAAGGACCTGATGGAAAAAATGGAGGCCGGTGCCTTCCGCCAAGACCTCTTTTATCGCCTCGGTGGCGTCGGCATCGCAGTTCCCAGTTTACGGGAGCGGGTCGACGATATCCCGTTGCTTGCAAATCACTTTCTTGCGCGGGCCGAGCGGGACGGAGCGCTCACGCGCCGGTTTTCCGATGCCGCAATGGACCTGATCCGCGCCTATTCCTGGCCGGGCAATGCCCGCCAGTTGGAGAATTCCATACGCCGCCTGACTGTCACCGCCGCCAGTGAGGAAATCACATTGGCGGAAGTTGAGGCTGTGCTCGGAAGCCAGCCAGCAATTGAGCCGCTGATCTCTGGAAACAGCGAAGGCGACAAGCTTTCTGCCAGTGTTGCCAAACACTTGCGGCGCTACTTTGATCTACACGGCGGGGTGCTTCCGGCTCCGGGCCTCTACACTCGAATCCTGCGGGAAGTAGAGCTTCCACTTATCGAGATTGCTCTTGATGCAACGGGCGGCAACCAAGCCAAATGTGCCGATCTTCTTGGCATCAACCGCAATACCTTGAGAAAAAAGATCACCGACCTCGATATTCGGGTTACGCGCCGCAGAAAATTGATGTAATCTCGCAACAGTCGCGTGGCATTCGGGGTACAGGCACCTCGACGTCGCCGGGTCTGTCAGCCCGATCGAGCGACAGAATTGGGGGATGCGAGTGGTCGACAAGCCCGCCAGCGATATGGGCGAACATCAGCCATTTCTGGCGCGTGTCGCGGGTTTGCGGCGCAACAAGCGTGTGCGGTCGTTCGGCACCATTGGTCTGATCGTGCTCGCACCGGTTCTGGCGCTGGCGACGTATCTGGCCTTCCGCCCGCTTGGGGATGTCACGGGGCAGACGGCGCGTACGCTGATCCTGCTCGCGGATTTTGTCTATATTCTTGTTATTGCGACCCTCGTTCTACGGGAGCTGGCCCGTATCGCCGCATCGCGCCGCGCGGAATCGGCGGGCTCCCGGCTGCACCTGCGTCTGACTACGATCTTCGGGGCGGTCGCCCTTGTGCCCACGGTGGTCGTGGCTGTGCTGGCGGTTCTGAGCGTGAACATGGGCCTTGAGGGCTGGTTTTCAGACAGGGTCTCAACGGCGCTTGGCAATTCCGTGGACGCGGCCGTGGCCTATCAGGAAGAGCACCGGGATGATCTGGAACAGGATGTCCGTGCGCTGGGGGCCTTCATTAACCTCAACCGACGCGCGGTGCCGTTCCTGAGTGACGGCGACTTGCGACAGGTGCTCAGCCAAGGACAGCAGCAAATTCAGCGCGGGTTGCGAGAGGCGTTCGTGATCGACGGGGCAGGGCAGATCCGGGCGCGAGGTGAGCGATCTTATCTATTCGACTACGACGAACCGAGCGCCGAGGACTTGATAGCCGCCGCCGAAGGCGATGTGGTTCTGACCGAGGATCGGGAGCAGAACGAATTCCGCGCGCTGCTGCGGCTAGACGCTTTCCCCGACCGATACCTCTACATCAGCCGCGAGGTGGACGGGCAGATCATTTCTCTGCTGGATGAGACTGAGCAAACCGTTTTGCTCTACCGGCAGGTTGAATCCGACCGTGGGCGTCTGCTGTTCGATTTTGCCCTTCTTTATCTTGGCTTTGCGACACTGATGATCCTCGCGGCCATCTGGGCAGGCCTAAGTTTTGGAGAGCGTCTTTCGCGCCCTGTGGGCCGTCTGGCCGGTGCGGCGCAGCGTGTCGGGCAGGGCGATCTCGACGTCCGTGTTCCGGAAGAAACCTCAGATGATGAAATCGCCATGTTGGGGCGGTTGTTCAATCAGATGACTCTGCAACTCAAAGGCCAGCGCGACACGTTGATCGAGCAAAATGCCTCAACGGAAGAACGCCGCCGCCTGTTCGATTCTGTGCTGTCTTCGGTGACTGCGGGCGTCATTGGGCTGGAGGAATCGGGCCGCGTCGATTTCATGAACCGGTCGGCTATCCGGCTGTTGTCTTTGGTCGAACAGCGCGACAGCGGACTGACGCTTGAAGCCGCCGTCCCAGAGTTCGCCGAGCTGTTCGAGAAACTGAAGGGCACCACCGCCGAAGCTGTGCAGGAGGAGATCAAGCTAACCCGTGGCAGTAAGCAGGAAAGCCTGCTCGTTCGCATGGCCACACGACGCAATCTTGACGGCGAGCTTGAAGGCTACGTGGTGGCCTTCGACGATGTGACCCAACTTGTCAGTGCGCAGCGTATGGCGGCTTGGGGCGACGTGGCTCGCCGGATTGCCCACGAAATCAAGAACCCGTTGACGCCGATCCAGCTGAGTGCTGAACGGATAAACCGCAAATTCTCCAAACGGTTGGAGGATGAGGATAAAGAATCTCTGGAACAGATGACCGAAGTGATCGTGCGCCAGACCAATGACCTGCGGCGCATCGTTGATGAATTCTCAAAGTTCGCGCGTATGCCGGAGCCGGAAACACGGGTCGAGGATGTCGTTCAATTGTTGAGCAATGCGGTGATGTTGCAGCGCGCGGGCCAGCCAGAGGTGCGGTTTGTGACCGATATTCCCGATGCGCAGGCGATGGCAGAAGTTGACGCGACCATGATCGGACAGGCGCTGACGAACCTGTTGAAGAACGGCGGTGAAGCCATTGAGAGCCTTCAAGAAAAAAGCGCACCTGAAGGCCATGTGCCGGAGCTTCGCGTTGCCATGGAGATTGGCGCGGATAGTGTCCAGATCGACATCGCAGATAATGGCATCGGCCTTCCACCGGACCGCGCGAAACTGTTCGAACCCTATGTAACAACCCGCGACAAGGGCACCGGTCTTGGCCTGCCCATCGTCAAGAAAATCATTGAGGAGCATGGCGGCACGCTGGAGCTTCTGGATGCGGAGCCGTTCAGCGACGGCGCGCATCTGGGGGCGCTTGCGCGTATCACGTTGCCGCGTTTGCCCGACAGGCATGGAGATTAAGTGATGAGTGACATTCTGGTCGTCGATGACGAGCGCGATATTCGCGAGCTAATCTGTGACATCCTCGAAGATGAGGGTTTCACGACGCGCATGGCGGGGTCGTCCGACGAATGCATGGCTGAGCTAAACAAGAGCCAGCCGGGGCTGATGATCCTCGACATCTGGCTCAAGGACAGTTCGATGGACGGGATCGACATTCTGGGCCATGTGAAGCGCGACAACCCTGAAGTGCCGGTAGTCATCATCTCGGGCCATGGCAATGTTGAGATCGCGGTCGCCGCGATCAAACAGGGGGCGTATGATTTCATCGAGAAGCCATTCAACATCGACCAGCTGATGGTGGTGATCAAACGGGCGATGGAAACAAGCCGGTTGCGGCGAGAGAATTCGGCACTTCGGCGTCAGGATAGCCGTTCGATGGACATGGTTGGGTCGTCTTCGGCGTTCCGCACGTTGAAAAGCCAGCTTGATAAGGTCACAAAATCCAATGGCCGAGTGATGCTGACGGGCGGGCCGGGCGCGGGCAAGGAAGTGGCGGCACGGTATATCCATGCGGAGTCGAACCGCGCTGATGCGCCGTTCGTGACCGTCTCCAGCGCGTCTATCCAGCCCGATCACATGGAAGAGGTTTTGTTCGGCCGCGAAAGCCAGCAGCGCGGGGTAGAGCAGGGCTTGCTCGAGCAGGCGCATGGTGGGGTGATCTATTTCGACGAGGTTGCCGACATGCCGCTGGAGACGCAGGCGAAGATCTTGCGGGTTCTGGTGGACCAAAGTTTCACGCGAGTGGGCGGCACGACGAAGGTGCGCGTCGACCTTCGGGTTGTGTCGTCAACCACCCGGGATTTGCAGGCCGAAATCGACGCCGGGCGGTTTCGGGAGGAGCTTTATCACCGCATGAATGTGGTGCCAGTCGAGGTGCCGAACCTTGAGGACCGGCGCGAGGATATTCCGGAACTGGCGCGGTATTTTATTGAGCTTTTCAACCGCGAACAGGGTCTGACGGCGCGCGATCTGGGGGAGGATGCGGCAGCGATGCTGCAAACGATGGCTTGGCCGGGCAATGTGCGGCAGTTGAAGAACATGATCGAACGGGTGTTGATACTTGGCGAAGGCTCCGGCCCGATCGAGGCGCGGGACCTGCCTGGACAGACGGAGGCGCCGACTTCGGAGGAGGACATCGCGCTGTCGGCGTCTTTAACGACGTTGCCATTGCGAGAGGCACGGGAACTGTTCGAGCGGCAGTATCTGATGGCTCAAATCAACCGGTTTGGCGGCAATATCAGCCGCACGGCGAGCTTTGTGGGAATGGAGCGATCGGCGCTGCATCGGAAGTTGAAATCGCTTGGCGTTGTCACGACCTCGAAGGCCGGGACTCGAGTGGCGCAGGTGAGCGAAGGGTAGGCTATTGCAAGGTTGCTCTCGCGTGATCAGGATTAAGGTCGTCGCGTAAGTTTCTGAAAAATAACAGTCGGCCTATCAAATCATTTCTATAATTGTAGAAATGTATTGAGCCTAGGCTGCCCTCATCGAGCGGGGTTCACGATCAACGGTTCGGCCCCTCGTTGCCGTATCAGGCAAGTGCCGCCGTTCAGCGTCGGGATCGTGGTGGATTGGATGACGGCAGTGCCTTCTTCGCAAAACGGCAATTCCACGCGCGAAAAGCCCGCAGACCCCATACAGCCCTGCGTGGCAGTCCGGCGGAAATCGGCATTTACATCGACCGTATAGGCCTCGCCGGGTTCCCAATAGCCCTCGGTTCGCGTGCAAACACCCGCCGCATCACAGGTCTCGGTCGCTGGCACAAATGTGGGCGGGCGAAAGCGGGTTTCATTGCGGATTGGGTATTGGCTCAATGATTGCGACTGACACTGGGCAAAAGTGGCATCCCGACTTGCCACTGACACGCCGGGCGCGTGGTAGACGGTGTCGGACACGCAGGCGGTGAGGGCGAGCACCGGAAGTGTGCCAAGAAGGAATCGGTGCATCATAGAAAGCTCCACTAGATCAATGCCCATGCGGTAGGGGGCAATGCCGTGTCACTCAATAACAAGCGATCTGTCGGGTTTGCGGATGCATGAAAAGTCGAGCACTAACTTGGGCAAGGCGCCTCAATAGCTGCCTAGCGCCAGAGACCGGGCTAGTTCGACCCGGCGGATCCGATCAGCGGCCTGACGAATTGAATTCCGCCGCCACTCGTGGATGGCGCAATCTGCCTTAACAGTGTTTGGCGATGCGTCGGATTGGCGAACCGGAGAACCCCGCGCTCATTGATTGCGGCAAAGGTAACGGGATTGTCGGCCTCAACCTCGCTCTGCGCCAGCTGGTTGGCAACTGCTGCCATGGAGAAGAGGGAGGCGATGCCAAATGCAAGGTCCTGCCCAAGCGCTTCGCCGCCGCCATCCTCAAGCATTGCGGAAAGTGCGTTCATGCGCACGGCAACCTCTTCGAGCTCTAGCACGAGCGGATCGTCTGAACCGGAGGCTACGGCATTGCTCCGAGCCTCAATGAGGGCGGCTTCATGCCTTTGTTGGTAGTCTTCGGCAAAAATCTCGGCCGGGGTCGCATCCGGGTCGGCGCGCAGAACGGCCGCGATGGTCGCAAGCTGTTCCGGCGTATAGACCTCGAGCGCGGTATCGACACTTCTTTGTTCAAGAAATTCTACATATCGCGCGACGATTTCTTCGGGGATCAACGCCCTGAACCGGTCGCGATCCGCAATTTCGATCCCGTTTCCGGCGATCGGCGCGAAATACGCATCAACAAGTGCATCTCCAAGGGTTTGTTGGACAGTTTCCAGCCAATCCGGGGTCTGCGCGCGCTGTGCAATGAGGATCGCGTCGGCTTGCGGGTTCGCGAGGGCCACTTGTCCGCTGAATAAGACCAGGGCTGATACGAATACTCTGGCCGACTTACGCATGAAAACTGTCCTTGATCGTAACTGTTCGTTGAGGCTGTCGCGTGATGGAGACCCTGATTTCATTATTTTTAGACCATTTTGTGGCGCGCTGACCGGTGTCGGAGTTCTTGTGGACCCGTTGACGCCCGGCCCCCAACCTGCCAATCCTGCGCAACCTTTTGGAGCTTAAAGGCGGACCTCGGACATGAAGGTCATCATTTGTGGCGCAGGCCAGGTTGGCTGGCAGATTGCGCGCCATCTGTCTTCGGAAAACAACGATGTAACGGTGGTTGATAACAACCCCGATCTTGTGCGCCGTGCGACCGATACGCTGGACGTGCAGGGCCTGACAGGCTTTGCCAGCCACCCGGATGTGCTGGACCGAGCGGGCGCGCGAGATGCCGATATGGTGATTGCCGCCACGTTCTCGGACGAGGTGAACATGGTCACCTGTCAGGTCGCTCATTCGGTGTTTGCCGTGCCCCGCAAGATCGCGCGGTTGCGGTCGCAGAGCTATTTGCAGGCCAGCTATTCGGACCTCTACCGTCGGGACCACCTGCCCATCGACGTCGTGATCTCACCCGAGATGGAGGTGGCGGAGGCTGTTTTGAACCGGATCGCATCGCCCACGACCTTTGATACGGAAAGCTTCCTCGGCGGGGATGCCAAGTTGCTGGGGATCGCGCTGGATGAAGAATGCCCGGTGCTTGATACGCCGTTGCGGCAACTCTCAGAGCTGTTTTCGACCCTGCGGGCCATTGTCGTCGGCGTGCGGCGGGATGGCGCGTTGTTCGCGCCGGAGCCTGGCGATCAGCTGTTCGCGCATGACCAGATCTATGTCTTCACCCATGCCGAAGATGTCGCGCGAACGCTGGATATTTTCGGCAAGACGCGGGCGGCGGCGGAGCGTGTTCTGATTGTGGGCGGTGGCAATGTGGGCCTGACAGTGGCCCGGAAGCTTGAGCTGTCTGAGACCCGAATGCGCACCCGTGTGATTGAGGCGAACCGTGCGCGCGCCGAGGTGGCAGCCGATGCGCTGGAGCGGACGATTGTGCTGCATGGTGACGGGCTCGATATGGACCTGTTGCGCGAGGCGGGGGTGGAACGGGCCGATGTGATGTTGTGCCTGACGGACGATGACAAGACGAACATGCTGGCCTCCGTCCGGGCGAAGTCGGCGGGAGCTGGCATGGCGATTAGTCTGGTGAACGATCCCACTCTGGTGCCGTTGATGGACCCGTTGGGGATCGACGCCTATGTCAGCCCGCGGGCAACGACGGTGAGTTCGATCTTGCGCCATATCCGGCATGGTCGGGTACGCGGGGTCTATTCCATCGGGGATGCGGAGGCCGAGATCATCGAGGCGCAGGTTCTGTCGACTTCACCCATTTCCGGCAAGGCGATCCGCGACATCGACTTTCCGGAAGGGGCGTTGGTTGGCGCCGTGCAGCGGGGCGGCAAGGTGTTCCGCCCGGTCGGCACGACGCGGATCGAGGATGGCGACGCCATCGTGATTTTCGCGCTGACGGCGGATGTGCCAGCGGTTGAGGCTTTGCTGCAAGTCTCCATCGATTTCTTCTGAGCCGGTATGGCCGTCTATTTCCGCAACCTGCCTTTCTTTACGGTGCTGTTGTTCGCATCCGGCGTGGCGATGTTGCTGCCGGCTGTGGTGGGCACCTATCTGGGCTTTTACGCGACGGCGCGCGATTTCTTCTACGTGGGCGCGATGGTGATCATGGCGGCGTTTCTGATTGGCTTTGCCAGCCAGACCCCGCGCCGCCCACCGTCCGAGCGCAGCCATTTGGCGACGGTCTTCCTGGCTTATCTGTGGATGCCCGTGGTGTTGGCCTGGCCGATGGATCAGGCAGTTGGGAATACTCGGTTCATCAATGTCTATCTCGACATGGCCTCGGCCCTGACAACCACGGGTGCGGAGGTGTTTGAGCCGATGCGGCTGGATCCTGTCGTGCATCTATGGCGGGGCCTTGTGGGCTGGATGGGCGGATTGCTGATCTGGATCACGGCGTTTGCCGTTCTCGCGCCGCTGAACCTTGGCGGGTATGAGGTGACGTCCGAGGCGAATATCCAAGGCCAGGTGGTTAAGGCGCGGGGGCAAATGCGGGCGGCCAATGCGTCCGAGCGGCTGCGCAAACATGCGATGCGGCTGACACCGATCTATCTCGGGCTGACGGCGGTGCTGGCCTTTGCCATGATCGCCGTGGGGGAAGAGCCACTGGTTGCGTCGATCCACGCCATGTCGACTTTGGCCACATCAGGCATCAGCCCGGTGGGCGGGATTGACGGGCGACCGACAGGTGTGATGGGCGAGGCATTGATCCTGATCTTCTTCGTCTTCGCCCTGTCGCGGCGAACTTATGCCAGCGGGATTGGGCGCGAATTGCGTGAGAGGCTGACCAAAGACCGCGAGATCCGGCTGGCGCTGTTTGCCGGTGTTGTTTTGCCGACCCTGCTGTTTGCGCGACATTGGCTCGGTGCGCTGGAGGTGGATGAGCTGGCCGATGGACGCGCAGCGCTGGAGGCGCTTTGGGGGTCGGTGTTCACAGTGGTGTCGTTTCTGACCACAACAGGCTTCGTCTCGGACAGTTGGGGTGCTGCGCGGGATTGGTCGGGTCTGCAATCGCCGGGGTTGCTGCTCGTGGGCCTTGTCCTGATGGGCGGCGGTGTGGCGACCACAGCAGGCGGTGTGAAGCTGTTGCGGGTCTATGCGCTCTACAAGCATGGGGTGCGGGAGATCGGGAAACTGGTCTATCCGAACTCCGTGGCCGGGGCAGGGCGGCTGGGGCGTCGCATCCGACGGGAGGGCGCGTATATCGCCTGGGTCGTTTTCATGCTGTTTATCCTGTCGATGGCGGCCGTGATGATCGCCTTGGCGCTGACTGGGCTCTCATTTGAAGAGGCGATGATCCTGTCGATTGCCTCACTCACCACGACCGGGCCGTTGGCGATCGTTGCCGGGGAAACGCCGGTCTCCTTTTTTGCTCTTTCGGATGCGGCCAAGCTGATTTGTGCCGCCGCGATGATCGTGGGTCGGATCGAAACGCTGGTTCTGATCGCGCTGTTCAACCCGTCGTTCTGGCGGGATTAGGCCCCGACACGCTCAACCTATTGAACGGGGGTGGAAATTCCCTTCGAAGGGCGACATAGTGTCCGGACGCGGGAGTGCGGCCGGGATCAACCTGGCCCAAAAAAACCAACGGGGCGTGATAGTTAATGGCCGAAAATAAGCAAAACTTGCAGGACGCATTTCTGAATCACGTCCGCAAGACGAAGGTTCCTGTAACCATTTTCCTGATCAACGGTGTGAAGCTTCAAGGCGTCATCACGTGGTTTGACAACTTCTGTGTGTTGCTCAGACGCGACGGACAAAGCCAGTTGGTCTACAAGCACGCGATTTCGACCGTGATGCCGGCTCAGCCCATCAACCTCTACGACGGGGAAGAGTGAGCGCAGCCATCGGCGCCACTGACGAGACAGGTACCGCATTGGGCAAGGGCCCTATGCGGGCTTTGGTGTTGCACCCTGACATTCAGTCTGATCGCAATCGGCGCGACGCCGGTCCGGCGCTAGAAGAGGCTGTGGCGCTTGCCGCCGCTTTGCCCGATCTTGAGGTCGTGGAAGCACAAGTGGTGCGCCTGCCTCGGGCGCAGCCAGGTCTTCTGTTCGGGTCCGGCAAGATCGAGGAATTGCACGATCTGATGGAGGCGATGGATATTGGCCTTGTCCTGATTGACGGGCCGGTCACGCCTGTACAGCAACGCAACCTTGAGAAGGAATGGGGCTGCAAACTGCTCGACCGGACAGGGTTGATCCTCGAGATCTTTGCCGACCGGGCTGCGACGCGCGAGGGCGTGCTGCAGGTGGAGTTAGCGGCACTGAGCTATCAGCGCACGCGGCTGGTACGGGCCTGGACCCACCTTGAACGGCAGCGGGGCGGTTTGGGCTTTGTGGGCGGCCCCGGTGAGACGCAGATCGAAGCGGACAGGCGGGCGATTGATGAGGCCGTCACGCGTATCCGGCGACAGCTTCAGAAGGTGGTCAAGACGCGGTCCCTGCACCGCGCGGCCCGCAAGAAGGTGCCATATCCGATTGTGGCGCTTGTCGGCTATACGAATGCGGGGAAGTCGACGCTGTTCAACCGACTGACCGGGGCGGAAGTGATGGCGAAGGACATGCTCTTTGCCACGCTTGATCCCACCATGCGGGCGGTGAAGTTGCCCGATGGGACAGAGGTGATCCTGTCGGACACGGTGGGGTTCATCAGTGATCTACCTACGCAATTGGTCGCTGCGTTCCGCGCCACGTTGGAAGAGGTTCTGGATGCGGACCTGATCGTGCATGTCCGCGACATCTCCCACCCTGAAACGATCGAGCAGGCCGAAGATGTTATGGCCATCTTGAGTGACTTGGGTGTCAGTGAGAGCGCCGCACAGATCGAAGTTTGGAATAAGCTGGACCGCCTGGATGCGTCGGCACGCGAAGCACGCTCAACCGAAGCCGAGCGACGGCCTGATGTGTTCGCCACATCGGCGTTGACGGGTGAAGGCATGGGGCCAATGCTGGCCGCCGTGGCCGAGGCCCTCTCGCCGCCCCGTCATGAGACGGAGCTGACATTGCCCCATACGGAAGGTCGCAAGCGCGCCTGGTTGTTTGAGCAAGGTGTGGTTGAGACGGAAGCATCGGGGGACGATGAAACGGTTCTGAACGTGCGCTGGACCGCGCGGCAGGAAAAGGCCTTTCGCTCGCTTTAACCTCTCTATGAAGATCGACGGTTTGGAAACCTGCCCTTAACTCACGCTGTGCGATGGTTTTCGGCGAGTGGCTTTCAAAAGGATGTCTCATGGTCGATTTGCACCTTCCCGAATTGTTCGGCGCGCCGGTTGGACTGACGCCAGCACGCGAATCCGAGGATGTCGTGCAGGAGGCGTTGCGTGGTGTGCGCACGCATCTGGGCATGGAAATCGCCTATTTGTCCGAGTTTGTAGGGGATCAGACCGTGTTTCGGGCCGTCGATGCGCCAGGGCTTGAGGACATGATCAAGCCCGGCGATGCACAGCCTTTGTCGGAAGTGTATTGTCAGCACATTCTGGACGGGCGCTTGCCCGAGTTGATCCCGGACACGTCGGCCAACCCATTTGCCTACGGCTTGCCTATAACGGCAAGAGTTCCGATTGGCGCCCATGTGAGCGTTCCGATCCAGCGTAGGGATGGGTCGGTGTACGGGATGTTTTGCTGTTTGTCGCCGAAGCCCAACCCGGGCCTGAATGAGCGCGATCTCAACATCATGAAGATGTTTGCCCGCCTGGCCCAGGCTGAGGTGCAGGATGGGATGGAGGCGCGCCGCATGGCGGAAGAGGCCGAGGCGCGCGTTCGAACTGTCATGTCCAACGAGCATTTCAGGATGGTGTTTCAGCCAATCTGTGACCTGACCACAAATACGGTTTCGGGGTTTGAGGCCCTTTGCCGGTTTGAGGCTGATCCGGTTCGCAGCCCGGATATGTGGTTTGATGAGGCCGCCAATATCGGCCTTGGCGAAGAGCTGGAGCTCTGCGTGTTGGAGGCCACTGTTGGCGTCCTGCCGATTATCCCGGAGCCTTTGTATCTATCCGTCAATGCAGGCCCTGAATTGGTGGCCACGGGTCGCCTGAAGGACTTGTTCGCGGACCACGGGCCTGAGCGGATCGTCCTTGAGGTCACCGAACATGCCGCCGTCCGTGACGCGGCGCAGCTGGCACGAGCCTTGGCCGATCTGCGGACCATCGGCGTCCGCATCGCAGTCGATGATGCGGGGGCGGGGTATTCGGGGTTGCAACAGATCGCGCGGTTGAAACCAGAATTGATCAAGTTGGACCGGACGCTCGTGTCGGGGATCGACACGGATCAGGCCTTGCGCGCGCTTTGTGCGGCTGTGATGCATTACACCAAGGAAACCGGCGCGTTGCTGGTTGCGGAGGGCATAGAGACCGAGGCAGAGGCCGAGACATTACGGGAATTGGGTGTCCATCGCGGGCAGGGGTGGTTGCTTGGAAAGCCACTGCCGCTTGACGAAGCGCTGGCCACCGCCCGGACGCTAGGCCCTAGTGCGGCGGGCGCAGCCGCGTAATTCCAAGATTTCCGGCGCGGGCGAGGTCAGGATCAAGCGTCATCGGGACATATTCGCCCCGTCGCCAAAGATCGCCCAGATCATCGTAGTGGCGGCTTAACGGGTGGCCAGACTGGCCCGTTGCGATGATGAAGACCGAACTGTCGGGATCAGCGAAGTCGTAAACCCCACGATAGCCGGCCGCATGGGTGTTCAGGTAAGGCTCTGGGCCTGTTCCCGGGGTGGCTGCGCGGTTGAGGGTGAAGTCGCCGCCCGACGTGGCCTGGCGGATGTTCACGATCCAGGAAAAGAGGCGGGTTTGCCCAAGGACAGGATGTTCGTGCAACGCCTCATGCGCCGCGCCCCAGCGCCAGCTGGCGATATCGCCGCCGTACGTTTCGGAAAGCTCCTGCAACGCCTCATCAAGCGCGATGCGCGCGATGTCTGTGCAAGTTTCCTCGGCCGTGGACGGACGCACGTCGCACCAGATCGATGCCCCGTCGATATCGCGGAAGACCCGCTCGAGGAACACCGGCTCCACTTGCCAGAATTCCTCAGCAAGGGGGCCGATATCGTCGCGGATCAGGCGCTGTTGCAGATGCCGCATCCAGGACGCGAAGATCAACGGCTCAGGCAGATGCTCGTTCATCTCACCATTCCAGTCGGCGAGCAGCTCCAAGGCGCGTTGGCGGCGGCGTTCGGGCGTGCCGGGGGCGGCGGGCTCCCCGGTAAACCAAAGGTCGCGCGCGATGAGCGGCAACAGGTTTCGCGCGGCGGGTGAGACGGTATCAAGCTGCGCCTCGATGAAACTGTCGCGGGTATGGACGGCGCGGGCCTCCATCAACCGGCTCAGACGGTCGATGCGCTGCGTGTCACCCCAATGGTAGGAGACATGCAGCGGGAATTCGCGGTCGACCATCTTGTTGTTGGTGTTGCCCAGAACACCGCTTTCGGGGTCCACGAAGGTGGGATTGGCGAAATACTGGGTGATGCCTTGCCAACGGTTGCCCTCGATCCAGCCGCGCGACGGCATGCGCGCCTCCGTCTCATGTTCGATCAGACGCCAGGGCATATGGCCGATGACCTGCATGCCGATCTGCCCGTCAGCTGACGCGACAAGCAGATTGGCCGCGGGTGCAACGAAATCTTCGCCGGTGGTCAAAGCTTCCTCGACAGTACGGGCGCGCATAAGACGCAGGCCGGTTTGGATGGAGGTGAATTCATCGCTGAGCCCGGTCCAGCGGATCGACATCACATGACCTGCCGGTGTCACGCTGCTCAGTCCCCAATGCGCGCCGGGGATGACGGGGCCATTCTCGGTCTCGCGCAGGGTTATCGTAACGGGAGCCTCGCCGGCGATCTGGATGATCTCTCGGCGTGTTTCAAAATCCGCCCAACCGTCGGGTGTGCGATATTGCTGCGGATTATCCGGGTTCAGCTCTTCGACATAGAGGTCGATATCATCAAGGTAGGCGGCGGTGATGCCCCAACTGATCTGCTCGGATCGACCGTTGAGGATGCTCGGCATCCCGGGGATGGTGGCCCCGATGACGCCACCCGTGGCAAGCTCCAGCCGGGCGAGGTACCATGAAGATGGCGCACTCAGCGTGACGTGCGGGTCGGAGGCCATCAAAGCTCCGCCGGCCGCGGAACGCGACGGGGCTGCGGCCCAGACATTCGATGCGCCGCCACGGTTCAAACCCTGCGCATTGGGATGCAATGGATCACGCGGCCTGGTGGGTCCTGCATCGGCAAACAGGCTGCGGGGGATGTCCAGAATGGCTGCGATGTCGCCCAGTTCTGCGGCACCTGTGCCCGGCGCATCCGGCATGATGTCCACGATGCGCCCCGGTTCAGGCAAGGCCAGCGACGTGCGGGCGCGCAGGATTTCGTGTTCGTGATGCGTGGCGGATTCGAGCGCCACAAGCAGCGAAATGGCGACGGAGTCGTTCGGGCGCCATGGTGCGATTTCAGGCTCGAACAGGAATAATTCCGGTGCCCCGCGCCCAAGCGCCTCCGACCCGACAAGGCGCAGCCAAGCGTTTACGCCGTCGGCATAGGCTTGCAACGCGCCAAGGCTGTCGTCGGAAAAGGCATCGAGTGAGCGAGTGGCATGACCATCCAAATCCAACCGCCGCATCAGATCATCGACTTCCAGCGTTCGGGGCCCGAACAGTTCCGATAGCCGCCCCTGCGCCGTGCGTCGCAGCATCAGCATTTGCCATAGCCTGTCTTGGGCATGCACAAAGCCAAGTCCGTAATGCACATCGTGGTCGGTCAAAGCAAAGATATGGGGAACGGCGGCGGTGTTTCGGACGATCTCAACCTCACCGTCAAGACCGGGAACCGTCCATTCGGCCTCGTAATCAGGGATGGAGCGCCCGGCGATCCAATAGGCCAGCATGGCGACGAGGACGACCAAAACGATACCGGCGGCCACAAGCCGCGTCAGCCATCGCAACAGGGTCATCATTCGCGGGCGGTCCTTAGCCAGGGTTCACTGCATCGCCCGCGTCTAGCGCGCGACAGCGTCTTGGGCAATGGCGGCAAACACATCATCGAGTTCGGACGCCACGTCCGCCGCGGTCTCATAAGGCGAAAGAAGGGTGGAGGGGGCGATATAAGACAGGGTGGCCGTGCCGTCCGCGTTTTCGGTGACGTAGAAGCGGATGGGGGCGTGAATCATCGCCTCGGTCGATTGCCGCAAAAGACGGACAGCGAAATGGTTGTTGAACGCGCCGATCACGCGATTGCCAGGAATCTCGATGCCCCGGCGCGCGGCAGCCCCGGTTGGCCCGGCTTGCGTGACGACTGCCAGACCATGCGCGCCGATCGCGTCCCTTGTTCTTTGCACTAGCGTGTTAAAGTCGTGGTCAGTGGCATGCACTTCCCAACCGGGCAAGGGGCTAAGGTCGGCAACGTCTTCCTGGGCCGTGGCGGGAAGAGCGAACAGGATCAGGGCAAAGAGCAAGCGCAGCATGGGACCTCCGGTAAAGATGGCGAGAGGATGGCGCGGCCCGGGGACTGCATCCAGTCACGCTTGCGCGAGCAAGATCAGGGAATGATGCGGGTGTAGCGCGTACCGTCGAGCGTCGCGCCAATGATTAGGCCGGCTTGGCCGTAGATCACGGCAATGACGGGTTCCGCCAATGTGGCGGTGTCAAACCCAAGAGTGCCCGCGTTTGTGTTGACCGCATAGCGCACGTCTGCACCGACAGACCAACCGACGGAATTGCGGAATTCAGCCAGCGCGTCGGGGTTCATGAAAAACAGGGTGTGGGCATATTGCTGTGCGCCGATCTGAAGGCCAAAGCTGCCGGAGACAGCGGAATAGTAATCGACCGTGGCCCCGCCGACGCGCAGCGCGCCGCGACCGTAAGCCCCGCCAAAGCCGAAGCCTGCTTCGGTGATCAGCGGCATGACGAGCATACCGGATGCGTTGTTCACAAGGTCCTGTGTTCCGGGAACCTCGGCCACCATGAAATCAATCGCCGCATCGACGCGACTGTCGATGCGCGGTGCGTTTGAATTGCCAAGCGGGTTGCCGCACGCTGCCAAAAGCGGTGCTGCGCCTGCGCCAAGAAGAAGGGAACGTCTGGAAAGACCATCTGCCATGGGAAATACCTTGCCTAATTGCCTCTTGCCGGGGCTTGTGTAGCCTCGATCCTTAGTGGCAAGAATACGCCGAAATGGCGGGGCTGTCATCCGTGAAGGCGCTATATCTGCGGGTTTTTGCCGATGCCGCGCCCAATTCTTGGGTCTAACCGTTGAGGATGCGCGCCACACGCGGCGCGAAATAGGTCAGCACCCCGTCGCATCCTGCACGGCGGAAGGCCATGAGGCTTTCCAGCATGACCTTCTCGCCATCGATCCAGCCATTGGCGGCCGCAGCCTCAACCATCGCGTATTCGCCGCTGACCTGATAGGCGAAGGTCGGTGCGCCAAAGCGGTCTTTCACCTGCCGGCACATGTCGAGGTAGGGCAGGCCAGGCTTGACCATGACCATGTCCGCACCTTCGCGAAGGTCACGCTCCACACAGCGCAGCGCCTCGCGTCCGTTCAAAGGGTCAATCTGGTAGGTTTTCTTATCGCCTTTCAGCGCACCGGACGCACCGACGGCATCCCGGAACGGGCCGTAATAGGCGGATGCGAATTTGGCGGCGTAAGACATGAGGGTCACATTGCTATGGCCGTTCTCCTCAAGCGCTGTACGGATAGCGCCGATGCGCCCGTCCATCATGTCGGACGGTCCTAGGATATCTGCACCGGCCTCCGCCTGCGCCAGCCCCATCTTCACGAGCGCCTCGACCGTTTCGTCGTTCACGATGATGCCGTCGCGCACGATGCCGTCATGGCCGTTGGCGTTGTAAGGGTCGAGCGCGATGTCGGTCATGATCGCAATATCGACGCCTGCTTCCCGGATCGCGCGGATCGCGCGGTTGGAGAGGTTGTCTGGGTTCCAGGCCTCTTCACAGAGCTCGGTTTTCAGGGATGGGTCTGTGTAGGGAAAAATGCAAATTGCAGGGATGCCAAGTGAGGCAGCTTCTCGCGCGGCGTCGACCAGCAAGTCGACCGAAAGGCGTTCGACACCGGGCATTGAGGCGACCTTTTGGCGCTCATTTGTGCCCGCGCAGACGAAGACGGGCCAGATGAGGTCATTCACGCTGAGGCTGCTTTCGCGCACGAGGTTGCGGATCGGTGCGGCGGCGCGGGTGCGCCGGAAGCGGGCCAGCGGGAAGGGGGCTTGGTTCACACTCATCTGTCAGGTCTTTCGGTCGTCACGTTCCGTTGACAGGGGTGCCATGGCAACGCTTTTGGTGCAAGCGTGCTGCCGGGGGTGGCATCCGGTGAATCGCACGCATATGGTGCGCGCGAATTGTCGGCACCCAGCAAGAGCTCCCCTTGGATTTCCTCGATCTCGTCACTCAAGTGATCAACCTCAGGTCGTTTTCGAACATGTGGTACTGGATCGTTCTGGCGATCCTGTGGTCCTCGCTGAGCCATTGGACCATCGGCGTGCCGTTCCACCTGGTCAGCCGCGCCAAGCGTGGCGATGAACGTGCCGAGGCCGACATGATGGTTTTGGCGCGCATGAACGCCGAGCGGATGCTGCAGTACGCAGAGACATCAGGCGTGGCTGCGGTGGCCTTTGCGACCTTTTTGCTAACTGGTCTCGCGATCACCGGTTGGGCCTATGGCGTGGAATTCAGTCAAGCGATTTTCCTGTTGCTGTGCCCGTCGATGCTGGTTGTTGCTCTTGGCGTGTGGACGTCGCGGCGCTTGCACGACACGGGATATGCCAAAGTGCCCGCAATGCTGCGCCAACACCGGCTGATTGTGCAGATGATGGGCGTCGTGTTCATCTTCATCACGGCGTTCTGGGGCATGTATCAGAATGTGAATGTTGGCCCGTTCGGCTGACACCTTGACACCCGCGCGAGGCGGCGTAGGTCAGGCGCTCCATGGCTGATCCCAATCATATCCTGTGCGGTGGTGCCCCTGAGGGGTTCGATGCCACTTTGGTCCTGCGCGAAGTCGCGTCAGGGCCGGTTGTGCATGTCGCGCGCGACGACAAGCGCCTGCGCGCGATGGCAGAGGCGTTGCGCTTCTTTGATCCCACGGTGCCAGTGTTGGAATTCCCCGGTTGGGATTGCCTGCCTTATGACCGCGTCAGTCCGCAGGCGGAAGTCTCGGCGCAACGGATGGCGACACTCGCCACGTTGGCTGGTGGGCTGAAGGGCCCCTTTATCTTGCTGACAACGCTGAACGCGGCCACGCAATATGTACCGCCGCGAGACCTGCTGGCCTCCTCCGCATTCGTGGCGCAGGTGGACGGTCGCATCGACGAAGAGGCGTTGCGCGGCTTCCTTGTGCGCATGGGGTACGTGCAGACCCCGACGGTGACGGAGCCGGGCGACTATGCCGTGCGCGGCGGGATCATTGACGTGTGGCCGCCCGGTGAGGACCAGCCTGTGCGTCTCGACCTGTTCGGCGATGTGCTGGATGGGGCCCGACGGTTCGATCCGGTCACACAGCGCACGTCAGAAAAACTTGAGCGTGTGGAATTGGCGCCGGTCTCCGAGGTGATCCTTGATGACGCTGCGATTGCGCGGTTCCGACAGAACTACCGGGTGGAGTTTGGGGCAGGAGGGTCGGAAGACCCGCTTTATGAAGCGGTCACCGCAGGGCGCAAAGCGCAGGGGATGGAGCATTGGCTGCCTTTCTTCCATGAGCGGTTGGAGACGCTGTTCGACTATCTGCCCGAAGCGACCGTCACACTGGACGACCAGAGCACGCCACAGCGTGTCGCGCGGTGGGAAAGCATCACGGACCAGTATGACACCCGCAAGACTGCCCTGACGCAGAAAGGGCGACTTGATACCGTGTATAAGCCTGCGCCGCCGGAACTGCTCTATTTGGCCGATGCGGCTTGGGAAAAGGCGGTGGCAGGCCACAAAGTTCTGCAATTCTCGGTCCACTCGGCTGCAAGCGGTCCGGGTGTGATTGACGCAGGCGGGCGGATCGGGCGCAGTTTTGCGCCGGAGCGACAACAAGAGAATCTGAGCCTTTTCCGAGCCTTGTCGGATCATGTTCGTGCAAAGCGTGAAGATGGGGCCGTGCTTATTGCGAGCTGGTCCGAAGGTGCACGCGAGCGGCTTGAAGGCTTGCTGGAAGATGAGGGGCTTGGCGACATCCGGCGTGTGGCGGATGCGCGGGAGATCGGCGGTGCAGGCAGCCTGAACCTGACGGTTTGGCCGCTGGAGGAAGGCTTTACCGGCAATAGCCTGACCGTAATTTCGGAACAGGATGTTCTGGGCGACCGCTTGATCCGACCCAAGCGCAAGGTGAAGCGGGCCGAGAATTACCTGACCGAGGCACAAAGTCTGAGCCCCGGAGATCTGGTGGTCCATGTGGATCATGGGGTGGGCCGCTACACCGGCCTCCAGACCGTGACAGCCGCCGGTGCGCCGCATGAATGTGTTGCGTTGGAATATGCCGGGGGCGACCGCCTGTTCCTGCCGGTCGAGAACATCGAACTGCTCAGCCGCTACGGCCATGATGAAGGTCTGCTTGATAAGCTGGGTGGCGGGGCATGGCAGGCGAAGAAGGCGAAGCTTAAGGAACGCATTCGCCAGATTGCCGATAAGCTGATCCGGATCGCCGCCGAACGCGAGCTGCGCAGCGCGCCCGTTTACGAGCCACCCGGCGACATGTGGGAGGCGTTCAATGCCCGCTTTCCCTATGAGGAGACGGACGATCAGCTTACGGCTATTGCCGATGTGTTGGACGATCTGACCCTTGGGCGCCCGATGGACCGGCTGGTCGTTGGCGATGTGGGCTTTGGCAAGACCGAGGTGGCGATGCGGGCCGCGTTCGTTGCGGCGGCGTCGGGGATGCAGGTCGCCGTGATTGCACCGACGACTCTGCTGGCCCGCCAGCACGCGAAAACCTTCGCGGACCGTTTCCGGGGCTTCCCGGTCACGGTGCGGCAGCTTTCGCGCTTTGTCGGCACGAAGGAGGCGGCGGATACGCGAAAGGGTCTCGCCGATGGCTCCGTCGATATCGTGATCGGCACACATGCCGTGCTGGCCAAGCAAGTAAAGATCAAGAACCTCGGCCTGCTGATCATCGACGAGGAACAGCGCTTCGGCGTGACGCATAAGGAACGCCTGAAAGAGATGCGTTCTGACGTGCATGTCCTGACGCTGTCAGCAACGCCAATTCCGCGCACGTTGCAGATGTCATTGTCTGGCGTGCGGGACCTCAGCCTGATCGGTACGCCTCCGGTGGATCGTCTGGCGATCCGCACTTATGTCAGCGAGTTCGATGCGGTCACCATCCGCGAAGCCCTGCTACGCGAGCATTATCGGGGCGGGCAATCCTTCTACGTGGTGCCGCGGATACAGGACTTGCCCGAGATCGAGGAATTCCTGCGTGACCATGTGCCGGAAGTGACGTTCATCACCGCCCACGGACAGATGGCGGCAGGCGAATTGGACGACCGGATGGTGGCCTTCTACGACGGAAAATACGATGTGTTACTGGCCACCACGATTGTGGAATCGGGCATCGATATTCCAACGGCGAACACGATGGTCATTCACCGCGCGGACATGTTCGGCCTGGCGCAGCTATACCAGATCCGGGGCCGGGTGGGCCGTTCAAAAACAAGGGCTTATGCCTATCTGACGACCAAACCACGGGGCAAGCTGACGCCCACGGCGGAGAAACGGTTGCGGGTGTTGGGCAGCCTCGACAGCCTTGGGGCGGGCTTTACGATTGCGAGCCAAGACCTCGACATTCGGGGCGCTGGCAACATCGTGGGCGAAGAGCAATCGGGCCATGTGAAGGAAGTTGGCTTTGAGCTTTACCAATCCATGTTGGAGGAGGCGATTGCCAAGATCCGCTCAGGCGAGGCGGAGGGGATCGTTGCCGATGATGGCCAATGGTCACCGCAGATCAACCTCGGCGTACCGGTTTTGATCCCCGAGGCATATGTGCCCGATCTCGATGTGCGCTTGGGGTTGTATCGGCGGCTTTCGCAGCTTGAAACGAAGGTCGACCTGGAAGGCTTTGCCGCCGAATTGATCGACCGCTTCGGAACGCTGCCGAAAGAAGTGAATACGCTTCTGCTGGTCGTGCGCATCAAGGCGATGTGCAAACGCGCCCATATCGCCAAGCTGGACGCCGGGCCGAAGGGGGCGACGATCCAGTTCCACAACGACAAGTTTCCAAGCCCCGCCGGATTGGTGGAGTTTGTGCAGGACCAGAAGGGTCTGGCGAAGGTCAAAGACAACAAGATCGTCGTGCGCCGCGATTGGAAGAAAGACAGCGACAAGATCAAAGGTGCCTTTGCGATTGCCCGCGATCTGGCGATGCATGCCGAGGGCAAGGCTCCTGCAAAGGCGTCGCATTGATGCCGGTGGCCTTTTCGGGGTAAGTGACCCCAAAGCGCGAAGGTCATATACGCAAAGGCCCCGAGCAGATGTCAGACACGCCTAATTCCCGCCGAGAGATGCCCCGTTGGGGTTGGTACGCATTCCTGTTTTTCTCGGCTCTGTCTGCAGCTTCGGCGTTCAAATTCGTGCCACCTGGCCTGATCCATGGGGTCTTTGCCCATTGGGGGGAAGGGTTTCATGTCACGTGGATGAGTTTCGTGGTCGAGGGGATCGAACGCGGCGCGGACCATGTGGCCCATCATATCGAGAATGTTGGCTCGATCCTGGCCGTGCATATGATTGCCGGTGGGTTGGCCGTGATCCTGACACCGCTTCAGGTTAGCCGCATGTGGCGGCGGGGCGATCGGCGGAAACATGTCTATCTGGGGTGGGCGCTGGTCCCCATTGTGGTGATCGCGTCGCTGACGACCCCGCCGATCAGTTTCAACATGTCCTATCCACTCTGGTCCGAGGCGGGCTTCGCCCTGGGCTCCGTCGCGTGGTTCGGCGCGCTGGTTATGGGCATCTGGCACATCCGCCGAAAGAATTACGAGATGCACAAACGCTGGATGGTAATGATGGCAGCGCTGAGCTTTGGGGCTGTGTCGTTCCGCTTGCAGCTGCCGGTCCTACGGCTGTTCTGGGATATGGACGTGGTTTTCCCTTACCTTGGCTGGACCTGCTGGGTTCCAAACGTGCTTGTCGTGGCGATCTGGTGGTGGCGCACCGCAAAGCGCGCGCCCATGCCCCAGCCCGCCGAATAGCCTCAGTCGCGTCCTTCACGGGGCATATAGCGCATGACGACGGCGCCCATCAGTGACAGCGCCAGAACTGACGCGGCAAGGGGCATGGCCGTGCCGTTGTAGAGTTGGCCGATCCCTGTGCCGAGGACTGCGCCTGCTACTGTAGCCAATGCTCCCATAAGCGAGGCTGCCAGCCCTGCGATGTGACCGAGTGGTTCCAGTGCCAGCGCATTGAGGTTGCCGATGGTGAAGCCCATCAGCGCGAAAACCGTGACGGACCAGGCGAAGTAGAACCAAACCTCCGCCCCTCCTGCGGCGCTGCTGTGCAGCAGCAGGACGAACAGGCTTGAGAAGCCGGTCTGGGCCCAGAGTGCGCGGCGGATCAAAGGGCGCATTCCGAGGCGCACCACGAGCCGTCCGTTCAGAGGGGCTGCCGGGGCTGAAAGCACGGCTATGGCAAAGAAGAACCAATGGAAATATTCGCCCCATCCGTAGGTACGGTCGAAGATCGGTTGGATTGAGGTGATCGTGCCAAACAGCAGGCCATAGATCATGGATTGTACAAGGATCGACAGCTGCATCTGGCGCAGTGAAAGCGCCTCACGCGTGCCGGCCCACAGCTCAGCCGCGTTCAGCTTGCGGCGGTTTGCAGGCGGGTGGGTTTCGGCCTGGCGGATCGTCAGCCAACCCACGGAGACCAGTGAGAACAGCAGAAAGCTGACGAAGATCGCCCGCCAGCCGAACAGCTCGATAATGCCATGGCCGATCAAAGGCGCGACGGCGGGAAAGACGGTGAAGACCAGCATCGCGAATGAGATGATCCGGGCCATCTCCCGACCCGTGTAAAGGTCACGGATCAACGCCATGGAGGCCACGCGCGGGCCCGCCGCACCTAAGCCCTGGATGATGCGGGCGGCAATCAGCAATTCCATGCTGGAAGCTGCCCAAGCAAGCGCCGCGCCGACCATGTAAAGGGCTGCGAATGAAATGATAATCGTCTTGCGCCCGAACGCGTCCGAGAGCGGGCCTGTCACAAGCGTGCCCACGCCCATGCCCATCACGAAGCTAGTTATGACAAGTTGTGCATAGTTGGGCTCGTCTGGTGAAAGCTGCGCCGCGATGTCGGGCAGTGCGGGCAGCATCGCGTCGATTGAAAAGGCGATGGTGGCAAACATCATGCCCATCAGGGCGATGAATTCGGTTGTGGACAGGCGAGGGATCGGGCGCGGGGCCTCGGCGGTGCTGCTCATGTGCTGCGCCCCAACAGGAACGGCATGCGGGCGCGGTAGGCGGCGTGGTCCGCATGGCGTGCGGCAAGCGCGGCCTCTTCTACGATGGCAGCGGCGTAGAGCGTGGCCATGGCCGTCAGTGAGATGATCCAGCCGGGCCAGTGACCCAAAATGATGGCAAAGCCCAGAAAGCCCGCCGCTTGGCCTACATATTGCGGGTGGCGCGACCGTGCATAGGCACCTCGCGTCTCAACACCCACGTCCCACCCGCTGGTCCCTTTGAAGCCCAGATTGGCCGTGCCCCATGTCTGGAGCGCACTGCCAGCAAAGCCAATCCCCAGCCCGATGGTCCAGATCAGCCAGGCCCACGGACCAGTGGGAACCTCCCATGTCTGAAAGAGGCCGACATAGATCAGGATCGTCAGCCCCCAGGCCCAGGCGGCGGTGCCCCAATTGCCCTGCTCGGGTGGCCAAGGGCCGGTCATGGCGTCCCGCTCGGACCACCAAAGCAGCAGCCCCCAAGCGGCGCAGGCCCCAAGGCCGAGGATAAGGCCGAAGATCACCCCTCAGCCTCTTGCAGCTTCGCAAGTTGCTCGTTCAAGTCGTCGATAATCGCTTCCCACTGCTGCGGTGGCTGTGCGCCGGGAACAGCGTGTTGGGATGCCACAATGAAGGTCGGCACGGCCTGAACGCCGCGTTCGCGGGCATGGGCGTCGCGGTCGCGGATGTTCTGGGTGTCTGAGTCGCCGTCATAGAGTTTGGTCAGCATGGCGCGGTCGAGCCCGATGCTTTCGCCAATGTCGGTCAGGTTTGTCACGTCACCAATATCGCGGCCATCGACAAAATATGCGCGGAACAGCGCCAGAACCGCGGGCGTCTGGCGGCCTTCGATGCCTGCCCAGTGGATCAGCCGATGGGCGTTCAGTGTATTCGGAGTGCGCGTGATGCCTTCGAGGTTCAGTTTCAGTCCCGCTTCCTCGGCCTTTTCGGACACGGGAGCATAGGCGCGCACGGCATTCTCTTTGCCGCCGAACTTGCCTTCCAGATAGGCGCGGCGGTCCATGCCCTCTGGCGGCATGTCGGGGTTTAGCTGGAAGGGGTGCCATTCGATGGTGAAGGGGTGATCCGGCTTGGCCTCCATCGCGCGGGCGAGGTTGCTCCAGCCGATATAGCACCAGGGGCAGATCGGGTCGGAAAGGATATCGAGCTTGATCATGTCAGGTCCTTCACAGCCGCCGCAAGCGCGCGGCGGTTCAGTTTGCCGTTCCCGCCACGCGGCAAGGCGTCGAGGCGCAGAAAGGCGCGGGGGCGTTTGTGCTTGGCGAGAATGGGTTCGGCGTGGCGTGCCAGATCATCTTCGCTGGCTGTGCCGGAATAGGCAAGGGCGAGGATATTGGTTTCCGCGTTCGGTTGGATGGTCAGCGCGGCGCATTCGGTGAGGCCGGAGACGCCGTCAAAAGCGGCTTCGATCTCGGCCGGGGCGATACGAAATCCGCCAGCGGTCAGCATGTCATCGGCGCGGCCATGGTAGGTGTAGGCGCCGTCGGGGCGGCGCGTGACGAGATCTCCGGTCACGAACCAGTCGCCGGTTAATGGCAAGCTAACGGCACCGCCAAGGCCGGAGATGCCAGAGGTCAGGCCCGGATCACTGTGATGTATGGCAAGATGGCCGGTGGTGCCATCAGGAACCGGGGCGCCGGTATCATCCAATACGGCCAGAGACCTCCCTTGCTGCGCGTAGCCGATGCACCCGTCGGGTGCGGGCCGGGCAGGGGAGCCGGATAGGAAGGTAGAGCATTCCGACATGCCGAGAGCTTCGTGGATATCGGTGCCTGTGGCAGCCTGCCAGCGGGTGCGCATGCTTGGCGGCAAGGCCTCCCCGGCTGAGAGGGCGTGACGCAGCTTGGGCAAGGGCGGCAAATCGCGGGCCAGAAGCTTGCGGAAAAGGCCGGGGGAGCCTGCCAGTATCGTCGCATCATGACGTTTGGCGAGAAGGCCGAGGGTTGCCGGATCAGTGCCGTCGGCGGGGACCAACGCGGTTGCGCCTATCGCCCAAGGGTCTAGCAGCCCGGTGCCGAGCGTGTAAGTCCAGTTTAGCGCGCCCGCGTGCAGGACGCGGTCTGATTGTGTCAGGCCATACCAGCCCTCCACCATCATCTGGCGCGCCCAGATCGCCCGGTGGGCATGGCGTACGGCTTTGGGTCGTCCGGACGTGCCGGAGGTGAACACGATATAGGCCAGATTGTCAGCGTGGGACGTGCCGTTCGGGGCAAGGGCGCCGTGTAGGATGTCAGGGCCATAGACCGTCCAATCGCCATTCGGCAGTGCGATGCCCTGGTCGGCGATGATCGCGTCCGGCGCGACGACCTGCGTGAGCTTCGTTACCTCGGGCGCGGTCAAAGCCGCAGAGGTCACGAGTGGGACGTAACCGGCGGAAATTGCGCCCAGAAAGGCCACGGGAAAGGTCGCAGAATTGGTCAGGCGCAGCATGATGTGGCTGCCTGGTGGCAAGCCAGTGCTCTGCAATCCGCCAGCGGCTCTCGCCACAGCTTCGGCCAGCCGCCCATAGGACCAGCGCTCAGCCCGGGCTGGCCCAAGAACGGCGAGCGCGATCTTGTCAGGGTCCGCCTGTGCATGGGCCAGAACGTGATCGACGATGTTGAAATTCGCGGGTGGCTGCATGGCGATGGCCTATGCGTGCCCGCGCGCGGTTGCAAGCGCAGCCCGGCCTGCGTTACTGCACAGCACATGACCGATCACGCCCCGGAACCCAGCCTGATCCAACTTGCTCGTGCCTCAGGTGAGGATGCGACAGCCGCGCCAGTCGATCTGGCCGTCCGCGTGCGGGAATTGCGCAAGGCGCGAAGCTGGACGTTGGAGCAGGCGGCGCAGCAGGCAGGGCTCGCGCGCTCAACGCTGTCGAAGATCGAGAATGGGCAGATGTCGCCCACCTATGACGCGCTCAAAAAGCTGGCCGTGGGCCTTGGGATTTCAGTGCCGCAGCTTTTCACGCCGAAATCCTCGCCACAGGGCGGTGGGCGGATGGTTTCCACCAAACGCGGCGAAGGCGCGGCCCATGCAACCACGACCTATGAGCATGAGATTTTGGCCGATCAGTTGGTCCAAAAGTCGATGCTGCCCTATCGCGCGCGGATCCGGGCGCGGTCGTTTGAGGAATTCGACGGTTGGGTCCGACATGAGGGGGAAGAGTTCCTCTACGTGCTGACCGGTGCCGTGCGGCTGTTTACGGAGTTCTACCAACCCGTCGACATGGTGCGTGGCGATAGCGCATACTACGACGCCGCGATGGGGCACAACGTGATCTCGATTTCAGACGATGACGCCACGATCCTTTGGGTCACGTCGATGGGTTAGCGATTTGGCGCGTAGAGAATTCGTGCAAGGCCAAAAGCCAGTACCGCACCAACGATCTGGGCGGCGATGAACGGCAGCACGTCAGAAGGCGCAATCCCCGCAAACGTGTCTGAGAAGGCGCGGGCGATCGTGACCGCGGGGTTGGCGAAGCTTGTCGATGCAGTGAACCAGTAGGCGCCGGTGATATAGGCCGCCACCAAGGCTGGGACTTGCGCAGGCGCATGACGGATACCCGCGAGAATGGTGATGAGCAGGCCGAAGGTTGCGACGATTTCCGCCACCCACTGCGAAAGGCCTGTCCGCGCGGTTGTTGAGGCCTGAAGGATCGGAAGATCAAACATCACATGGGACAGCCATACGCCCAAGATACCAGCCACGATCTGCACCAACACATACGCCGCAGCATGGTGCAGCGCAATCTCACCCCGCAATGCAAAGACCAGTGTCACCGCCGGGTTGAAGTGCGCCCCTGAGATGGGGCCGAAGATCGTGATCAGCACATAAAGCGCAACGCCCGTTGCGATGGCATTGGCCAAAAGTGCAAGCGCGATGTTCCCATCGCTTAAGTTGGCAGCCATTATGCCCGACCCAACGACAGCAATCAGAAGGAAAGCTGTACCAATGGCTTCGGCTATGAGGCGCTGTGACAAGGTCATGAGCGCGATCCATGCCGAAAGTGGGATCGGCAATCAAGATGCGTTCATGTGAAGGTTTTGTGACGGAACTGACGCCTTAGCCGAACCGACGCCGGGGCTGTTCAACCTGATCATCGTCGCCGAACCGTGCGTCATCAGAATACACGTCCTCCTGCGGCGCCACGTATCTGCGGCTGTTCAGCATAGCCACGTTGTCTTGTGCTGGATGCGTGCGTGCATCCGACGGCATGGGTCCGTCCAGCCACTCGTCCAATGCTTCACGCGCTTCGGCTTTCGAAAGGTCATGCTCATTGGCAATAGCTGCTTCAAGCGCATGGCGCTGTCCGTCAGCAGCAATCAGGATATCATCGGAAAGATAGGGAAAGCGCGCCTTCAACGAAGCAAATACAGACGGCCAATTGGCTGTAACATCGGACCATTTCATGGGATTTCCCTTTCCTGTTGCGTAAAACTGCAACGCGCGGAACGGGTGAGGGTTCCAAGCTATTCGAACATCGCCCGCAGATCGACGGTGCTGTCTTCACCGATTTTGTCAAAATGCTCGGAAATGAAGGTTTCAGCCGATGTTCGACCGGCCTCTCGTAGTTGATGGAGGACTTGCGGCGTGGCTACCAGTTTCGTGGCAACAGAAAGCTGCTGCATCAGGTCGTCGTCTGACACCATATGGATCAGCATATCCTTCATCGCATTGTCCTGAACGGCCCCTTTGTGAAGCAAGCGCTGGACGAATTCGATGGCGCGAAGTTCGCGCAGCAAAGATGTGTTGAAACTGATCTCATTGATCCGGTTCTGGATCGCGCGGGCCGATGTCGGTACTTCATCGCGGTAGAGGGGATTGATGTTCACGATCAGAATGTCGCGCGGAAGTTCGGGGTTGAATAAAGGAAATAGCGCCGGGTTGCCGGTATAGCCGCCGTCCCAATAGGCCTCGGTCTCACCGGTTTGGGGATCGTCGATTTCGATGGCGCGGAAAAGCGTCGGCAGGCAGGCCGATGCCATGATCGCCTTCGGCCCGATCTCTTCTCCTGAGAAGATGCGAATTTTGCCGGAGCGCACGTTGGTGGCGCAGATGTAAAAATCCGGGCCGTCTTCGCAGCAGATGTGATCGTATTCGAATTTGGAAACGATGGGGGCTAACGGGTTGCGGTAGAAAGGCCCGGTTGAATAGGGGCTGACCATCCGGCTGACACTGTCGCCCACGGCGAAGGGCAGGGAGGATTCGATGGCGAAGCTGACCGCCTGTGGCGAGATCATGTTGAGCCAAGGCGTAAATGCCTCATCCGTGATTGCGCCCACCTGCTCCCAAACGCCGGCAAGCATTTCTGCCGCCAGATTCCGTGATCCCCGGCTGAGCCCGGATTTCACCGCTGCCCCGTTCAACGCTCCGGCGGACGTCCCGGATATCGCAGCAATTTCCAAATCATCGCAGGCAAGAATCGCCTCCAACACGCCCCACGTATACGCGCCGTGCGCACCGCCGCCCTGAAGGGCAAGGTTGATCCGCTTAGGCGGTGCCATGTGTGTCCTTCCAAAGGGCCAACATATCCTCAACCGACACGCCGTTGATTTTCATGTCGGAAAGATTTGCATTGCTGATCTCAGCCCCCGTCAGATTGACGTTCGACATGTGGAAGCCCGTCAGGTTCACATTCTCGATCCGCGTGTCGGTCATGTTCGCATCAGTGATCTTCACACCTGTCAGATTGGCATAGTCGATATGGGCCTGCGCCATGTTCACGTCGTGGAACTTGGTTTCGGTCAGGTTGACGTTTTCGAAAATGAACCCGGTGGCATTCACATCTTCCAGCCGCGCATCTTCCAAGGTGCTGTCGGTGAAAGACGCGCCCTTCAGGCTGACGCGAGAGAAGGTCGAGCCGCACAGGTACATATTGTCGATCTCAAGCTTGTCGTTTCCGGCTTCTTGCTCTTCGGACATGGGTCTTCCTCCTTGCGATAGCGCGCACGACAAGCCTAGCGGTGGGTCAGAGCGCCGTCCAACCACCATCCACGCTGATCGTCGTGCCGGTGATCTGGTCCGCTGCAGGCGAGCAAAGGAACGCGACGGTGCCGCCGAGCTGCTCGGTTGTAGCGAATTCCTTGGACGGCTGGCGTTCGAGGATGACTTTCTGCGTCACTTCTTCCTCAGACATGTCGTATTTTTTGGCTGTATCCGGAATTTGCGACTCGACCAAAGGCGTCAGGACGTAACCGGGGCAAATGGCGTTGGCTGTGATTGGTTCCTGCGCAGTTTCCAGCGCCACAACCTTGGTCATTCCCACAACCCCATGCTTGGCCGAGACATAGGCCGATTTGTAGGGGGAGGCGGTCAGGCCGTGCGCAGACGAGATATTGATAAACCGTCCCCAACCGGCCTTTCGCATCATCGGCAGGGCGGCTGCCGTGGTGTGGAACGTTGAGGATAGCATGATGGCGATGATCGCATCCCACTTCTCGACCGGGAATTCGTCGATGGGCGCCACGTGCTGAATACCAGCATTGTTGATGAGGATGTCGCAGGTGCCAGCTTGCTCGATCAGCGCGCGCGCCTCATCGCCCTTGGAGAGGTCTGCTTTGATGTAGCGCGCCTCGACGCTGAAGTTCTCAGCGATCTCCTCGGCCAGCGCATGGTCCTCTTTCCGGTCGGTGTAGGAGTTCAGAACCACATTTGCGCCCGCCCGCGCCAATTCCCGCGCGACGCCAAGGCCGATTCCTGAATTTGAGCCGGTGATAACGGCAGTCTTGCCGGAAAGGTCTGTGGTGATGGCCATGGAAAGGTCTCCGCTCTGATCGTCTTTTCCTGCACGCTAATGCTGCAGGTGCGAAAAGAACAGAGGAAGCCAGACAAGGTTCCGTGTGATTTGACGGCTGAACAAAAAAAAACCCTGGCACAAGGCCAGGGTTAAGTCATTGAGGCAGGTTTCATACAGGCAAGAAACCTATCGAGCAGTGACCCCTTTATAAGCAATGACTTGGCCCGTGTCCAACCGAAAAGTTTGCCCTCCCAATCCGGCCCGGATAGCGTGAGACTACAACAAAATCGGGCCGCAGGAGGATTGTTCGCAAATGCAAACGCATTGTTTCATAAAAGGGGCAGGTATTGTGGCCCTGGGTCTGGCGCTCGCCAGCCCTGCCATTGCTGAGCCTTCGCACGGCGTCGCCATGTACGGTGAGCCAGCGCTTGGCGCGGATTTCGAGCATCTGCCTTACGCTAATCCTGACGCGCCCACGGGCGGGCGAATCGTAACTGGCGAGGTCGGCTCATTCGATTCGCTCAACCCGCATATCCGCGAAGGCTCGGTTCCCTGGCAGTTGCGATTCCTTGCCTACGAATCGCTTTTGGGCCGGTCCTATGACGAGCCCTTTACGCTCTACGGCCTTTTGGCCGAGACGGTTGAGATCGGTGAAGATCACACGTGGGTCGAGTTCACGTTGCGCGAGGAAGCCGCGTTTTCCGATGGCAGCCCCGTGACGGTCGAGGATGTGATCTGGTCGTTCGAGACGCTCGGCACAGATGGGCACCCGCGTTACCTCGGCTCCTGGACGCGAGTAGAGGGAATAGAAGCCGTAGGCGAGCGCACAGTCCGCATCACGCTGACGGAAGCGGATCGTGAACTGGCCATGATAATGGGCCTGCGCCCGATCCTTCAGGCGGCGCAATGGGAGGACCTTGAGTTCACTGAAAGCGGGCTGACCAATATCCCGATAACGACCGCGCCCTACGTCATTGATGATTTCGAAGCGGGCCGTTTCGTCAGCCTCCGCCGCAACCCGGATTATTGGGGCGCCGATGTGCCGTTCCGGCGGGGCACGCACGTGATCGACGAGATCCGCATGGAATTCTTCGGCGACGGCAATGCCATGACCGAAGCCTTCACCAGCGGGTTGATCACCACGCAGCGCGAGACTTCGGCGCAGGCTTGGGCCGACAATTACAATTTCCCGCGCGTGCAGAGCGGCGAAGTCGTGCTGGCCGAAATTCCGCATCAGCGGCCTTCGGGCATCACTGGCTTCGTTATGAACACCCGTCGCGCGCCGTTTGACGATTGGCGCGTGCGCGAGGTGATGATCCAGGCGTTCAACTTCGAGTTCATCAATCAGACGGTGAACGGTGGCGTGGATCCGCGCATCACCTCTTACTTCGCAAACTCGCCGCTTTCGATGGAACCTGGCGCGGCCTCGGGTCGAGTGGCCGAATTCCTCGCCCCGTTCCAAGGCGACCTGCTTCCCGGCGCGATGGAGGGGTATGAACTGCCGATCTCGGATGGATCAGAACGCAACCGGGCCGGCATCCGTCAGGCCATCGCCTTGATGGAAGAGGCGGGCTACGCGGTTGAAGAAGGGATCATGACCGGGCCGAACGGGCCGGTGACGTTCGAGATCCTGTTGCAGACCGGATCGTCTGAAAACGAGGCAATTGCAAATATCTATGTCGAGGCGTTGGCGCGTGTTGGCATCGAGGTCAACGTGACCCGTGTGGACAGTGCGCAATACCGCGAGCGGACGGATGTTTATGATTTCGACATGACCTACTACCGCCGTGGTCTGTCGCTGAGCCCGGGCAATGAGCAGCGGCTTTATTGGGGGTGTGAGTCGGCGGATGCCGAAGGCTCCCGCAACCTTATGGGGGCGTGTCATCCGGCGATTGAAGCGATGGTGGATGAGATGCTGAGTGCTGCCAGCCAAGACGATTACCGGGCGGCTGTCCGGGCGCTTGACCGGGTCCTGATCTCGCAGCGTTATGTGGTGCCGTTCCACCACAACCCGATCAGCCGTTTGGCCTTCAACGCCGAGCTGAACTACCCCGATTACATCCCGATTTATGGCGACTGGATCGGCTGGCAGCCGGATGTCTGGTGGGTTGAAGAAGAGTGAGGGCCGAGGGTTGCAAGGTTGCAACCAGGGGTTAAGTGTCTGATATATTGATAAAAGCAGAAAACGTTAGCCTTTCGCTAACCATGATTGGGCCGCTTCCCGAACGGGGGCGGCCCTTTTGTCAGCGCCCCAACAGGCGTGCAATCACACCGCGTTTGGCCCCGGCAAACCGTTCCAATGCGTCCGGCTTGTCGGGAAGACCGTAAGACCGCATTTGCTGCGCAAAATTTGCGAACCATTTGTCGCGCAATTTCCACGTTCCGAACTCGGCGACGTGCAACAACGCCCGCCTCTCCAAAGGGGTAAGGTCTGAAGTGCGCTTCCCGGTGAAATAGTCCTGCGCGGGCTGCGGGCTGGCCAGGACCCGAACCAGCACGGCGATCACGTCATCAGGGCTGGCCTTGACCGTTCGTGCGGCGGAAATTGCGCCCATGATTGCGTCGCAAATCCGCTCTTTGTCGGTGTCTGCCCAAGGCATCAGCGCGCCTGCGATGCGGGGTGCGGTCCAGCCTTCGCCGCGCGCGTTCATGCGGTCAATCTCGTACAAGCGGTCGGCCTTTTGCAGAACGCGCAGCAAGTCTTCCTTGCCTGCTTGGCCGGTCTTGCTTTGGGCCAGCACGACATAGGCGGTTAGGAACGGGGACGCGCCGTCGGCTGTGAGCCTTTCAATGATCGGCCCAAAATCCGCGACCTCGTCAAACAGCGACAAGCGTCGCAGGCATTCAATGGCGCTGACCTGGGCGACCTCGTCGGATGTGCCGAAAAACAGGACGCGTTCGGCGAGGGTTTTGGCCATCGCGCTGTGTTCAGGTGCGTCCGCCAATAGGCCAAAAAGGGCGATCTGGATCGTGGGATCGTCCGTATCCAGCCCTTCCATCAAAACAGGGATCTGCGCCATCACGGCGTCATACGTCTCAACGATTACCGTGGGGTAACAACCAAATTCCCTACATTCCGCGAGGGCCTTGGGATCAAGTGCGGCTTCGTCGGCCCGCATCTTTTCGCGGAATGCTGCGACGGTCAGGCCGTCTTCGATGATCATGTCCGCTGCATAGTCGAGCATAGCCGAGAGCAAATCGACGACACCGGCCGCGCGCTCGGGCGGAAGGGCCAGCGCGATTTCTGTCAGGAAGGGAATGGCCGGTGGCGCGGCCAAATACACCGTGCCTTGATGATGGATGTTTCCGAACAGACGCCAGAGCGCGTCTTTGGCGGTGTTCTCATCGGCGCTGAGCAGGGCACGCAGATCGGCTGGCACATCGGACGCGGGCCCGTACGCGTGAACAAGCGAGTCCCAAGAAATGTCGTCGAGGCCGTCTAACATCCGATCACCTATAGCCTGATTTGCCTCGGACGCTCAAAGCGCCTTTGCAACGACAAGCGCCACGCGTTGCGCGACCGAGGATTTGGGAAGCGGGGTGAGCGTGTGACCCAAGGATCGGTAGGCGCGCGCAAGCCTGTCGTGTTCGGCGAGCGCTTCGGCAAACCCATGGCGACGATCTTCGTCGTTGGCGAAGAGGTCTTGCCACGGCGGGGCAAAGAAGACGGGTTTTGCATAGGGACGTTGCGCGATGCGTGTGAGGTCACGTTGCTGGCCCGTAGCGTGGGCGAGGGCGAGGACGGCGTCGACAAGACCACGGTCGAAGAAGACCGGGCCTTCGAGCGCACGGGCCGCATCGTAATCGGCCTCGGCCATCGCAATCGCTGCCTGTGCGAAGCCTGCCATATCGTCCCACGGCAGGGGGCCACCCTGAGCGATGATCCGGCGACCGGGTTCGCGCACGACGTTGTGGCCCGTTTCGGCCAGCGCGTCGATCAATGTGGATTTGCCACCGCCGGAGCAGCCGGAGATGACGTAAAGGCGCCGGGCGCTCATTCCGCGGCTTCAGCCACCTGAGCCTCAACCGCCTTTTTCGCGTCTTCGCCGTTGGGATAGACCAGACCGGCGGAGATGATCAGCTTGGCGCTGTCTTCGACACTCATGTCGAGGATGATGACATCCTTGCGCGGCACGAACAGCAGGAAACCTGAGGTCGGGTTCGGCGTGGTCGGCAAGAAGACCGAGACCATATCCTGCGGCACCTTTTCGGCGATCTCGCCCTTGGCGGAGGTTGAGATAAAGGCAATCGCCCAGATGCCCTCACGCGGGTATTGCACGAGGCAAGCCTTGTCGAAGTTCTGCTGGCCTTGCTGGAGAACGGTTTCGGCAATCTGTTTGAGGCCGGAATAAACCGTGCGGATCACGGGGATCGAGAGCACCAGCGACTCCGCCCATCGGATCATCGAGCGACCGATCAGGCCCTTGGCGATCCACCCCACCAGCATGGTGAAGATGAAGAACGTTACTACGCCGATGCCACGGATGTTGATGTTGATGCCGGTCCATTCGGCAATCAGCAGCGAGGGATTGTAGCGGTCGGGAATGAACGGCAGCACCCAGCTGTCGATCCAGCCCGTCAACGTCCAGATCAACCAGATCGTAATGCCGATGGGGGCAATCACGATAAGGCCGGTCAGGAAATTCGACCTCAGCGAGGAGAAAATCCCGCGACGCGGCGGTTGATCGGTTTGGGGCAGTTTCATGGGGCCGTCAGCTGCTAGACATAATACCGCTTATCTAGGCGCGCGGGGGCGGGCGCACAAGCGCGCATGGGCTCGGGAGGGCTCAGCCGCGCAAATGTTGGGCGATTTGGGCCGCGACCCGGGCATTGTTGAGCACAAGCGCGATGTTGGCGGTCAGGCTTTTGCCTTCGGTCAACTCGAACAGGCGTTGCAGCAGGAAGGGGGTGACGCCCTTGCCTGATACGCCCTGCGCATCTGCCTCGGACTGCGCCTGCGCGATGAGGGGGGCGAGCGTTTCGGCCGGTATTTCGGCCTCAACCGGGATCGGATTGGCGATCAGTTGCCCGCCGGGCAGGCCAAGCGCGGTGCGCATTCGGTGGGCGGCTGCGATTTGTGCGGGGTCGTCGATGCGGAGGGGGGCGGGCAGGCCGCTGTCGCGGCTCCAGAAAGCGGGGAAAGGGGCCTGACCGTGGGCGATGACGGGCACGCCGAGGGTTTCGAGGACTTCGAGGGTTTTCGGCAGGTCGAGGATCGCCTTTGCGCCTGCGGCCACAACGGTGACGGGGGTTTGGGCGAGTTCGTGCAGGTCGGCAGAGATGTCAAAGCTGTCTTCGGCCCCTTTATGCACACCGCCGATGCCGCCGGTGGCGAAGACGTGGATACCCGCGAGGTGGGCGCAGATCATGGTGGCGGCGACCGTTGTGGCCCCGATGCCACCTGAAGCAAGGCAGACGGCCAGATCGGCGCGGCTGAGCTTGGCGACGTTTTGGGCTTGCGCGAGTGCGTCGAGGCGTTCGTCGGTCAGGCCAATATGGATGGCCCCGTCCATGATCGCGATGGTGGCGGGGACGGCCCCTGCGGCGCGGATCTCAGCCTCGACCAGGCGAGCGGTTTCCACGTTTTGCGGGTAGGGCATGCCATGGGTGATGATCGTGCTTTCAAGGGCCACGATTGCTGCGCCATCTGCCTTGGCGGCTTCGACTTCGGGTGAGAATGTGAGGGGCAGGGTCATAGGGCATCTCCGGCGACGTAGGTGGCCGCGGTTGTGGTGGCGGAGTGCAGCGCGTCGTGGCGCGTGGCCCCTGCAATCTCGGCGGCGATGTGGGCCGCCATGAAGGTGTCGCCTGCACCGGTAATGCGGATGGCCTCCACCGGGGGCGGGGTCTGGGTCAGCGTGCTGTCGGGTGTGGCGTCGACGGCCATTTGCGCGCCTTCGGTGACAAGCACCCGGCGCGCGCCTGCACGCAACATCGCCTCGGCCGCGGCGGCTGCGTTGGCGGGGTTGGTTCCGGTGATCAGGCCGGCCTCTTCACGGTTGACGTAAAGCGTGGCCTGCGGATGGACGAGGAACGGGCGGAGGCGTTCGGCCTTGCCGGGGGATGCGGGCGCAATGCGTAGGTCAGATTGGCTAAACAGCGGGCTGCGCGAGACCTCTTCCAGCAGATCTGCGCTGAGGTTGCCATCGAGGGCGACTGGCCCCGCCCACGGACTTTGGGCCGAGCCAAGTGCGCCGTCGGCCAGCGGTTTCAGGATCGCGCGCCCGGCTTTTTCCAGTGTTTGCGCATCGGCGATTGCGGCCACCAACGCCCCCTGCGCCTCGATGGCCATGTAGCGATCGGTTGGCAGCGACGGGTCGATGTGAATGTAGCTGGTGTCGAGGCCAAGGGTGCCACACGCCGCCAGCAGATCACGGCCTTCGGCATCTTCACCAATGGCAGAAAGAAGGGCGGGCCGCAGATCGAGTTTTCGAAGCGCCATGGCGATATTGAGCGCCACGCCCCCGGGGATGCGGGTGATCCGGCCGGGCTTGTCATTGCCTTGCACCATTGGAAGATGCGTCCGGCCGATAATGTCCCAAAGGACAGCGCCAATGCACAGAATGTCGGGACGTTGTGTCATGCCCCGTTCAATGGCGCGGGGCCACGCGCTTTGCAAGATCATGCTTTGGACGGAGTGGTGGAATCCCTTACCTTGGACACCAGGGTGCGCCGTGTTCTTTGCGGCGGGTTCGGTGTTGGAGGAGGTTTCCACGACGCCGGGCCTCACATTTTATCAGGATCAACACCATGGACCAATTGGACCACACACGCCCTTCGGCGTTGCTGACGACGTCCCGCCCGTATTTGACGGATGGCGGGCTGGAGACGACTTTGATTTTCCACGACGGCCTCGACCTGCCGGAATTTGCCGCGTTTCCATTGTTGGAAACGGAAGACGGACGCGCCATGATCGCGCGCTATTACAACGGCTTTTTGAAGCTGGCCGCTGAGGCTGTCACTGGCTTTGTTCTCGACACACCGACATGGCGGGCAAGCCAGGGCTGGGGTGCGAAACTGGGGCTTGCCCCGGATGCTGTCGCGCAGGCCAACGGGAAAGCCGCCGCTTTTGCGGCTGAATTGGCCAAGCCTTGGCGCGAAGAGGGCATGGATGTTGTGCTTAACGGCGTGATCGGGCCTGAGGGCGACGGATATGCACCGGGCGAGATGAAATCGGTTGCCGCCTATGAGGCCTATCACGCGCATCAGATCGCGGCTTTCGCGAAAACGCAGGTCGATATGGTGAGTGCTGTCACCATGACGCATGTGGAAGAGGCAATCGGGATCGCGCGCGCCGCCGCTTTGGCAGGCTTGCCCGTTATCGTCTCCTTCACCGTTGAGACCGATGGCGTGATGCCATCGGGTCAGCGCGTGGCTGACGCTGTGGCAGAAGTGGATGCAGCGACGGGCAGCACGCCGATTTTCTATATGATCAATTGCGCCCATCCCGATCACTATGCCGCGATCCTGCGGGGGGAAGCCTGGACCCACCGCCTTGGTGGACTGCGCTCCAACGCCAGCCGGATGAGTCACGCGGAACTGGATGAGGCGGCAGAGCTGGACGATGGCGACCCGCAGGAATTCGGTGAGCTGCATGCCGAGATGTTGTCGCATGTGCCGAGAATGAAGGTTCTTGGCGGATGCTGTGGCACCGATCACCGCCACATCGCAGCCGTTGGTCATACTTGCCTTGGAGGGCATCATCATGTCGCATGATCTAGCCTCCCGCCCGGCAACGCTGGCCGATGTGCCGCTGATGGCGCAACTGGTGGATATGGCGGGCGAGGGCCTGCCCATGACCCTGTGGGCCGCGATGGTTCAGGGGGATGAAACTCCGATGGATGTGGGTATGGCGCGCGCGTCGCGCGATGAAGGCGCGTTCTCGTGGCGCAATGCCGTTGTGGGCACCGTGGATGGTGCGTCCAAAGGGATGATCATCACCTACGACGTCGCTACCGAGCCAGAGGAGATCACGCCTGACTTGTTCGTGCCGCTGATCGAGTTGGAGAACATGGCACCGGGCACACTTTATGTGAACGTTTTGGCGGTTTTGCCCGACGCGCGCGGGAAAGGCCTTGGCCGGTCTCTATTGAAAGAAGCGCTTGCCGCACGGCCTGCGGGGCAGGGGGCAAGCATCATTCTGGCGGCTGGTAATGACGCTGCAGAGGCGCTCTATCATAGCCTCGGGTTCCGCGAGGTCGCGCGGCGTCCGTTGGTGAAAGGCGATTGGGACACTGACCGCACGGAATGGGTGCTGCTGGTGTTGGAATAGATCGAATGGCGGGCCGCGCGTACCGGCCCGCCAACCGCTCTAGCCGCTTTTCCGAGTTTTTGGATGAAGCGAGCTGGCGAGGATATGATCAGCCTCGTGCACGACGGTTTCGGCTTGCAACACGATCTGTGGATCCGGCGCGCCGACGACCTCATGATCCTTGCCAGGATAATCAAGACTCGAAAGGAAATGGCGCATACAGCCAAGCCGCGCGCGCTTCTTGTCGTTGGAGCGGATCAACGTCCAAGGCGCATCGGCGGTGTCGGTATAGAAAAACATCGCCTCTTTCGCCTCGGTATAATCGTCCCACTTGTCGAGGCTTGCACGGTCGATAGGAGATAGCTTCCATTGCTTCAGCGGATCGGTTTCACGCGATTGGAAGCGGCGGCGCTGTTCTTCCTGCGTGACCGAGAACCAGTATTTGAACAGCTTGATGCCGGAGCGTGTCAGCATCCGTTCAAGATCGGGCGTCTGGCGCATGAATTCGAGATATTCGTTGGGCTCGCAGAACTCCATTACGCGTTCCACGCCCGCGCGGTTGTACCAGGAGCGGTCGTAGAGAACGATCTCACCGGCCGTGGGCAGGTGCTTGATATAGCGCTGGAAAAACCACTGGCCGCGTTCCTCGTCAGACGGTTTGTTGAGCGCCACCACACGCGCGCCGCGTGGGTTCAGATGCTCCATGAAGCGCTTGATCGTGCCACCCTTGCCAGCGGCATCGCGGCCCTCAAACAGCATGACGACTTTCTGGCCCGTTTCCTCCACCCAATGCTGGACTTTAAGAAGCTCAACCTGAAGCGCAGCTTTTTCAGCCTCATATTCCTTTGCAGCCAGCTTGTTGGGGTAGGGATAGTCGCCCGTTTCAAAGCCAGTGATCGTGGGTTTGGCCTCGGCCAATTCCGTCACAGGTTGAGCGGGGGCTTTTTGGCTGCTCTCTGCTGTGTCTTTCGCCATGCTACTCTCCGTTGGTATGCAGGTCATGTACGTCAAACACGCTGCGACTGCCTTGATTTGCATCAAGTCCTGAACGCGGGGTTGCGTTGCCGCCCGCGATGGCCTAAAGCGCGCGCACTTCACAGGCGAGGGCGGGCCCTTGGGGGAGACATCCCCATACGGTCCACCGGTTGAGGCATCCGCCTCTGATCCCTCGCTCAGGTACAAACCGGAAAAGGAAAACAAGCATGGCGCTTCCTGATTTCTCCATGCGGCAGCTTCTTGAAGCTGGCGTTCACTTCGGCCACCAGACCCAACGTTGGAACCCCCGTATGGGCGAGTTCATCTATGGTGACCGTAACGGCATTCACATCATCGACCTGACGCAGACGCACCCGATGCTTGAGCAGGCGCTGGTCGCGGTTCGCGAAACCGTCGCCAAGGGCGGCCGCATTCTGTTCGTGGGCACCAAGCGTCAGGCACAAAAGCCGATCGCTGACGCCGCTGAGCGTTGCGCGCAATACTACATGAACCACCGCTGGCTGGGTGGCACGCTGACCAACTGGAAAACCGTTTCCAACTCCATCAGCCGCCTGAAAGAGATTGACGAGAAGTCGGCAGACGGCTCCCTCGAAGGTCTGACCAAGAAAGAGCGTCTTGGCATGGAGCGTGACCAGGCGAAGCTGCAAGCCTCGCTCGGCGGTATCCGCGAGATGGGCGGTCTGCCTGACCTGATCTTCGTGATCGACGTCAACAAGGAAGACCTCGCCATTGCCGAAGCCAAGAAGCTTGGCATCCCGGTTGTGGCTGTGGTCGACACGAACTGCTCGCCCGATGGTGTGGACTACATCATCCCCGGCAATGACGACGCGGCCCGCGCAATCGCGCTTTACTGCGATCTCATCTCCCGCGCGGCACTGGACGGTATGACCACGCAGATGGAGACCGCTGGTGTCGATCTGGGTGCGCTCGAAGAGGGCTCCGTCGAGGAAGCGCTCACCGAAGAGGCCCCTGCAGCCGCCCCCACGGAAGAAGCCGCAGCCGAGGCACCCGCCGCAGAAGAGACCCCCGCCGAGGGCTGAGCCCTTTGCGAGCGAACTGACATGAGGGTCGGGGGAGATGCCCCGGCCCGACATTTCCCATTTCAGGAGACATGACATGGCTATCACCGCAAGCATGGTGAAAGAGCTGCGCGACACGACCGGCGCAGGCATGATGGACGCCAAGAAGGCGCTGACCGAAACCGATGGCGACATGGAAGCCGCCGTTGACTGGCTGCGCACCAAGGGCCTCGCAAAGGCCGCGAAGAAATCGGGCCGCACCGCGGCTGAGGGCCTTGTGGCTGTCGCCGTTGACGGTGGCACAGGTGTCGCCGTTGAGGTGAACTCAGAAACCGACTTCGTGGGCAAGAACGCCGACTTCCAGAAGATGGTGTCCGGCATTGCCAGCGTGGCAATGGGCGTGAACGACATTGACGGCCTGAAAGCCGCTGACATGGACGGTAAGTCCGTTGAGCAGACCGTGACTGACGCCGTTGCCGTGATCGGTGAGAACATGTCGGTGCGCCGCATGGCCAAGCTGGAAGGCGATCAGGTTGTGGCCTACGTGCACAACGCGGCTGCTGACGGCATGGGCAAGATTGGCGTTCTGGTTGCCACCAAAGGTGGTGATGCCGGTTTCGCCAAGCAGGTCGCAATGCACGTCGCCGCTGTGAACCCCGCCTCGCTGTCGGAAGCTGATCTGGATCCGGCCGTGGTCGAGAAGGAAAAGCAGGTTCAGATGGACATCGCGCGCGAGTCCGGCAAGCCCGAGCAGGTCATCGAGAAGATGATCGTCGGTCGTATGAAGAAGTACATGGCCGAGGTCACGCTGGTGAACCAAGCGTTTGTCGTGAACCCCGACCTAACTGTTGGCGATGCCGCCAAGGAAGCCGGTGCTGAGATCACCGGGTTCGTTCGCCTTGAAGTGGGCGAAGGCATCGAAAAGAAAGAAGAGAACTTCGCAGAAGAGGTCGCAAAAGCGGCCCAAGGCTGAACTCAGCTTTCGCGAGGGACAGTGACGGGGCAGGGGAGCAATCCTCTGCCCCGTTTTCTTTGCGGGTCAGCTGTTTTCTTCAATGATGGCCTGCAATTCGGCCAATGCCAGCTCGGCCTGGCCCGTGTCACGGTAGAGATCGCGCAGTTTGAAGCGGATGATATTGCGCACGGCCAAATCATCCGGGTACTGGGCCAGCGCCTCTTGCAGGATCGGGATGGCGGCGGCCTGTTCGCCGCGTTCTTCGTAGATTTCGACCACACCTTCGATGGCGAGGAAAACCGTCGCCTCCTGTTCGGTGGTGAAGCCCACGAATTGCTCGGCCAGGTCGAGATAGGATTGGAAGAGGTCGATCATCTCAAACTCGGCCTCTTGCGCCTGTGCGTGGTGAACTGGGGCAAATACGGCGGTCACGCTGAGGATTCCTGCGAGCATCAAGTGTTTCATTGGGACGTCTCCTTCGAAAGTGGGGGCGGGGATTGGAATTCGGTTTGCAGTTTGCGGGTAGCCCGGTGGAGGTGGGCCTTCACGGTGCCTTGGCGGCATCCGAGAATTTCGGCGGTCTCGGCGGTGTCGAAACCTTCGAGAAAGCGCAGTAGAACGACTTCGCGCTGTCGGATTGGAAGGGTGGCGAGCGCACGGCCCAGATCGCGCAACCGGTCCAACCGGGCCGGGTCGGCCTGATCATCGGCGTGGGTGCTGAGCACCTCATCGGCTTGCGCAGCGCCCCAGAAGCGGCGGCGCCTGCGGGCCTGTTCGCGCGCGATGTTGAGCACGACACCATAGAGCCAGGTGGTGAACTTCGCGCGCGGCTGCGCCTTCAGGCGGCCATCGTGGAGGCGCAGGAACACCTCTTGCACGACGTCGTCTGCAGCGGCGTCTTCGCCCAAGATGCCCCAGGCGAGCCGGAACACGTAATGGCGGTGCCGGTCGTAAAGTTGCGACAGGGCCAGCTGGTCCTGCGAGGCGCGCGCCATAAGGCCCCAATCCGCATCTGAGGGCGGGGCGGCGTTCATCCGTTCGATCCGTCCGGGCGTTGCGGAAGGGTGAAATCAAGCGTCATGCGCGAAAAGGACAGATTGGGGCGGGTGCTGCCGTTGAATTGGGGGCGGCCTGTGGGCGCATCAGGCATGGTTTGCGGGGCGGCGATCAAGCGGGGGCCTGTCGAATTGTCCGGTTGGTTGAGGCTGAGCAGGACGAGGCCCGTCACACCAAGCGCCGCGACGCCTGCTGCAATCGCAAGGAAGCGGCGTGCGGGGCGCGGCTTGGCTTGTGGCGCAACCGTAAGGGGCGGGGGGACGGCGCCGTGGCGCAGCGATTGATAATCGGCCCTTGCGTCGCCAAACAGCATGTTCAGCGTTTCGATGTCTTTGTCCGTCTCGGTCATGGTCCGCCCTTTCATGACCATTCATGTCACGGAACAGAGGATCGGTTTACATCGTTGCTGCATTTTTTGGCGGGTATGGCGTGCCATCAAAAAGAAAAACGGCGCCGCCCAGGGACATAGGCAACGCCGCTTCTTCAGTGAACACCCGGCGCGAGGGGCAAGGGACAAGGTGCGCCGGTTCGTTATGTCGGGCCGCCCAAGGGATAAAGGCGGTCCGTTTCCCCGAAGCGGATATCGGGCGTCGAAAAATAAACGCCGCCCGCTTCGAGCCCCTCGGGCCACTCGCGTGACCCTTAGGTGGACCCGGTGGCGGGAAAATGCCGCCACCAAGGCCCGGTGTTCCTGGCCGTAATTGCCATCACTCACGGAACAGCATCAGAATGCCAAAAGAGAACCCGTCAGGATAGATGGGGATTCCCTTACCATTCGGTCAAAAACCTGTCGAAAAGGACAGGTTTAGCGCCGATCGCCGACGGAACCGGTCAAATGTGGTAGGCGCGGGGTTTGATCTTCCTTGTCGTCGAGTCGGAAAATCTGGTTGAGAATCGACGCTTTGCGCACCGCTTGGGCCGTGGTTTCGACCCCCAAGGCATCACGTGCGCCGCGCAGGTGTTTTTCGACGGTGGCCACGTTGCGTTCGAGCAGAAGCGCGATGTCGGCCATTGTCTTGCCGTCGGCCACAAGCTCCAACACCTCGGATTGGCGGGGGGTTAGAAGTTTGCGCTGACCGGTGGCGGGCAGTTGCAGAATACACAGATGGGCGACATGGCAGATCGTCTCGATGTCCGCACCATGCTCTTCCCAGATCGCATCAGCCTCGTCCTGGCCCATGCCTTTCTTGACCGCCAGGCCGATGCCCGCGTTCGAGTTCTTGATCGCCATGGGAAAACTGATCGTGTAACCGGCTGTCATGCCGTGGCGCTGGTTCAACTCCATCATGGCGAGTTCGCCCTTGGTGGGGGTGTCACCGACCATGGACTGAAACACATCCCGCCAGGAGGCCGCGCCGACATTGTCCACGGCCCACCGCATCATGACACCGTCCCGGAACATGCCCCCGCCAACATAGGCCTCCATGTAATCCGTGGGCATATTGGTGAGCAAAAGCGCATCTTCAGGGTTGTCGTACAGGCCGGCACCCCGAAAGGCGTTGAATGCATAGAAGACACGGTCAAAGCCGTAAGAGGCCAGAACCTTGGTGTGATGGGACCACAGATCTTCGACGGTGGTCATTTGCAAATAGGGGCGAAGGCGTTTCATGAAGGGGATCCTAAACGCTTATGAAAGGTGAGTGTGAAGGGCGCGGATTGCCAGGCCGTAACCTGCCGTTCCGAAACCTTGGATAATGCCAAGGCAGACACCGCCAAGCATGGAGGCATGGCGAAAGTCTTCGCGGGCATGGGTATTGGAAATGTGTAGCTCGACCGTGGGAAGGGCGATCCCACTGATCGCATCCCGCAACGCGATCGACGTATGGGTGTAGGCACCCGCATTGATCACCACGCCCTGATGGGTGTGGCGAATATCGTGAAGGGCATCGACAAGGCCGCCTTCGTGGTTCGATTGGCGGAACTCAACTTCACAGCCTAAATCATTGGCCAACGCCGCGCATTCGGCCGCAATATCGGCAAGCGACTTGGCCCCGTAAATCTCGGGCTCTCTCTCCCCAAGGAGGTTGAGGTTGGGGCCGTTGAGCACCAGAAATTTCATTTTAGTCCTATCCCTTTGACGGCACTTTATAATCAAGTGCCGGGCCGCGTCAAAGCGTCGTTAACCCTTGTCTGACTGTTCGACCGGACCGCCTTGATCGGCCCAGGTGGAAAAGCCTTCGCGCAGATGGGCGGCAGGGAATCCCATGTCCTGCAGCGTGGCCACTGTCAGCGCCGAGCGCCAGCCTGAGGCGCAGTGAAAGACGTAGCGTTTGCCCTCCTGCGCGAAGACGGCCTTGTGATAGGGGCTGTCGGGGTCGATCCAGAATTCGATCATGCCGCGTGGGGCGTGGACCGATCCGGGAATGAAGCCCGTGCGCTGGCGTTCGCGGATGTCGCGAATGTCGACCACGACCAGATCGGGATCATCCAGCTGCGCGATCAGGTCCTTTGTTTCGACCTCATCAATACGGGCGCGGGCGGCGGCAACCATCTCAGCCGCGGTGGTGGTCAGCGTCATGCCTGTCCCTTTCGTCACAGTTGGCGGTAACGCAGATTGACCCCCTCGCGCCCGGGTTGCAACATGACTGCCGAATACACGCCAAGGCGCAGCGGGAGGGACACCGAGATGAGCTACAAAGACACCTATGCGGCCTGGGCTGCCGCGCCTGAGGATTTCTGGGTGGAGGCCGCCAAAGGGATCGATTGGATCAAGGCACCTGAGGTGATTTTTGACGGCAACGCGGACGTCTATGGCCGCTGGTTCCCGGATGCGACCTGCAACACCTGCTGGAACGCGGTGGACCGCCATGTGGAGGCCGGGCACGGTGACAGGCTCGCGCTGATCTACGACAGCCCGGTGACGGACACCAAGCGCAAGATCACTTACGCCGAGTTGCAGGATGAGGTCGCCACCCTTGGCGCCGTGCTCGAGGGCATGGGCGTGGGGCAGGGGGACCGCGTGATCATCTATATGCCCATGGTCGCTGAGGCGGTGATGGCCATGCTCGCCTGCGCGCGGATTGGGGCGGTACATTCGGTGGTGTTCGGTGGCTTTGCGGCGCCGGAACTGGCGACACGGATCGACGATGCGGGCGCGAAGGCGGTGATCTCGGCCAGCTGTGGGATCGAGCCGGGGCGCGTCATCGATTACATGAAGTTGCTGGATGAAGCGATTGATATTGCTCAGGTAAAGCCGGATGCATGTCTGATCCTTCAGCGCGAGGTTCAGTCTTGTGCACTGACCGAAGGCCGCGATCTGGATTGGGCCGACGCAATGGCCACGGCTCGTGCAGAGGGTCGGAAAGCGCCCTGTGCTGAGGTCAAGGCGACTGACCCGGCCTATATCCTTTATACGTCTGGCACGACGGGTCAGCCCAAAGGCGTGGTGCGCGATACCGGCGGCCATATGGTGGCGCTGAACTGGACGATGAAGAACATCTATGACGTCGATACGGGCGATGTGTTCTGGGCGGCCTCGGACGTTGGCTGGGTCGTGGGCCATTCCTACATCTGCTACGCGCCGCTGCTGGCGGGTTGCACGACGCTGGTCTACGAGGGAAAGCCCATCGGCACGCCCGACGCTGGCGCGTTCTGGCGGGTGATTTCCGAGCACAACGTCAAGGTGCTGTTCACTGCACCCACAGCGTTCCGGGCGATCCGGGGGCAGGACCCTGAGGCGGCGTTGATGGCCGATTATGACCTGAGTGGGCTGAAATCGTTGTTTCTTGCCGGCGAACGTTCGGACCCCGCAACACTGCAATGGGCCGAGGAACATCTGGGCGTGCCGGTCATCGACCATTGGTGGCAGACAGAGACCGGATGGGCCATTTCCGCGGTGCCCATGGGGATCGAGGCCTTGCCTGTAAAACATGGCTCTCCGGGCGTTCCCATGCCGGGCTATGACGTGCAGGTGTTGGACGATTCCGGCGCGCCTGTGCCCAACGGAACGCTTGGGAATATCGTGGTGAAACTGCCTTTGCCACCGAGTTGCCTGCCGACGTTGTGGAATGCGGAAGATCGGTTTCGGTCGAGCTATCTCAATGATTTTCCAGGATATTATGCCACATCGGATGCTGGCATTCTGGATGAAGACGGCTATCTGCACATCATGGCGCGCACCGATGACATCATCAACGTCGCGGGCCATCGGTTGAGCACGGGCGCTATGGAAGAGGTTCTGGCGCACCATAAGGATGTCGCTGAATGCGCTGTTGTGGGCAAAGCGGATGAATTGAAGGGCCAGATGCCGCTGGGGTTCTTTGTGACCAAGGCTGGCGTAAACCGGCCTGAGGATGAGATCTGCGCCGAACTGGTGAAAATGGTTCGGGCTGAGATCGGTGCTGTGGCGGCTTTCAAGACGGCTGTGGGTGTCAAACGGTTGCCCAAGACACGCTCTGGGAAGGTGCTGCGTGGAACGATGCAGAAGATTGCGGATGCTGAGAGCTACAAGATGCCAGCTGCGATTGACGACCCGGCGATCCTGGATGAGATCACGGATGTCTTGAAAACGAAGGGATTGGTCGGATGATCGAACGAATTGAGCCGGGTGTCCGGTCCTCGAAGATCGTGAAGCACAATGGTGTGGTTTATCTGACCGGCCAAGTGGGCGAGGGTGCGGATATCACGGAGCAAACGGTTGAATGCCTGCGTCGTGTCGATGCTTTGCTGAAACAAGCCGGTTCCAGCCGCGAGCATATGCTTCAGGTGACGATCTGGCTGGCCGATATGGCCGACTTCGCAGCGATGAACGAAGTGTGGAACGCATGGGTGCCTGAGGGCCATGCACCGGCGCGCGCCTGTGGCGAAGCAAAGCTGGCGCGGGACGTGCTGAAGGTGGAGATGATCGTCACGGCGGCGGTTGCGTAAGCTGCTCACGCGTGAGCAAACGTCTAAGCCATTGGGGTTATTATACATTCCCGGCATACTGCATATTTAACATAATCATGATTACTGGCGAAATGGACTATGAGATATGGCGCTGAATGATCTCCTCCCTTCCGGTTATATTGATGCGCACCACCACGTTTGGGCGCCCGATACACGTGGCGACGAGATTGGGTACGGATGGTTGCGCGACATCGGCGCTCCGAAACCGTTTGGCGATCCGACGCCGATCCAGCGTGATTACCTGATGGAGGAGTTTCTGGCTGAGGCCGAAGTTGCGCCCCGAGCGTCCGTGCACGTGCAAACGGACGGCGCGTTGCCTGATCCTGTGGCCGAGACGGCCTTCGTGCAGGCCGAGGCGGATCGGTGCGATCACACTGTGAGGATTGTCGGGCTTGCGGACCTGAGCGCCGGTGATTTGGCAGAGACGCTCGCACGACACGGCGCGTATAACGGCTTTTGTGGTGTGCGCCAGATCGTTGGACGGTTGGCGCATCGACCCGATCTGACCTTTGCACCGCGCGACTTTATGGCCGAAAATCAATGGCGTGAGGGGTTGAAACGACTTGAAGGCGATGGGCTGACCTTTGACTTGCAGATGTATCCTGAGCAGGCCGAACAGGCGCTGGAGGCGCTATCTGCGACCCCTGCCCTGCGGGTCATCATCGACCATGCGTTGTGCCCATATGACCAACGCGCAGAGGGGTATGAGTTGTGGAACAAGGCCGTTGGGATGCTGGCTGCACGTCCGAATACCTGGATCAAGCTAAGCGGTTGGGGCATGTATGACAGCGGTTGGGATCGGTTCGGGGTCGAAGCGATCCAGCCTTATGTCGACGATATCATGCTGAGTTTCGGCGCGGATCGGGTCATGTGGGGCAGCAATTACCCGGTGGAGAAGCTGGCGAAACGGTATCAGGCATGCATTGAAGAGATTGCGGGCGGCATCCTTTCCGAACAGCACGATGCAGTGTTTTTGCTTTCTGCAGCAACGGCTTACGGCGTGAAGTTAACCTAACGAATAGCCAGCGCCGCGCACCGTGCGGATTGGGTCGCCGGCCTCACCTGCTTTCAACGCTTTACGCAGGCGGCCGACGTGAACATCGACCGTGCGACTATCGACATAGATGTCCCTGCCCCAGACGCGGTCCAGCAATTGCTCGCGGCTCCAGACCCGGCCCGGGCGTTCCATGAAGGCGCTGAGTAGCCGGAATTCGGTCGGGCCGAGGTGCAGTTCGTCACCGCCGCGATAAACGCGATGTTCGGTCAGATCGACACTGATATCTTCGTATTCGAGGCGTTCACCCACAGTGGATGGACGCACGCGGCGGAGTTGGGTGCGCAGGCGGGCCAGAAGCTCGGCCACGGAATAGGGTTTGGTGACGTAATCATCGGCCCCGGTCTCAAGCCCGCGGACCTTGTCGACCTCCTCAGATCGGGCGGAGAGCATGATGATCGGGATTTTCGCGGTGTCGGTGCTCATCTTGAGCTGACGGCAAACCTCGATACCCGAAACATGGGGCAGCATCCAATCGAGGACGATCACATCGGGCGGCGTTTCCTGTACGGCGACCAGGGCTTCATCCCCTGCTGCGGCGGTCTGCACCTCGAACCCCTCGGCGCGAATGTTGTAGGCCAGAACCTCGCGCTGTGCGGGTTCATCCTCCACCACCAGAACAAGGGGTTCGCCAGCCATTTATGTGCCCTGAACGTAAGGTGTCTTGTCCTCTTTCGGACGGTCATCGTCGGGCATTTCACCGGTCACAAGGTAGATCACCTGCTCGGCCACAGATGTCACATGGTCACCCATGCGCTCGATGTTCTTGGCCATGAAATGGAGGTGCATACAGGTGGTGATGTTGCGGGGATCTTCCATCATGTGGGTGAGGTATTCGCGGAAGAGCGCGGAATACATCTGATCAACTTCCAGATCGCGCTGGCGGACATCTTCGGCCAGATCGGCGTCTTGCTGGATGTATGCGTCGAGCACGTCTTTCAGCATCAATTCAACCTGCCGCGCCATACGCTTGAGCGCCTTTGCCGTGCCCGGAACGTGTTCCAACTCGATCACCGACTGGCTGCGCTTCGCGATGTTCTTGGCATAATCGCCGATGCGTTCGAGGTTGGCGGAGACGCGGAAGACGGTCAGCACGGTGCGCAGATCGGACGCGATGGGCTGCCGCAGGGCGATGATGCGCGCGGCATCCTCATTCACCTGCTCTTCCAGCGCGTCGATGGCCTTGTCGGCCTTGCGCACAGTCTTCGCGAGCTCGACATCGCGGGCCTCCAGGGCCTCAACGGATTTGCTGATCGCCTCTTCGACCATGCCGCCCATGCGCATGATCTTGGCCTGAATGCCTTCAAGGTCGCGGTCGAAACTGCTGACGATATGGTCTGAATGTGCCATGGCCCCTGCCCTGTCTTTAGCCGATACGGCCGGTGATGTAGCTTTCCGTGCGCGGATCGCTGGGGTTGGTGAAAATGGTGTCGGTGTCGTCGAATTCCACGAGGTTGCCGAGGTGGAAGAAGGCGGTCTTCTGCGACACGCGCGCTGCCTGCTGCATGGAGTGCGTGACGATGACGACAGAGAAGCGACTGCGGAGCTCGTCGATAAGTTCCTCGACCTGCGCGGTGGCGATGGGGTCAAGCGCCGAGCACGGTTCATCCATCAGCAGAACCTCAGGTGAGGTTGCCACAGCGCGTGCGATGCATAAGCGCTGTTGCTGGCCACCTGAGAGGCCGGTGCCCGGCGCTGTCAGACGGTCCTTCACCTCATCCCAGAGGGCCGCGCGGCGCAGCGACTTTTCAACGATGCCTTCAAGATCCGCCTTGTTCTGCGCCAGCCCGTGGATGCGGGGGCCGTAAGCGACATTATCGAAGATCGACTTGGGGAACGGGTTGGGTTTCTGGAACACCATGCCGACCTTGGCGCGCAGCTGCACGGGGTCGACCTTGGGGTCGTAGATATCCTCGCCTTCGAGGGTCACGTCACCGGTGACACGGCAGATGTCGATCGTGTCATTCATGCGGTTCAGCACGCGAAGGAAGGTGGATTTGCCGCAGCCGGACGGGCCGATGAAGGCCGTGACGGTCTTGTCGGCGATATCAACGTCAACCTCTTTGATTGCGTGATTGTCGCCATAGAAGACATCCACGCTGCGCGCTTTCATCTTCAGCGCATCGGTTGCGACGGTTTGGTCAATCTCGGTCATCTCGTTCATGTTCGCGCCTTCCATGGACCTTGTCACCACCGTCTTTCGAACCGGCGCCGCAGCAGGATGGCGATCAGGTTCATCATCAAGAGGAACACAAGCAGCACGATGATCGCGCCCGAGGCCCGTTCCACGAATGCGGGGTCGGAGCGTTGTGTCCAGCTATAGACCTGCACGGGCAAGGCGGTGGCGCCGTCGCCCATCAGGGGGAATGTGTTCGAATGGCCCGACAGGAAATCGGGATATTCGCGGACGAAAGCGACCATACCGATCAGCAGAAGCGGTGCGGTTTCGCCCAGGGCCTGCGCCAGGCCGATGATCGTGCCGGTCAAGATGCCGGGCATGGCGAGCGGCAAGACGTGATGAAAGATGCTCTGCATCTTGGACGCGCCCAAGCCTAGGGCGGCCTGACGGATCGACGGCGGCACGGCACGCAGGCTCGCACGGGTGGCGATAATGATTGTGGGCAGGGTCATGAGCGTCAGGACCAAGCCGCCGACAAGCGGCGAGGATTGGTTGAAATTCATGAAGTTGATGAACACGGCCAACCCGAGGATACCGAAAACGATGGAGGGCACGGCGGCAAGGTTGGAGATATTCACCTCGATCAGGTCCGTAAGGCGATTTTTCGGGGCGAATTCCTCAAGGTAGATGGACGCGGCCACACCGATGGGAAGTGCGAGGGCCAAGACCACAAGCATCATGTAGAATGAGCCGATGATGGCGACGCCGAGACCCGCCGCTTCGGGGCGAGAACCGGAGGCATCGGGCCAGGTGATGAAATCCCAGTTGAAGCGGGTGTCCATCATGCCGGCTTCGACGAGCACTTGCGCCAGTTCCAATTGCGCGACGGACACGTTGCGGTCCCTCTCGGCGCTCTCCATCGTCACGCGGCCTTTGAAAAAGCCGTCGATGCGGCCGCCGGCTAGGATCTCAGCGTCGATGGTGGTGCCGACAAGCTCGGGATTAGCAAGTACCATGGCGCGGATTTGTGCGGGTGCTTCCTCGGACAGCATGGCGGCCAGCTCACGTCCGCCCATCCCGGGGTCAATCCCCTCAGCTTCAAGGTGCTGCTGCAGCGACATGGCGATCACGGGGAGGTAGCCGAACGTGGTGACGGCGGCCATTTCCTCAGGGTCGCGGTTGCCTTGTGGGTCGAGCCGGTCTTCGGACAGCGTGATCGGGTAGGAAATATAGGTCTGTTGGAACGCGCTGAGGCCGTTGCCGAGGATTGAGGTCAGCAGCACCACAAGCGCAAGGATGCCGGTGAGGACAGCAGCCATGCCATAGGCGCGGAAGCGCGCTTCTGCCCGGTTGCGCTTTTGCGTGCGGGCGTCTTGCGCGTAGAGCGAGCGTTTGGGCGCGGTGGAGATCGGCATATCGGTCATTAGTCGTATTGCTCCCGATATTTGCGGACGATGTAGAGCGCGAAGATGTTGAGCGCGAGCGTGATGACGAAGAGCGTCAGACCCAGTGCGAAGGCCACCAGCGCTTCGGGGCTAGAAAAGTCGGTATCGCCTGTGAGCTGGCCCACGATCTTCACGGTCACGGTTGTCATGGCCTCAAACGGGTTGAGGTCGAGCCGGGCCGCGGCCCCTGCTCCAAGAACCACGATCATCGTCTCACCAATCGCGCGGGAGGCGGCTAGCAGGACTGCGCCGACGATGCCCGGCAGGGCTGCGGGCAGGATGACCTGTTTCACGGTTTCCGATTGCGTGGCACCGAGGCCGTAGGAGCCATCACGCAAGGATTGGGGAACGGCGTTGATGATGTCATCGCTGAGCGAGGAGACAAAGGGGATCAGCATGATTCCCATGACGATGCCTGCGGTCATGACGGAGGATGATGAATCCCCCAGCCCCAGCGGTTGGGCGAAGTAATCGCGCAACATGGGGCCCACGGTGATGAGGGCGAAAAGGCCGTAAACAATCGTAGGGATACCCGCGAGCACCTCGATCAGTGGCTTGGCGATGGAGCGGACGCGCTTGGTGGCATATTCTGCCATGTAGATGGCGGCGAAGAGGCCGATGGGGACTGCCACGAGCAGTGCAATCAGCGAAATGTAGAGCGTGCCCCAGAGGAGTGGGATCAGGCCAAGTTCGGAATTGCCCTCAAACGATGGCCGCCATTCCAGGCCGAAGAAGAAATCCTGCCAAGGGTAGAGTTGGAAGAAGTTCCGCGTGTCCCACAGCATCGACAGGACGATGCCTACGGTTGTCAGAATTGCGAGGGTTGAGGCGACCACGAGAATGGACAGGATCGCATATTCCACCCGGTTGCGAGCGCGCAGATCCTTGTGGGTGCGCACGTAAGCATAGGCGAGGCCCGCGAAGGCGAGCGCGAAGACAACGACCAGCATCCATGTGCCGCCAGTGGCGTTGAGATCGCGGAAGTTTTGCGCGGCCTCCAGAACCGTTTCACTGACATCGGCGCCGAGGGCCACACCGGCCTCGGCCAGTTGCGCGCGAATGTCGTTGTCGGACGCGAGGTTTGACGCGTCGTCTGCACTCAGGAAGCCCCGATCAATAGCGGCGTCGATGCCGCCCGCCAACCTGCGCACCTCGGTCATCAGAAGGGTCGGGTTTTCGACCTGCTCCATGTATGGATTGGGGATCTGGCGTTCGACAATGCGCTCAACCGCGATGGGCTGGATGATGAGCCATAGTCCCAAAACCAGCAGCGCGGGCACCAGCGTCAGGAGTGTGACGTTGAGGCCGTAATAGTTGGGCAGCGAATGGAGTTCCCGGCGGTCACCCCCGGCGCTGGCCATCGCCCTCTGACGCCCCAGCACATAGCCGAGCGCACCAAGGAAAATCAGGGCGAGAAGAATCCAGAGCATGGCAGCGTTCCGGTGGGTTTGGGGTGCGGACGGGGCCGTCTAGCGGCCCTGCCCTGTCGGTTCAAGCAGTTGGGCTTACTGGCCCATCAGCACACGATTGGCGACCACTGCCTGCGTCTCGGCAAGCTCCGGATCGGATACGAGACCGTAAGCGGCCAACGGGCCCCAATCCCCCGCGATATCTTCGCTGACGAAGAAGGAGGCATATTCCTGAAGGCCCGGGATTACGTCGAGATGTGCGGCCTTAATGTAGAAAAACAGCGGGCGCGAGACGGGGTATTCACCGGTTGCAATCGCATCAACCGTTGGCACCACGCCGTTCATTGTGGCGACCTGCAGGCGGTCGGTGTTGTTCTCATAGAAGGCGAGGCCGAAGACGCCGACACCATTGGCATCCGCGTCGATGCGGGCCAGCGTTTCGGTGTAGTCGCCGTCGATGTCGACCGAGACACCATCAGCGCGGATTTCCATGCAGGCCTCTTCCGCCGCATCTTCGTCCATGCCCATTTCCATCATCGCAGCCATTGCGCCGGTGTCTTCACAGCCTTGCAAGATCACGCGTTCATCAAACACTTCGCGCGTGCCGTGGCGGGTGCCGGGAATAAAGGCAGAGATTTCCTGATCCGGCAGGTCGCCGTTTACTTCTGCCCAGTTGGTGTTCGGGTTCGCGACCATCGCGCCGTCCACTGGCAGTTCAGCGGCCAGTGCGAGATACCAGTCGGAGGGGCTGAATTCAAAGGACGGGCCGTTGATGTCGGAGGCGAAGACAATGCCGTCATAGCCAAAGCGCACTTCGATGATGTCGGTCACGCCATTTTCGGCGCAGGTCGCGACTTCGCTTTCGCGGATCGAGCGCGACGAGTTCGCGATGTCGATCGTGTTCTCGCCCACCCCTTCGCAGAAACGGCGCAGGCCGGTGGAGGAGCCTCCGGATTCCACAACCGGGGTTGGGAAACTGAAGTTCTCGCCAAAGGCTTCGGCCACGATGGTGGCATAGGGCAGAACGGTCGAGGAACCGGCGATCTGGACGTTGTCGCGGCTTTGGGCGGCGGCCCCGGTTGCGGATACGGCAGCCACGGCCAGAACAGAAACGCTAAGCTTTGCGAAAGACATGTTGGAACATTCTCCACTTGGTTTGTCAGACATCCCGAAGGCGCATTTCGCCCCCGTTGCCGACCCGCCTAAAGACGGCTCGCTATGCTTTTGTGACGGTTGCGTAACAGTTTTATGACAGGGTGCGCTGCCGTTGCGTCAGCTCGCCGGGAGAAGGACAGAAAAGGTGCTGCCTTTGCCCTTCTCGGACGTGATCTTGAGCCGTCCCCGGTGGCGATTGACGATGTGTTTCACAATGGCCAGCCCAAGGCCCGTGCCCCCCATTTCGCGCGAACGGTGGGTGTCGACACGGTAGAAACGCTCCGTCAAACGCGGCAGATGCTGGCCGTCGATGCCGTCGCCTTGGTCCGTCACATCAACTTGAACGAATGGTCCACGCATAAGGCCCCTGCCCTCGCCCCGGCTGATCCGAAGCGTCACAGGCTTGTCTGGTCCACCATATTTGATCGCGTTTTCGGTGAGGTTGAGGAAGACCTGCATCAATTGGTCCCGCTCTCCGATGATGCTGGCGGCACTTGTGGCGGAGGGATCGATTTCGAGGCTCAGCGTGTTGCCGGTTTCCTCGGCCCGGGGCCGTAGCGAGGCGAGGCTGGCTTGCAACAGGCCATCCAGGTCGACCACGTCACTGGGACGCATCCGTTCGGCGGCTTCCACCCGGCTGAGCGACAGAAGGTCGGAGACGAGCCTGTTCATGCGCTGCGCCTCTTCCTCCATGATCGACAGGAACCGTTCCTGTGCTGCGGGATCATCTTTAGCCGGACCACGGAGTGTCTCGATGAAGCCCAGAACAGCCGTCAGCGGCGTGCGCAATTCGTGGCTGACATTGGCTACGAAATCGCGGCGGATTTCTTCGGCTTCGCGCAAATGAGTGACGTCTGTGAAGTGCAGAAGTAGTCCACGGGAACCGTCCGCTTGCAGGGCGGTTATGCGGACCTTGTATTCAGTCACTCCGGATTGCTCGGACCGTTCGAACCGCGCCTCAGCCGTTGCATCGCCACTTTGCACAGCCTCGATGCGCGATTGTAGTGCGGGCTGGCGCAGAACGGTTCCGTGGCTGCGCCCGAGGATCCAATCGCCAAGCATGATCAGTGCCGGTTCGTTCGCGTTGGCGATATTCCCCAGGCCGTCGATCTGAAGCAGAGGGTCCGGCACGGCATTGAGGATGGTGTCGATCATTGGAATTCTGTCGTCCATGTCCTCAACCTGCGCAACTTGCGACGTCGCTTTGAATTGCGCCGATTCTTAGAGGTGGCGCAATGGTGCCGGTGTCGGCGCTGGAAATACTTGCACTCGCAAAGAACACGTTTTGCCTGTAATGATCTGGGGTAGACGCGGTTCAAAGGGACGCACCATCGTGGTGACCTTGCGCGCCTTTGGTGGGCCATCATGCTAAACGACCAACCCCTGCTCCGATGGACACCCCTCGACGGTGAGTTGCCACCTGTCGCTAAACCCCAGTATACCCTGACAGTCTCCGTTCCTGCCCGTGTGCTAGAACGGATACCAAGGCACGTGCTGGCGCCTGACGCGCGGGTGCAACATGTCTCGATCGCGGATATTGAAAACCAAGCATTCTCAGGGCCAGCGGCACCCGATCTGGTGCTTTCACCGCTGATCTCCCCGGGGTTCGATGCAATCGACCTGCTGCGCATATTGCAAAAGCGCCGTTTCGCCGGGCGCTACCTGATGTTGGCCTCCGCTATGCCGGATATCCCGTTGATCCGGGCCGAGATGATGGCCCAGGCGGGCTGCATTGATCTGGATGTCATAGCGCTTGGGGCGTCCAGCACGCTCCATACGGTTTAAACCGCGGCCAATCCCGTTTCGAAATCTGCAATCAACAGCTCAATTGGCTCAATCCCTACCGAGACGCGGAAGAACCCGTCGCTGATCCCCAGTGCTGCGCGGCCCTCAGACGTCAAGCCGCGATGGCTCGAGGAAGCCGGGTGGCTGAGCGTGGTGCCCACATCGCCAAGCGTCGGGGCAAAGGGCAGATCGGGCGCGGCCTGGATCATGCGATCAGCTGCGGCTTCTGTCGGATCGATCAGCTCGAAGCTGACCATGTTCCCGTAAACACCCCCAGTCAGGGCAGCGGCGCGGCTGTGATCCGGGTGATCGGCTCGCCCGGGGTATAGGACGCGCGCAACCTTTGGATGCTCTGCCAGCCAATCGGCCAAAGCTGTGGCGTTCTCTTGCGCTTTCTCCAACCGCAGCGGGAAAGTGTAGAGCCCGCGTTCGGCCAGCCAACATTCCTGCGGTGCAGGTGTCATGCCGACGGTCACGGCGAAATCATAAATCGCCCGCATGTTGTCCGGGTCCTGCGCCGCTACATAGCCAAGCGTCACATCGGAATGGCCAGCCAGCAATTTGGTAACCGAATGGATCGTGATATCGGCCCCGGCGTCGAGCGGTTTGTAGCCAAGCGGTGTCGTGAAGGTATTATCCACGGCAAGGATCACGCCGGCCTCTTTCGCGAGCGCGACGATCCCCTCCATATCCGCGACCCGAAGCGTCGGGTTCGAGATCACCTCGACCAGGATCATCTTGGTTTTCGGAGTCAGGGCCGCCCGCATCGCCTCCACATCTGTCGGGTCTGCAACCGAGGTTTCAATCCCAAAGCGGGCCAGATCCTGATGCATCAATCGCAGCGAGCGCCCGTAAAGCTGGTTACCGCCCAGGATATGATCGCCCTGCCCCAAAAGCCCGAGGATCGTGGCCGACACTGCCGCCATGCCTGACCCCAGAACAAGCCCGCCCTCGGCCCCTTCCATCGCATCGATCTTGCGCGCCAGAAGCTCTGCATTCGGGTGCCCTTCACGGGCGTAGGTGTATCCATAAGCCCCACCTTCGTATTGTGCGTGGAGCGTCTGGATCGAAGGGGAGGCATAAACCACCGAAGGCTGGATTGGTGTCGCAACCGGGCGGCTGACCCCTTCGCGCAGCGCCGCGCGCCGCACCAGAGTTGCCGGTTTCTCATTCCGCCCGTCACTCATCCCTGTACCCTTTCGTCTTACCCGAAAAACCTTGGGGGAGTCGCGCAAGCGACGGGGGCAAAGCCCCCTTTTCCCACTTCATTGCTGTCCGTGTCAGCTGCGAACAGTCCCGTCGCCCGTCACAAGATACTTGAACGAGGTCAGCTGTTCCGCCCCGACCGGCCCGCGGGCGTGCATCTTGCCCGTGGCGATGCCAATTTCGGCCCCCATTCCGAACTCACCGCCATCGGCAAACTGGGTCGAGGCATTGCGCATCAGGATGGCACTGTCGAGCCGTTGGAAGAAATGCCCGGCCACCGCGTCATCTTCGGTGATGATGCAATCTGTGTGGTTCGAGCCAAACTGGCGGATATGGGCAATCGCACCGTCCACGTCATCGACGACTCGCGCCGCGATGATCATGTCGAGGAATTCGCACCCCCAATCATCGTCCACCGCGGCCATCACGCCGTCGATCTTCTGAAGTTCCGTATCGCCACGCACTTCGACACCGGCATCCAGCAGGGCGCGCACGATGCCTTGCCCAATCGTATCGGCAATATCGCGGTGGATCAGCAGGCATTCGGCCGAGCCGCAAATCCCGGTCCGCCGTGTCTTGGCGTTCAGCACAACCTTCAGCGCCTTTTCAGGGTCCGCCGCCGCATCGACGAAGATATGACAAATCCCTTCGAGATGGGCGAAGACGGGCACACGCGCCTCGCGCTGCACCAGCCCGACAAGGCCCTTGCCGCCACGGGGCACGATCACATCGATTGCATCGGTCATCGTCAGCATCTCGCTGACAGCCGTGCGGTCGCGGGTCGGCACACGTTGAACGGCATCTTCCGGCAAAGACGCGGCGCGCAAGCCGTCCTTGAGGCATTCAACCAGCAAAGCTGAGGAATGAAAGCTTTCCGATCCGCCCCGCAGGATCACCGCATTGCCCGACTTCAGGCACAATGCGCCGGCATCGGCGGTTACATTGGGGCGGCTTTCGTAGATGACACCGATGACGCCAAGCGGCGTGCGCACGCGTTGGATGTGAAGGCCAGTGGGCCGATCCCACTCCGTCATGACTTGGCCAACAGGATCGTCCTGCCCTGCCACGGCGCGCAAGCCTTCGACGATGCCTTCGATCCGGCCCGCATCCAGCATCAAACGGTCTAGCATCGCCGCCGAGAGACCCTTTTCGCGCCCGTAGTCCATGTCTTGGCTATTGGCGGCGATGATCTCTTCCCGCCGCGCCCAGACTGCATCCGCTGCGGCGTTGAGAGCTGCCGTCTTTGCCTGAGCCGGCGCAAAAGCCAGTTCGGCCGAGGCCGCTTTTGCACGGGCGCCGATATCGGCCATCAGGGCGGGGATGTTGTCGGTCAGATCTTTCATGGCGGTGCCTCCAGGGTCGGCGGGCAGAATAGGGTGTTTTGCGTGAAGCGGAAGGGGTCAGAGCGCCATGTCATCACGGTGGATCAAGGCGGCGCGCCCCGGATAGCCCAGAATTGGCTCGATCTCGGAAGAATGGTGGCCCGCAATCGCCTGCGCCTCGGCGCTTGTGTAGCGGCTGAGGCCGATGCCAAGCGCTGCACCATCCGGGCCTTCGATGCGCACCGGGTCGCCGCGCTCAAAGCTGCCTTCAACTTGCGCCACCCCGGCAGGTAGCAGAGATTTGCCACGGCCAATGGCAGCCACAGCACCTGCATCGAGGCGCACGGCCCCTTTCGGCTTCATGGCCCCGATCCACGCCTTGCGAGCCTGTTGCGGTGTGAGGTTGGCGGTGAACCAAGTGGACGCCGCGCCGCTTTGTAAGGCCTGCAAGGGCCGATCCACTGCGCCTTGCGTGATGACCATGGCGCAGCCTGCCGCCGTGGCCGTCCGTGCCGCCATGATCTTGGTCTTCATCCCACCCTTCGACAGGCCAGACCCGGCATCCCCCGCCATCGCCTCGATCTCAGCGGTGATCTCTTCCACCAGCGGCAAATGCGTCGCGCCATCTGTTCCCGGCGGGGCCGTATAAAGGCCGTCGATATCGCTGAGCAGCACGCAGATATCTGCGCCCGCCATAACAGCTACGTTTGCCGCGAGACGATCATTGTCGCCGTAGCGGATCTCGTCAGTGGCGATGGTGTCGTTTTCGTTGACGATGGGCACCGCCCCGCGCGCCAGAAGGGCCGCAAAGGTTGCGCGCGTGTTCAAGTAACGGCGCCGGTCAAGGCTATCATCCAGTGTCAACAGTATCTGGGCCGAGGTTAAGTTATGGGGCGCAAGCGCCTCTTCATAGGCGCGCGCCAAACGGATCTGACCCACAGCCGCCGCCGCCTGAGCCTCTTCCAGTGACAAGGGGCCGGACCCCAGCGCCAGAACGCCACGCCCAAGCGCAATCGCGCCGGATGAGACGAGGATGATGTCAGTGCCATTTGCTTTGAGGGCGGCTACGTCAGAGGCAAGGCCCACCAGCCAATCAGCCCGCAACGCGCCCGTGTCGCGATCCACCAAAAGCGCAGAGCCGATCTTGATGACGACCCGCTTCGCGTCAGAAATGGTCAGGGCTGCCATGGCGAAGGATCCTCCTTGGCCTCCCGCTCGGCCTTACGGTCGGCATCAACGCGGGCCCGCAGCACGCGCAACACTTCGATCAGGCCTGTGCGGGCCACGCCCGACATCTCCATCACTGGCCCGGCCTCAGCCTCAAGCGCGGCGCGTTTCTTGGAGGTTTCTTCCGGCGACAGTGCATCAACCTTGTTGAGCACAGTGATGCGTGGCTTTTCCGCAAGATCGCCACCATAGGCCTCTAACTCGCCAATAATGGTCTTGTAATCCGCCACCACATCTTCCGCCGTGCCATCAATCAGGTGCAGAAGCGCCGCACAGCGTTCGACATGGCCCAAGAATGTGTCTCCAAGCCCCCTGCCCTCGCTCGCGCCCTCGATCAGGCCGGGAATGTCGGCCACAACGAATTCCGCACCATCCACGCCAACGACGCCGAGATTGGGGTGGAGCGTGGTAAAGGGATAATCCGCAATTTTCGGGCGCGCGTTGGAGGTCGCCGACAGGAAGGTGGACTTGCCCGCATTAGGCAGGCCCAAAAGGCCCACATCGGCGATGAGCTTCAGGCGCAGCCATATGGTGCGCTCAACGCCCTCTTGGCCTGGATTGGCGCGGCGCGGGGCCTGATTGGTGGCGCTTTTGAAGTGCAGATTGCCAAAGCCGCCATTGCCGCCCTTGGCCACGCAAAGCCGTTGGCCAACTTCATCAAGATCCGCAATCAGAGTTTCTTGATCTTCCTCCAACACTTCGGTGCCTGCAGGCACGCGCAAGAGGATATCATCGCCATCCTTGCCCGTGCGCTGTTTGCCCATGCCGGGCTGGCCATTTTTAGCAAAGAAATGTTGCTGGTAACGGAAGTCGATGAGCGTATTAAGGCCCTCGACCACTTCGATCCAGACATCGCCACCGCGCCCGCCATCACCGCCATCGGGACCGCCATATTCGATATATTTCTCCCGCCGGAACGAGACCGCGCCGCCACCGCCACTGCCAGAGCGGATATAGACTTTCGCCAGATCGAGAAATTTCATCTGAGTTTGCGCGCGCGAACGCCCGCCCCATCTTTGTTCTTCAAATATGCCGGGGGGCTTGGGGGGCTGGCCCCCCAATGTCCTTGCGCTTGCCTCCTACCCCAATCGCTTGAGGTAAGTCCACGTCGCAACTTTTGCGGCCCGCGCGACCGAGAAGGCTTCCGCATCGCCAAGGTAATCGAAGCCCGCGTTCGTCAAAACACGTGCGGAGCTTGGATTGTCCTGAAACACCGAACCAAAGATGGTTTTGTTCTTCAGCGGATTGGCATCGACAAGCGCATGGACGGCCTCGGAGGCGAAGCCGGTGTTCCACATCGCGGGTGCAACCCAATAGCCGATCTCGGACTGGCCGCGATCCATCTGGTCGAGCGAAATGATCCCCAGAACCTCGGCCCCGCCAAAGCTGCTGGCATCCATGACCCAGGCCGTATGCTCCACATCATCGCGCAGGAACTTGCCCATGAAGCTTTCCGTAGCGCCAGGCGGCAGCGGGTGCGGGATAGACGTCGTCATCTCAGCCACGCGTTTGTCGGCGTGGTAGAGGGTGATCAGCCCGGCATCGGACGCACGCATGGGGCGTAGCACCATACGGGGTGTTTGGATCTGCAATTGCGCTGCCTCCATATTTGGAGCCGTGCGCAGGATCGTTTCCTGTTTCATATCTCGGTCCTCCTCCGAACCGATTGCTCTTGTTGGCCTCTCATCCCCAGCCTCACAGGTGGGCATCGCGGTCTGTTTGCACAAGAGCGGTTACAGAAATGCGAAGGGGCCGGTGTTTCCACCGGCCCCTTGAAAATCTTACCCTTGGGACGGGCGGTTACTCGGCAGCCTCGGCTGCTGGGAGTACGGAAATGAAAGTGCGGCCTTTGAAGCCTTTGCGGAAGGACACATTGCCTTCGACGGTTGCGAAGATCGTATGATCCTTGCCTTCGCCCACGCCTTCACCCGGCCACCACTTGTTGCCGCGCTGACGCGCGATGATGTTGCCTGGGATGACGGCTTCGCCACCGAATTTCTTGATGCCCAAACGGCGGCCAGCGGAGTCGCGGCCGTTCCGGGAGCTACCACCTGCTTTTTTATGTGCCATGTGTTTGTCTCCTTAGCCTTCGACGATTTTCTTGGCTTGATCGACCCAGCCTTCACGCTCGATCCGGCCTTTGAACGAGAGTTTTTCGTCCATGGCGACGATGTCATCGGCGCCCCAGGCGGCGATTTGAGCGAAAGTGGTCACGCCAGCGGCGTGCAACTTCTTCTCAAGCGCGGGTCCAACACCGGACAGTTGCTTGAGGTCATCTGCGCCAGCTTCGGCGGCGGGCGCCGGAGCGGCCTCAGCCTTCTTCGCCTTGGGCTTTTCGGCCTTCGGGGCCTCTGCCTTGGGCGCTTCGGCCTTCTTCGCCTTCTTTGCGGGCTTCGCAGCGGCGGCGGCCACGGCCACACCGGCAACGGAGCCTGCACCAACAGCAGCCTTCACACCGGTCTTGTCGCCACCCTTGGCGAGGACTTCGGTGATCTCGATCAGCGTGAGCTGCTGACGATGACCCTTCTTACGCTTCGAAGAGTGCTTACGACGGCGCTTGACGAAGTGGATGAGCTTCTCGCCCTTGACCTGGTCCACAACCGTGGCTTGAACAGCGGCGCCTTCCACAAGCGGCGCGCCGACCGTGGCGCTATCGCCACCCAGCATCAGAATTTCGTTGAACTGGACCGTTTCACCGGCCTCTGCTGCAAGCTTTTCCACGCGGAGTTTGTCACCCGCCTGGACTTTATACTGCTTGCCGCCTGTCTTCATGACAGCGAACATTGGCTTATCCTTCATAACCCGCGTCGTGTGGCCCTGCAGCGTTGCAGCGTTTTGGGGTTTCCCCGCCTCGAACAGCGCGCCCCGATTAGGGGCGTTCATTACCATAACCACCAGCCGACAGAATCCCTGCGCTGGCGGAGGCCGCTAAATGCTGGAGGCGCCGTGTTATGTCAAGCCAAAAGGCACGCGTTGCCGCCCTATAGATCTTCGCCGCCGATATAGGTCGCAGCCGCATAACCCAGATCGTAGTTGAGCGTGCCGAGCAACTCTTCAAAGGCGATGAACAAAGCAGCGATCATCGCTTGACCCGTTTCACTTTCAGAATGGGCGACATAAGCCTCAAGATCGGCATTCTCGACATTGGAATAGGCGATGGCCTGGAACGAGAACAACCATTCAACCGTCGCTTCGCGGATTTGCGGCTCATGGGCCATGACGTCGCTGATCATGAGGGTTTCGCCCATATCATCGTCAAACGCTCCACCGTCGGCGAGGCCTTGAAACAGGGAGAAACGCGAATTCATGGCGCCTGAGACATTGCGGTTGATCAGATCGTTTACCTCGTTGAACGCGCGCAGTGTTTCCAAGCGGATATCTTGGGTCTCCATCGCAAGCAGCAGGGCCGCCTGTCCGTTCTCCATTGCGTCGGCATTGAGGAACGCGCGCCTGGCCGCGATTTCGCCGTTGATCAGGCGTCGCCCGGACTCAGACCTCATGAAGGCGGTGACAGCCGCAACATCTTCGCGGCTTAGCCGATCGTGCGGGAAGAATTCCTCAAACAACGCAATCAGGCGCGCGGGGTCGTGGATTTCTTCAATCCGCGCCTGCCAAGCGGCCCCGCCCCGTCCGGGAAATAGCCCGGCCTGCATGTCTTGGGCCGCATTGATGTGTTCCTCAGCTATGATCGGCAGCATCTCGTACATGCCCATCGCCTCGAACATCTCATAAAGTGCCGGTTGCTCAACCGCGTAGGTGCTGCCGGACACCGCAGAAGCCTGTTGGGCCTGAGCAAAAGCTGCAACCGCCGGAAGCGACAGCAAGAGAGCAATACAGATTGCGCGGACCATGGGCACTCCGATCAAATTCGCAATGCCGAAACTGTCCCACTACGGACCGCTTTGGCACATTGCGGCGATCCTGCCGGAAAACCAGCGGACGTCAAATCAGTTTTCCCCGATATGGGCCTTGCGCGGCGCACCGCTTGCCGCTATCCCGCCGCCCACGGGCGACAACCCTATCCGCGGAGAGGTGCCGGAGTGGTCGAACGGGGCGGTCTCGAAAACCGTTGTGGGTGCAAGCCCACCCAGGGTTCGAATCCCTGTCTCTCCGCCACAAATCCTATTTCAAACTTCCGTCGAAAAACCGCTTTGGTAGCCGGCGCGTCGACTTGCAATCGTGGAGCGATCGCCAACAATCAATTGCGCGTTTGGTCTAGACTGAGCAAGCTGGCATTCAGGCTCGAGAGAAACCGTTTCTCGATCGGGTTCATCCTCGCATCTGCGCGTCTGATTGCCCCCAGCGGTCTCCGAAATTGCGGATGGTCAAAATCCAGAAACGCGAGACCGTTTGCCAAGTAAGGCGTCGTCGTCGCCCGCGGCATGGTGGTTATCAGGTTCGTTTCGGCCACGATTTCAAGCGCCGACCGGATAGAATCCGTTTCACAAACGATATGCATGGAGGTCACACCGGATGCGGTCATCGCGGCCTCCGTCTGTTGGCGAAGAAGGCTGCCACGGGAATGTGCAAGCCAGACCTGCGCCTCAAGATCATCAGCGGTCACCCGCTTTCGTTTCGTGAGGGGGTGGTCCTTACGGCATAAGATGCCAACGCGGTCATCAATCAGAGGATCGAACACCATGCTGTCGGTCGCGTCGGCCAGGCTTTGCGGACCCAGGATCAGATCCACCTGCTTGCGTTCCAGCATTGAGCGAAGTTCGTGAACCAGACCAGTTCGCATCTCGACGACGCAATTCGGGTTGTCGCGAATGAAATGCGCCAGCACGCCGCTCAGGAACCTGCCCGCCACGATGGGTGGGGCGCCGATCCGCAATTCCCCCACAGCCCCTTGGGCGGACTGCGCGGCCAGCACGCTGGCCTGTTCTTCTGCCAATCTGATTGTCGCGCCATTGCGGGCAAGACGCAGGCCAAGCGTGTTGGGAACGGATTTGCGGCCGTCGCGGTTGAACAGGCTCGCGCCAAGCCGCGCCTCCAGCGACTTCATGTTGCGACTGAGCGCAGGTTGCGTCAGCCCCAGCCGGTCAGCCGCCGATTGAAACGATCCTGCCTCGACAATGACGGCCAGTTGGACAAGGTGCTTCGGGTCAAGTTTCATATCAAAACGGAATGCTTCAATCCTTATGTTTGATTATATCGAATGGATTGGACGTGCTAGTCTTTTCCAAAATCAAGGGAGGATACCGTGTTCCATTTCAGGAAAATTGCGGCTGCGATGGCCGTTTTTGCAGCTTCGGCTTTGGCGTCGACCACCGCATCAGCACAGATCTATAGCGGCGAGACGGCTGGCGTCGGCGATCCGGTGCACACGATGTTTGTGGCATTTGCCAATCAGGCGAGCGAAGCGGGGGTCAACATTCAGGTCAACGCAGGTCAGACGCTGACACGCTCCATGCTTTCAGGCGCACGGGGAGACATCGAATTCTTCTCGTCCGTGCCGTCGCTTGTGGGCCTGATGTCCAACGGCGCACGGATGTATGAAACAGTCGATGACGCGCCCGAGGTTGCAGGCAATCTGCGTGCGATCCTTGGCTTTCAGGCTGGGGCCTATCACCCCGTCACGCTGGCCGGATCGGGTATCGAAAGCTGGGAAGACATTGCGGGTCAGACCGTATTCACCGGTCCGCCGGCAGGCTCGGCTTCGGCCACGTCTGAGGCGCTGATCCGCATCATAACGGGCTATGAACCGGGTGAGGATTACGAGGCCGTACGCTTAAGCTGGGGTGAGGGGTATTCCGCTCTGGCCGATGGTCAGATCGACATGATGGTGCGTCCGGCGGAAGTCGGCTCAGCCAATATCGAGCGGTTTGGCCTTTCGGGCGAATTCCGCATCTTCTCGATCCCCGAGGACATGGTTGCGGACGAGGACATGCAGGCGCTGTTTGGGCGCCCGGGTCGCGGGATGATGCAATTTGAAGGCGACCTCTATCAGGGTCAGCTGACCGAAGGGACGATCACGGCGCTCGGCTTCTTCCAGTTCATCGGCACCCATGTGGGCGTGGATGAAGAGGTTGTCTATCAGGCCACACGCGCCTTTTGGGAAGGGTTGGACGAGGTCCATGCTTCGGCCCTGTTCTTGCAGAATGTGACGCCCGAGACGGCATTCACTGCCGTCAACGTGCCGCTGCACCCGGGTGCGTTGCGCTACTATGAGGAAGCGGGATTCGACATTCCCGATGAGCTGCGCCCCTAACCGATGCGCACACGGCGCCGCCTAAACTGGGCGGCGTCGCCCCCGACCCTCTTACCCGAAAGCCACACCCATGGCCGACCAGACGCACGTTCCGTCCGGACCGATTGACCGCGCCTTTACGTGGGCCGCCTATCTGGCCTGTGCCGCGCTCGGGGCGATCGCGATTTATAGCGCAGGCATTGATCTCATTGATCCAAAGATGCACCGCGCTGTTGGCTTTGCACTGGCCCTGTTTGTAGCCATCGCCGTGTCACGCCGCAGGCGGGTCGATGCGGGCAAAGCCAATGGGCCAATCCACTTGGCGATCGATCTGGCGCTTTTGGGCGCCGGGCTTTGGGCGATCTGGTCTTTCTTTACCGTCCAGACGCAGATGGAGGTTGCCCTATACGATGTGCGACAGGCCGATGCATGGCCTGCGCTGGCTGGCCTGATCGTATTCCTGGAGCTGTGTCGCCGCCTTTGGGGCTGGGGCCTCTTCTCCATCGGCGCGCTGGGGGTGCTTTACCTGCTCTACGGCCAAGGGATGCCGGGCATTCTGGAGCATACGGGTTTCGATTTTGTCGATGTGTCCGAGGCGCTTTGGTACAACACTAACAAGGGTGTCTTCGGCTCGATTACCAATATCGTTTTGGTCACGGTCTTCATCTTCATCATCTTTGGTGTGCTGCTGGAAGGCACCGGCGCGGGCGACACGCTGCTGAAATTCGCGTTTCTTTTGACGCGGCGGACACGCGGCGGCCCGGCCCATGCGGCCATCGTTGCGTCGTCGATGTTCGGCACGATGTCGGGATCGACCGTGGCCAATATCGTGGGCACCGGCACCTTCACGATCCCGATGATCAAGCGGCGTGGGTTCAGCCCGACCTTTGCGGCGGGGATCGAGGCCACGGCCTCCTCCGGCGGGCAGATCATGCCGCCGATCATGGGCGCGGCAGCGCTGGTCATGGCGGACCTGACGGGCGCAGGCTACCTCAACATCATCATTGCGGCCTTGTTTCCGGCCTTGTTCTATTACTTCAGTCTCTTCACTGGCGTCACGGTCGAATCCCGTCGGCAGGGCATCGAAGTGCAGCCGCTGGCCCTAGACGACAAAATCACGCGCACCGATATGATCAACGCGATCCTGTTTGTCGGGCCGATTGTGACCGTGATCGGGAGCCTCTTGCTCGGGTACTCGACCTCAGCGGCAGGCTTTTATGCGGTGATCGTTTTGCTGGCCCTGTCAGTGATCAACCCAGACGTGCGCCGCGATCCGGTGCGGGTCTGGAACTCGTTCCTGAAAGGTGCCGAAAGCGGCGCGACGCTTTTGATTGCGATTGCGGCGATAGGCATTCTGGTGGGCTCGCTCGACAGCACCGGCCTTGGGCTGAAACTGGCCGGGGTGATTTCGGACATTCGCGGCGAGAGCCTTTTTTCCGCCCTGCTGGTGGCGATGATTGGCGCGTTGATCCTCGGTATGGGGATGCCCACCCTGCCCGCCTACCTGATCATTATCCTTGTCATGGGGCCAGCCATTCAGGCACTTGGCGTGTCGATGCTGACGGCACATATGTTCGTGTTTTACTACGGCGTGGCGTCGTCGCTGACCCCGCCGGTAGCCATCGCGGCCTATGCGGCGGCCCCGATTGCGCAGGCGAACCCGTTGATGACGGCGTTGATGTCCTTCCGGCTTGGGATGGCGAAATTTATCATCCCGTTCATCTTTGCCTTCTACCCTACGATCCTGATCGTTGAGGAGTTCAGCCTGCTGCCGTTCTTGTGGATCGTGGCGCGCACATGCTTTTGCATTTGGCTCTTCTCCTCTGCTTTGTCGGCGTTTGGGGTCCGCAAGCTTACTATTCCCGAGGTTGTTTTGCGGTTCGGGGCTGCCTTCGCCCTTCTGGCCACATCGCCTGCAATCCACCTGCCTGCACTGGCCCTTGGTCTTGCGTTGGTGGCGTGGGCGATGCGCGGGGGCACGCCGTCTGAGCCAAAGGTGAGCCCATGACAAAGCGTCCCAATTTCCTCTTCATTATCACCGATCAACATCGCGCCGATCATTTGGGGTGCTACGGCAACCCGACAGTCCGCACGCCGCATATCGACAGGATCGCCGCCCAAGGGACCCGGTTTGAGCGGTTCTATGTGGCCAACCCCATTTGCATGCCAAACCGGGCCTCTATTATGACGGGGCGGATGTGTTCGGCCCATGGTGCGCGGCACAACGGAATTCCGCTTTCCAAGGACCACACCACGTTTGTGGAACTGCTGCGCGATGCCGGATATCGCACAGGGCTGATTGGTAAGTCGCACCTGCAAAGCTTTACGGGACTGGCGGCCACGAACACTTATGAACCCGCCGATGGCCTTCACGCGCCAAGCGCCCCTCTGCGCGATGCGATCAAGAACAACCGGCACACGCCGGATTATGATCTTGAGATTGCGCCGAAATGGGATCGCCCGCTGGCCGAGAGGATCGATGGCGATTTCTACGGGTTCGAGCATGTCGAAGTTGCTGCAGATCACGGGGATCAGGCCAGCGGCGACTACCTTCTATGGGCGCGAGATCAGTGCCCCGATTTTGACAACCTCGTGGGCCCGGAAAACGCGCTGCCAGACAACCGGATAAATGCGCCACAGGCATGGCGAACCGCTGTCCCTGAAGAGCTTTATTCAACCAATTGGATCGCGGATCGGTCTGCGGCTTATCTGGCCGAACGTGCGCAAGAAGACGCTCCGTTTTTTCTGCAGATGAGCTTTCCCGATCCGCACCACCCCTTCACCCCGCCGGGTCGCTATTGGGATATGTACGACCCATTGGACATCGCCCTGCCTGAGACGTTCGGAAAGGGCGATCTTCCGCCCATTCGCGCCATGCGCGAGGCAATGGCAAACGGCAGCGATCCACGTGATAACCAAAACCCCTTCGCCGTCACCGAAGACGAAGCGCGCGCCATTATCGCGCTGACGTACGGCATGATCACCATGATCGACGACGCGATTGGGCGTGTGTTACATCAGCTTGAAGAACTGGGCCTTGCCGAGAATACGGTCGTAATATTCACAACGGACCACGGTGACTATATGGGCGACCATGGTTTGATGCTGAAACTTTTGCTGCATTATCAGGGCATTATCCGGGTGCCGTTTATCTGGCATGATCCGCACGCGGCGATCTCGGGTCACAGCGATGCGGGGCTCGCCTCCTCCATCGATATCGCACCAACCGTTCTGGCGCGCGCGGGTATCCAGCCGTACAACGGAATACAGGGGCGCGATCTGTTCTCATCGTCGCCCCCTGAAGGTCTCGTTATCGAGGAAGACAGCCAACGGACCATGACAGGCTTCGACCGCCCTCAACGCGTCAGAACACTGGTGACGGACCGCTACCGCATGTCGCTGCGAGAAGGTGAGGATTGGAACGAGCTCTACGATCTAGAGACAGATCCTGGAGAAGTGGACAACCTTTACGATCAACCGTCTGCTGAGCAGGTGCGGCATCATTTGTCGGAGCTGATGTTGCGGAGAATGATCTCTCTTCAAGATCGATCCCCCCTGCCCGCCTACCGCGCGTGACGCATTAGCCATCGCTATCCTTTGGTCAGGCCTTTTCGCAGAGCAGTCCGAAAACCCGAGCGCTTTCCGCAAAGTCTGAGGCAATAGTTGCGTTCGTTCGCACTCTTATCTCCACCAATGCAGTGTTAAGCGGTGCCAAAAGGAAAAATCCTGTGCAAGATCGGCGGGTGCAATCGCACACAAAAACGGCCACGCTCGGATAGTTGCGCCCAAAAATCGCAGTGAACCATTCTAAAGGATCCGCGCATGTTTACGTCTGAACTTTCAATGGCTGGACTCGAACGTGCGCGCGGGTCCGCTTTCAAGACCCGCTTGGCGCAACTGATTGCCCAAAAGACGGATGCCCAAACCGAAAATGCCCCGCAATGGGCGGCGTCGTACTTTGACCTAATCTCGCAATGGCTTGCGCCACTTTCGTTTACTTTGGAACAGCACGGCGTTCCCGGCGCACCTTTCTTGATCGCGCGTCGGATTGAGGATCCGGTTCTTCCAACCGTACTGACCTATTCGCACGGCGATGTCGTTCCGGGCATGGAGGGGGATTGGGCCGAAGGGCGTGACCCTTGGACGCTGACCGAAGCGGGTGAGCATTGGTTTGGCCGTGGCATTGCCGATAACAAGGGTCAGTTTCTGGTCAACCTGACCGCGGTGGAAACCGTTCTGGCAGAACGGCACGCCTTGGGATTTAACCTGATCTGGTTGATTGAGATGGGGGAAGAAATTGGCTCCCCCGGATTGGCCGAGATCTGTATGCTACAGGCGAAAGCCCTGAAAGCGGATGTGCTGCTGGCTTCTGACGGCCCAAGGGTTGCGGCTGAGACGCCCACTCTGTTTCTCGGCGCACGCGGGGGCATGACGTTCCGGTTGGATCTAGAACACAGGGAAAGCGGGCGACATTCCGGCAATTTCGGTGGTGCCCTTCGGAACCCCGCAATCGAACTTGCCCATGCCTTGACCAGCATCGTCGACCGGAACGGCGGATTGCAGATTGACGCGTGGACACCCGGCCATATTCCGGACGCAACGCGGGCAGCCCTTAAGACAATCACACCCGCCGGCGGTGCCGTCGATGAAGATTGGGGTGTTGCCGGCCTGACACCTGCGGAACGCATCCATGCCTGGTCGTCCGCGGAAGTGCTGGCCTTGCACGCCGGCCATCCCCCTGCTCCGGTCAACGCCATTCCGCCGAAAGCCAGTGCTTGGGTCCAGTTGCGCTATGCGCCCGGAACGCGGAGCGAGGGGTTGTTAGAGGCGCTCCGCACTCATCTGGACGAAGCAGGGTTTTCAGACGTTACGATCACCCCCGAAGGCCCTTCGTTTCGAGCCAGTGCCACGCCAGTTGACCATCAAGCGGTTAAACGCCTCTCTGGTGTCATCGAAGCCGAGAGCGGGCAGCCCCCAGCCATTCTGCCTTCTCTGGGCGGCTCGCTTCCGAACGACATTTTTCGGGAGGTATTGGGCTTGCCAACAATCTGGGTTCCCCATTCCTACCCCGAATGCTCCCAACACGCCCCGAATGAGCATTTGCCCAAACGACTTTTGTTTGAGGCCACTGGATTGATGGCTGCAATTCTGGGATCGTTCGCAGGCACCAAACCGGAAGATTGGCACTAGTTGCGTCGCCAATCGCTGAGCGCGGGGTTATCGGCCTCTTCTTCCGGGGCAGGCTGGCGGCGACGCCGACCGAAAATGCCACCCAAACGATCGCGCAGACGCCGCCTGCCTTGTTGTGCGCCGCCATTTAGCCGGGGCGTCACACCACGGGAATAGTGCAGCTCACGCGCCCCGAAGTAGAAGCTGACGATGGCTCCTAGAAGCCACCACAATGGCTCCGGCACTTCCTGCAAACCGATCATGCGCGCGGCAAAAGCCTGCGGATCGGCCATCGCATAAACAAACAGGCCAAGCGTGCCCAAGGCCAGCATGGGACGGGGCAACCGGTTCAACCCGTTGATCATGCGGTCAAACCAACCGGTGCCCGCATATTCAAATTCCGCCGCCGCCGTTTGCAATGTCGCTTGGTGGATGCCTGCGGCGAGCTCCATCGCGCGCGTGGCGTTGGGCACGAAGACTTCCGACAGTCCTTCCGCCGCTTCTCCGATCCCTTCGACCGTCTCGCCGATCCCGCGATCCATCAACCCCATGCCGCTGTCCTTTCACGGTGCTGCGCCGCTGTCAGGTGGTAGCGGGGGGAGATGAATTCTTCGGCCCGAACGATCCAGCCCCCTTTTCCGCCGTCCCGGCGACGCGCGTATTTGCGGCTGGCGGGGCGACGGTCGGCCAGGCGATAGTAGTAATTGCGCCGCGCAATCCCGTACGCATCAACCAGATGGTCCGGGGCTTGCGCGAGAGCGGCATGGGCTGCACGCGCCGTTTGCGGGCCGATGGCACCGTCGACCGCTATGTCGAGCCCCATGTCCCGCAACAGCCGTTGAAGGATGCGCACGGCATTTGAGCCCGCGTTGACCTGCATATCGAAGACCGTGGCCTGCAAGGGCTCCGGCAAAAGATGGATGCGGGGGCGTGTGAAGTAGTGCTCGATGAACAGATCGGTTGCGAGCTCCGGCGTCACCAGCCGCACATCGGCGACGTCCACATCACCATCCGTGTCCAGATCGAGGCCGAGACTGCGCATCGTATGGATGGTCACACCATGTTTGGTCGCCCCGCCCGGATCGTCGGGATCGTTCACGAAACCGCCCTCACGGGCAACAATGTCTTCTGCTATAGATCGAACCGAAAGCATGGCCCGTCCCTCCACACTCATTGGTTTTGAGCGATGGAATCCACCATGGGAGAGTTAAGGAAGTGTTACTGAGCCAAAGAAATCAGCTGCGAGAACAGGCGACAGGCTGGAGGAGAAGCTGAAAGATCAGCTTTCGCCTGGGTCGCGGTAAACGCCCTGTTCTTCCAGCGCTTCGATCACCTCGGCGGGCATATAGGTCTCATCATGGCGGGCGAGAATTTCCGTGGCCTCAAATACGCCATCCACCAAGCGCCCAGTGCCCACCATGCCTTCGCCTTCGTTGAAAAGATCGGGCAGGATACCGGTATAGCTGACTGGGATCGAAGCCGCGCCGTCGGTCACGCTGAAGGTAATCGTTTCCCCTTCGCCGCGCACCAAGGTGCCTTCTTCGACCAATCCGCCAATGCGGAAAACTTCATTCGGCGGCGGCGGGTTGGAGGCGATTTCGGCGGGCGGGCGGAAGAAGTTGAACGCATCCTGCGAGGCCCAGATGATCAACCCGGTGGAGCCCAAAAGGGCCACGGCCGCCAAGACGATCACCTGAATGCGCCGCTGCCGCTTCAAACTTCGCATCGCAATCTCTCCCTACGGGAATACGCCAAGGCCCATCAGGCCCGCCGTTTCCTCCAGCCCTAGCATCAGGTTGGCATTCTGGATCGCCTGCCCTGAAGAGCCTTTGCACAAATTGTCCAGGGCAGCCACGATTTGCGCCCGGCCCGACCGGCGGTCAGCTACGACCCCGATATGACAATAATTGGTGCCTCTGACGTCATGTGTCGAGGGGGCCTGCCCCATCGGAAGCACTTCGATGAACGGTTCGTGATCGTAAGCGGTGCGCAGCGCGCTGTGGATCGCATCCGCATCGCCGCTGACATAGACCGTCGCCAGAATGCCCCGGTTGAAGGGGGCGAGGTGCGGCGTGAATTGCACTTCGACGGGACGACCTGCGATCAAGCTAAACTCTTGATCAAACTCACCTAAATGCCGGTGCGTGCCGCCAAGGGCATAGGCGTTGGTGCCTTCGCTCAATTCGGCATGGAGGAGGTTTTCCTTGAGGCTCCTCCCCGCGCCCGAGACGCCGACGACCATGTTGATGATGATCTCATCGAGGTCGATCAAAGCGTCTGCGATCACCGGCCGCAACGCAAATTGCCCGGTGGCCGCGTTGCACCCCGTGCCTGCTACTAACCGCGCAGACTGAATGTCCTCACGGTAGAATTCGGTCAGGCCATAGACGGCCTCCGCCTGAAGCTCCGGCGCATCCTGATCTTTGCCGTACCATTTGCGATACATGGCCGGATCGCGCAGCCTGAAATCGGCCGACAAGTCCACAACTTTAAGATCGCTCGGCAAGCCTTTGATAACGCTTTGAGATGTGGCGTGAGGCAAGGCACAAAAGGCCAAATCAACCCCAGAGAAATCCACATCCTCAATCCGCTGCAAATCGGGCAATCCGGCACTGCGCAGGAACGGATAGACCGAGGCCATGGGCTGACCCGCCTTACGGTCCCCGGTCAGCGCTACAATTCGCAGATCCGGGTGCCCACCGATCAGGCGACAGAGCTCTGCCCCCGTATAGCCGGAAGCGCCGAGGATCGCGATGGTCTTGGTCATGGTGAAAGGCCCGTTTCAGATGTGTCCGAGCGCCTTACGGCAAATCGGCATGGCGATCAAATCATCCTGCGTGATACGCTGATCAGCACTGAAAATGCGGGGCCTCAACCTGTAGTGATCCCGTAGTTTTTCTGTAACTACACATGTAGTGGCTGCGCCTTCGGGATCCGGCCCGCGCATCACGCGCTCAAGGAGCGGGATAGACCAAGTCAAAGACGATCTCTACAGGGGTTTGGGCCGCCTCTTCTACGCGCAGGTCATCAGTGAATTCGAGCGCGAGTTGGTAGCGTCCCGGCGGCACTTCCGGCCCCAATCCCCCCGTGATCCAGCTTTGGAAATATTCCGGATCGTCCGGGGCCATGGTCATGGTCCCCTCATATGTATGGATGTCGAGCCATGGGCTGAGCGGCTCGCCGGTATCCGAGCGGACCTGCGCGCGCAGGGACATCTGGAAACGTGCTCCGGGTTGGCCGACGGGGTCGCGTGCGACATTGCCAAGGGAGACGTAGAAATACACCTCCTCCCCACTGACAAAGGCGTTGTCTGCGCGCGGAATATGGGCGTCATCCTCGCCCCGAATATCACGCTCCGCCAGAAAACCGGCCACGATTTCAATGGATGGCATTGCCGCCTGCCAGGCCGCCGGATCGCTGCGATCAGCCGTAGAGGTTGCAGCCGCAGCGGGAGGCACGGACTGTATCGGAACCTGGGCCATCACAGGCGATGCGAGGGTGAGAGCAAGAAGCAGCGGAAAGGTACGGACCATGTACACACGGTGAGGGACAAAACCCGTCCGCACAAGCGACCTGCCTATTCGACGCCCTCAAACGTGATTTTCCGCCGAAGGAACAGGGTGGCCTTCGCCTCAACCGATTTCGGATCGCCGGTTGTAAGGAAAGCGGCCTCACCTGTTCCCAACATCTCTGGCCGGCGTTCAAGATAGTCGGCGAGCGATTCCGCCACGAGTGAGGGTTGCGAATAGACGGCAACCTCATCGCCAAGTGCCGCGCGGAACACATCTTCGACCAGCGGGTAATGTGTGCAGCCCAGAATGGCGGCCTGCGGCTTGGGCATCCGCCGTTTCAGTGCGTCCACATGGGAGCGGACGAGCGCCTCGGCGAGGATCATGTCGCCATCTTCGATGGCGTCCACCACTCCGCCGCAAGGCTGCGCCTCTACATCCACACCGATCGCGCGAAACGCGAGTTCTCGCTGGAAGGCCCGGCTGGAAACGGTCGCGGGTGTGGCGAACAAGGCCACGTCGTTCACAGCCACTTCGCGCGGAGGGGAGTTGTCGCCCCAGTTCCGCTCAGTCAGAGCTTCGATCAGCGGCACAAACACACCGAGGACGCGCTTGCCTTCGGGCACCCACCCTTCCTGCATCCGGCGCAGTGCTGCGGCAGAGGCCGTGTTGCAGGCGAGGATCACCAAGTCGCAGCCGCGGTCGAACATCGCCTGAACGCCAGCGGTGGTCAGATTGTAGATGTCCTCGGGTTCCCGCGTTCCGTAGGGCGTGTGCGCGTTGTCGCCGTAGTAAAGGATCGGCAGATCCGGCAAGCGCTTCTGAACGGCATCCAGAACGGTCAAGCCGCCAAGGCCGGAATCGAAAATACCCACTGCCATCAGTAACGATCCTTCAGTTTCTTGCGCATCGGCTTCTCTTCCGGTCCGCGATGTTTGTCTTCGAATTCGAACCCGCGCACCGTTGGGTCCAATGGGCGGGGTGACAAGGCATAGGTCGTTTTGCGCAAATGCTCCATCAGCGCTTTTGCGTCGCCTGCCATGTCGTTGAGATCTTCGCGTGCAATCGGATCGCCAATGACCACGTCCACGGGTTTGTTCACCCGTTTCTTGAATTCCTTGATCAGCAGGCCCATCCGCAACGTGTAGTGAAGGTGGCTCATCAATTGGAAAAGACGGCTGTTATGGCCGTCAAAGAAGATCGGAACGACGGTCGCGTCGGATTTGGCTATCATGCGCGCGGTGAAGCTGCGCCAGACCGGGTCCATGGGCCGCCCGAACGGTTTAGCGGCGGTGCTGACGGTGCCGCCGGGGAAAACACCGATGGCGCCGCCATCACTCAAATACTTCAACGCGTCTTTCCGAGTGCGGAGGTTTTGCGCAAGCGCCTCTTTGGTTTCTTCGAAGTTCACCGGCAGGATCACACGGTTCAGATCTTCGGCCTTTCGGAACACCTGATGGGCCAGAATGCGGAAATCACCACGTCCCTGGCTTAGGATATGGCCCATCATGAGCCCGTCTAGGATACCGTAAGGATGGTTAGCGATCAGCACGACCGCGCCTTCTTGCGGAATGTTTGAGAGGCTGCCGCGGATCACGTTCAGCTCAAGACCGTAGCGTTCAACCATGACCTCCCAGAAATCGCGGCCCTGACGGATTTCCTCATCATAGCCGTCTGCCTGTTTTATCAGACGCATACGGCCGGTCGTATTCTCCATTACGCGGATCATCGCCCGCCCGCCCTTGGTTTCGGCAGAATGGGCATAGGAAATCTCGCGCGCTACAGCGCGGCTTTCGCGATCGGGTCGGCGACGGTTGGGCATCTGCTCAGGAAGCCTCTGTTTGCGTGCTGGCCCATGGATACGCCAAGGGTGCGGCGGGGTCTACTTCCTTGTCCAACCCCAAAGGCATAGAAGCTCCATGGCGACATGGGCGCCGGCGACAGCAGTGATACCGGCAGTATCAAAAGGCGGAGAGACTTCGACGACATCACCGCCAACCAGATTGATGCCCGCCAGTTCACGTAACAAGATCGCGGCCTGTCCGCTGCTGAGGCCGCCCCAAACGGGGGTTCCCGTGCCGGGTGCGAAGGCCGGGTCGAGGCCATCAATGTCAAAGCTCAGGTAGACCGGTGCATCCCCGGCGCGCGCTTTGACTGCGGCGGCCACCTGCGCGGCGCCGTCTTCGTGGATTTCGCGGGCATCGTGGATTTGTATGCCGAGATTATCTTCGACGACCGTACGGATACCGATGTGGGAAGACCGAGCGACATCAATCAGCCCCTCTTTCACAGCCGTGTAGCAAAACGTGCCATGATCGATCCGGGACGGGTCATCATCGGGCCAGGTGTCCGTGTGTGCATCAACCTGGATCAAAGCGAGCGGACCGTGGACGGCAGCATGGGCGCGCAGAATTGGGAGGGTTATGGAATGATCGCCACCAAGGGTGATGGCTGCGGCCCCTGCCCCAAGGATGCTGGCGATATGCGCCTCAATCCGGTCGGGCACGTCAGCGGTATGGGCGTAGTCGAATGCCATGTCACCGTAATCGGCTATCGCGAGCGCCTCTAACGGCGAATAGCCATCCCAGCCATAGGGCGGATCATAGGGCTGAAGGGCAGAGGCTTCGCGGATCGCGCGGGGGCCAAGGCGTGTGCCGGGGCGATTTGTGACGGCTTGGTCAAACGGAATGCCCGTGACCGCAACATCCACGCCCGCAAGGTCCTTGGTGTAGCGCCGCCGCAGGAAGGACGTCGCGCCGGAGAAGGTGTTCTCAAAGGCTGGTCCCTTCAAATCTTGACGCGTGAACGCCCCATCAACTTCGTTTTTTGCGTCTTCCAATGCCATGTGCTTTGCCTTTCCACCGCCGTACCCCTAGCTACACCGCAGATTTCGCAGGACGAAAGCGTGAATTGATCCATCTTGTGCGGCAATCGGCAGTGCGCGATGGTTCGGGCGCGCGAATAAAGGGCATGAGCATGGGCAATTCAGACGATCTGAAAGCACAATTTCTGGAAGGGATGAGCCGCGCGGCCGCATCCGTTTCTGTCGTTACAACCGATGGCGCGGCCGGACGCGGCGGCGTGACTGTATCGGCCATGACCTCGATCTCGGCCGATGGTGAGACGCCTACGATGCTGACCTGCCTGAATGCGTCGTCCTCGGCGCTGCCGCTGGTGCTGGAAAATGGCTGCTTCTGCATAAACGTACTGCGCATCGGGCAAACCGATATTTCAGACGTATTCTCATCCCGCAGGCCCGCGCCGGGTGGCGATAAGTTCAATGCGGTGACGGTCGAGCCTTTGGCCACGGGTGCACCGTCGTTGAGTGAGGCGCTGGTCAGCTTCGATTGCAAACTGATCTCGGCGGAGCGCCACGGGACGCATCACATCTGCATCGGCGCGGTTGAGGCAGTGCGCGTGGCCCCGGATGGGGATCCGCTGCTTTATGGTATGCGCAAGTACCTGCGCGCAGAGGCGCATTAAGCCCGTTCAACTGCGAGCTGACGCGATCTGTTCTCGATCCCAATCGCTGAGCTGTGCTTGAGACACGGCGTCATCGAGGTCGTTCAGCATGGCATTTGCCGCGTCATCAAAGACATCTGGTCCGTTGGCCTTCACCGCTTTGAGCGCAAGGATCAAACGAACGAGCACCTCACATGCCCCCGTACCGTCGCGCAGGATCACCCGGAACGCATCATCCAGCATGTCGGAAGGATCTATTGATTGGACATGCACCCGATCAAACGCGACATCCGGGCCCTCGCGCACTTGCCATTCCGACAGCACCGCCACTTGCCGACCTATCACAGCAATCGCCGTGCCGGGATCATTCACGCCAGGCGACAACGCGCGCGAGGCGATTTCAGCGAACACCACCATCCCAAAGCGTGGGTCCTGATCAAAATCCCGGGTGCGGTCGATGGTGAATGCCTCGCAAAGCGCCTCGCATAGTTGAGCCGAGGGAGCATCCCCCAGAACAAACACCAGCGGCTGCTTGGGGTGCACAAAATCGCCCGGAACAGCGCCGAGCCAGAGGCGAAGATCAGCCTTCTCTGCAAGGTCTTGCAGCTCTCGCATGTCGATATGTTGGATGTAGCCCGTCCGCCCACCGGTTATTGGCTGCGCACCATCCGGGATCACGCCGTCGCTTGGTACGCCTTGCAGGTATGGTGCCTTCAATCGTGTGGCCAGTGCATGCCGCGCCGCGTCTTCGACACGGTCCAGCGTGTTCTCCATCCGCCCGAAATCCGGCAAGTAGGCGATCCAGCGGAGCAGCGCCAAAACAACAACAACGATCACCAGAATGGTCGCACCAAACAGAACAACGCGGCCTCCGTCGTCATAATAGCTGGCGTTCAATCCGATGATCGCCACGATCGAATAGACAAAAGCCCCCAGAAAGGTCGCCAGCGTCGTCTGGGTGGTATGATCTTCCTGCAGTAGCGCGATTGCCCGCGGCGTGGCCGTGCTGGAGGCGGCGATATATGCGTTCACGGCGATGGACAGAGAGAAGGTCGTCACCGCAAGCATCGACGTCGACAGGATCCCCAGCACTTGGTCGACCGCATTGCCGCCCAACGCGTCTGCCCATCCGTCTGGCACGAACCGCGACAAGGCAGGCGCTGCGATGGCGGCCAATATGGCAAGCAAAGCAAACGCGGCCACACGGACCCAAAGCCGGCGCAATACACTGCGCAGCATCCAAAGCCATTTTCCGATCATGCGGGTTGGGCCAATTCGACAAGGCGCGCGAAATAGCTGGCGCCTATGGGGGCGATGTCGTCATTGAAATCGTAGGCGGGGTTGTGAAGCCCGGCCCCTTCACCCGCCCCGAGAAACAGGTAGGCGCCGGGTCGCGCCTCAAGCATATAAGCAAAATCCTCCGCGCCCATTTCCGCGCCAGCGTCGGGGACGACCCGTTGAGCTCCGACGACATCGCGCGCGACATCCACGGCAAAGCTGGTTTGATCTGCATCATTCACGGTGGCGGGATAGCCGCGTTCATAATCCAGCACAGCCTTCACGCCATAGGCGGCGGCGGTTCCATCGACGATCTCTGCCATGCGCCTTTCGACCATATCCTGCACAACAGGATCGAACGTGCGCACCGTCCCGTTCACAAAGGCCTGACCGGGAATGATATTGCTGGCCGAGCCGGAGTGGATTTGTGTGACCGACACCACCAGATCGTCACTTGGCCGGTGATTGCGTGACACGATGGTCGCAAAGGCCTGAGCAATAGCAATGGCAGGTGGAATGGGATCAACCGTTTCATGCGGGTAAGCGCCGTGGCCACCCTGCCCTTCGATGTTGATGTAGAATGTGTCGACGGCGGCCATGATCGGCCCAGGCGTTGTAAAGAACTGCCCCTCCGGCGCGCCAGGCACGTTATGAATGGCAAAGACACGCCCGATATCGAAGCGGTCCATGACACCTTCGTCCACCATGACTTCGCCCCCGCCGCCCTCTTCTTCCGCCGGTTGGAACAGCAGTGCAACACGGCCAGAGAAATTGCGCGTCTCCGCCAGATATTTCGCGGCCCCTAGCAGCATGGTCGTGTGCCCGTCATGGCCACAGGCGTGCATTTTGCCTGACACGGTTGAGGCATGATCAGCCCCTGTGACCTCCTCCATCGGCAACGCATCCATGTCTGCGCGCAGACCGATGGTCGGGCCGGGGCGTCCACTGTCGATGATGGCAACAACACCTGAAGTCGCGATACCCGTGTGGATATCAGTGATCCCGAACTCTGTGAGGCGCTCAACGACGAACGCGGCCGTCTGATGGCAATCGAATTCCAATTCCGGGTGCGCGTGAAGGTGCCTGCGCCAGGTCTTCAGATCGTCCGCCATGGCGGCGATGGAGTTGATGACGGGCATGAAGCCTCCAGCGGTACGTTGTGAGATATGCTTAACCTGCAGTGGTGGGCGAAAATGTCTAGGGCAACGCCACGTTGCGTGACCTGTTTGCGCGCATATCAGTCAACGCGGTGAGCGCTTGCCCTCCGCCAGCGCTTGGCCCATCACCGGGGCATGACTGATTTGCCGTCCGACCCTTTGCCCCGCCTGCGCGCCATCATGGCGCACTTGCGCGATCCTGAGCATGGATGCCCGTGGGATGTGGAGCAGACATTCGCGTCCATCGCGCCATACACCATTGAAGAAGCCTATGAGGTCGCGGACGCCATCGAGCGTGGCGATATGGAGGAATTGAAGGGCGAATTAGGGGATTTGTTGTTTCAGTCCGTGTTCCACGCCCAAATGGCCGAAGATGCGGGGCTGTTCGATCTGGATGATGTGGCGCAGAGCATTGGTGACAAGATGATCGCGCGGCACCCCCATGTTTTTGGAAGCGAAAGCAACCAAAAGTCTGCGGACCAGCAAGTGGCAGATTGGGAAAGCGTCAAGGCCGCGGAACGTGCTGCCAAGCAACGTGGCGGTGTTTTGGATGACGTGGCGCTTGGCCTGCCTGCATTGATGCGGGCGGAAAAGCTTCAAAAACGGGCCGCCCGTGTAGGTTTTGACTGGCCGGAGATCGGGCAAGTGCTGGAAAAAATCACAGAAGAAGCGAAAGAGCTCGCAGAGGCCCAGGATAGCCTGCCTCACGATAAGATCGTCGAAGAGATGGGCGATCTGATGTTTGTGATGGCCAACCTTGCCCGGCATCTCAAGGTTGATCCCGAAACCGCCCTACGCCAAGCCAATGCGAAATTCGTGCGGCGATTTCGTTATATAGAACAAGAGCTTACGAAACGTTCTTCAAGCCCGTCGGAGAGTTCCCTTGAAGAGATGGATAAGCTCTGGAACGACGCGAAGGGGGTTGGCCTTTAGGGATTTGTCTTTGCCGCTGACCTCGACAGAAATTGCTCGTTGGGATTCCGCTCGGAAACTACACCATCAAAGCGTTGTTCAAAACGCAACAGACGGCAACTTTTCCAGTGGCAATGCTGGCGATACAGCGGCCTTCATGCAATCTTAATGGCAACTGCCTACGACACACGCAAATATACTCAGGGGACTTGTGATGATCCGTCTTGCCTCGACGACCGCTGTGCTACTTTGCTCTTCCATCGCCGCTTTCGCCGGTCCGGTTGAAGTGCCACCGCCCCCGCCGCCCGTTTATGTTGAACCCGAAACCTGCGCACAGGCTTTCGACTGCTTCTATGGCGGGTTCGAACTTGGGTTTGGCGACGGTTATGTCGACGAAATCGCTCAGCCGGTTGCTGGTGCAAACTTCCCGTCGCGCACCTTGACCTTCGACGGTGAGGCATACGGTGTCTTTGCGGGCTACAACGTCCAAAATGGGTCGACCGTATTCGGTGGAGAGGTGCGGTATCTGCACGTTGACCTAACGGACGCCAGCGGCGCTTTCGAGATTGACACAATCCTCGACATTCGCGGGCGTGTGGGCCTCGCGTCTTCCGACGCTCTGATGATCTATGGTGCCGCCGGTTGGTCCACGGTCAGCACAATGGCTGGCGTTAATGCGTTTGACATGACCGGTTTCAACTACGGTGTAGGTGTTGAGTATAACATCAACGAAAGCCTGTTTCTGGGTGCCGATGTAACGGGTCGTCAGGTTGAAGGATCTGCGGGTGTATTCGATTACGACGCCGTGCTGAACACTGCCACGCTTCGGGCGGGCTTCCGGTTCTGATCCGAACCGCAACCAAATGATGTAAGGCCGCTCCACTTCGGGGCGGTCTTTTCGTTTGCGGCTACCGATTTCCGCGCCTATGGCCTTTGGCATGTTCAATGTTGCCATCCATGTCTGCGCCTGAAGCCCCACCCTCCAACGTCCCCCTCGCCGCATTGTGGATGAGTGGGGCCGTGATTGCCTTCTCGTCCATGGCCATCGCAGGGCGTGAGCTTTCGACCACACTCAGCACTTTTGAGTTGATGACGTACCGCTCGATGATCGGGATGGTGTTGGTTGTGGCCATTGCGGCAGCCTGCGGCACGCTGGGACAGGTCAAAACCAACCGATTGCGCGACCATGGTCTTCGCAACATCTTCCATTTCACCGGACAAAATCTTTGGTTCTGGGCCGTTGGCGTAATCCCCCTCAGCCAGGTCTTCGCCCTGGAATTCACCTCGCCCCTCTGGGTGATGGTTCTGGCCGCGATCTTTCTTGGCGAACGGCTGACATGGATCAAAGCCTTGGCGGGGTTGGCTGGGTTCATCGGGGTTTTGATCGTGATCCAACCGGGCTCCGTCCCTCTCTCGTCCGGTATGGTCGCTGCGGGTGCCGCGGCGCTGGCCTTCGCAATCACGGCCATCTTCACCAAGCGCCTGACGCGGGATCAATCAATCACCTGTATCCTGTTTTGGCTAACCGCCATCCAACTGGTGCTTGGCCTGGCGTTTTGCCTTTACGATGGCACCATGGCGTGGCCCAGTCTGGCCGCCTGGCCCTGGGTGATCGTTGTGGCCATCTCGGGCCTTGTCGCGCATTTCAGTTTGACCAGCGCCATCTCGCTTGCTCCGGCCTCGGTTGTGATGCCCATCGACTTTGTGCGCCTGCCCGTCATCGGCGCATTGGCCTTTGTGCTTTATGGGGAGCCACTGGAATGGTCGGTCGTTTTGGGGGCGGCGTTGATCTTCGGGGCGAACTACCTCAACGTGCTGACCGAGCATCGCCGCAGCCAATCCGCGCGATAGTGTAGCTTTTGTGACACAGCGATTTCCTTACCTTGCCCTCTGCCCCGTCCTGACGTTGCGGAATATTTGACCGAAACGGCCCTTTTCCGCCTTTAGTGTACGCAGGACATTTTGGGACATACAGGTCGGGGAGGCACTCATGACCCGCTATACACTCACCGCAGCCGCAGCGCTGCTGGCATCCACAAGCATCGCAAGCGCGGGTGGCATTGACCGTGCCGCGCCAAGCACTTCGATCCTGTTCGAAGAGGGCACCTATGTTGAAATCGGCTACAGCTTTGCCGATCCGGAAATCTCGGGAGCAGTCAATGGCGCGCCACTCAATTCTGGCGATATCGGTGCTTCGTTCAGCTCTGTCTCTGTCCGATACCGCCAAGACCTGACCGACGAATTGTCGTTCGCGTTGATTTTCGATCAGCCCTACGGCGCGTCAGTCGATTACCCAACGGGAACTGGTTATCCGTTTGCCGGATCAACGGCTGAAATCACGTCGCAGCAATTGACGGGTGTTTTGCGTTACCAGATCAACGAAAACGTTTCGGTTTATGGTGGTTTGCGCGCCCTGCGGGCAACGGGTGATGCTTACGTGAGCGCAGGCACAGCCTTCACGTACTATTTGGACTCTGAAAGCGAGTGGGCCCTTGGCTACATGGTAGGTGCTGCCTACGAAATGCCAGAGATAGCACTTCGCGTAGCGTTGACCTATTACAGCGGTATCGATCTGACGCTGGAGGGTGTTGAAACACCCGGCGCAGCGGGCACACCGGAAGCTGGATTGGCGGCGGCCGCTCCGGCTACTTCCTTTGAAGTGAACATGCCCCAGCAAGTGCATCTGGAAGCACAATCCGGGATCGCGGAAGATACGCTCCTGTTCGGGTCCGTTCGCTGGACGGACTATGGCGGCTTTGCCATCACGCCGAACCGCTACCCGACGCCTTCGGGTAACCTCGTCGATTATGATGATGATGTCTTCACGTTCGCGCTTGGTGTTGGCCGTCGTATCAACGACGAGTTTTCCGTTTCCGGAACCGTTGGCTATGAGACTGAGCGCGGCGGGTTCTCGGGCAACCTGGGCCCAACCGATGGCGTTTTCTCGCTGGGGCTTGGCGGTGAATACACGATGGGTCAAATCAGCCTCGCCGGTGGCATCCAGTATTCCTGGATCGGCAACGCCGACACGCAGCTCGGCGGCGGTGCTACCTCTACCTTCTCGGACAACTCCGCTCTGGGTGTTGGTCTGCGGGTCGGCTACTCCTTCTGATCGCTCTGCGTTCGCAAACGTTTGCCCCGCGCGCCATCCGGCTGCGCGGGGTTTTTCTTTGCTCATGCAGCAGGTTCCGGGTCGCGCGCAGCCATTCGCCCGCGTAGACCGGACCCATGAACCAGACCTCTGTCAGCACCCATGCTTGGATCCTCATGGCCGCCCTTGGCGCAATCTGGGGGGCGTCGTTTCTGGCAATCAAGGTGGGGTTGGAGGAGCTGCCGTTCCTGACCCTTGTCGCACACCGCGTCTTCTGGGCCTGCTTAATCCTTTGGGCCTATGTGCTGATCCGTGGCCTCCCGATCCCGCGTGATCCGCGCATCTGGGGCGCGTTCTTGGTGATGGGTTTGCTGAACAACGTGATCCCCTTTGGCCTGATGGCTTGGGGGCAGCAATTCATCGAGACCGGGCTGACCTCCATCTTTAACGCAGGCACGGCAATCTTCGGTGTGCTTGTCGCCGCAGCCGTCTTCGCGGATGAGCGGTTGACCCCACGCAAGTCGCTTGGCGTTCTGGTGGCCTTTTTCGGGGTTGCTGTTGCAATTGGTCTCGACAGCTTCCGACAGTTCGACATCCGCTCTATCGCGCAGCTGGCAGTTATAGGCGGCACGATCTCATACGCCTTCGCCGCGGCCTGGGCGCGCAAGACGATGTCGCATCTGCCGCCGCAGGTCTCCGCCGCCGGGATGCTGACCGGGGCAAGCCTGATCATCCTTCCTGTGACGTTCGCAATCGACGGCGTACCGCAAGTACCCACCCTGCCCGCGACATGGGCTGCGATCCTTTACTTCGGCGTTGTCGGCACCGCTTTGGCCTACCTGCTCTACTACCGGATCATCGCTTTGGCAGGCTCTGGCAATGCCATGCTTGTGACCCTCCTGATCCCTCCGGTGGCCATCGTGCTTGGTGCAGTGGTTTTGGGGGAGCGTTTGGCGCCGTCTGCTTTCGCTGGGTTCGGCCTGCTTGCGCTTGGCCTGATCCTGATCGATGGCCGCGCATTGGCGGTTCTGCGTAACCGCTAAATCGGTTTTTTCTTGGCGAAATGCATGACCCTGCGTAAGCTTGGCCGGGACGGCGGGCTGCCCTTTACCCAAATTCTGAAAGACACCAAATTTATGAGACATTTTATTTCGGCTGGCCTGTTGGCCGTGCTGCTTACCGGTACAGGCTTGCCTGCGGCGGTAAACGCTCAGACTGTCACGACAGAGTGGATGACCAGCGCCCAGTATCAGCAATATTTCCAGACCCAAGTTCAGGGGCGCGGCCTGTTGCTGACCTATCTGGAAGCGGCGGAATTTCACGGCCAGATCTATTACTTCGCTAATTTCGACCCGCTGCCGCCCGGCGTGGGATGGGCCACGCATCACGGTCTATCGGACGCCTCGTTCCAGCAGCGGGATCAACAGTACCGGTCCCAGGGCTACCGTTTGAGCCACCACCAGCGCTTTGTCAGTTCATCTGGCCGCGTGGCCAATCAGGCCATCTGGCTGCGTTAACGCCCTTTCAAATCCCCTTTTTTAGTTAAGGCTTAGACCATGAAATCCATATTTCTTTCTGCACTCACCGCGTTGACCATTTCTCTGGCTGCGGCGACACCTTCCACGGCCCAACAAAACACCACTGGTTGGTTGCCGCATCACGACTACCAGTACTTCTTTGATGAAGGCTTCTATCAGCCCCTTGTGCCGATCCAAGTGGATGCCGCCGTGATCAACGGGCAAGTCCACTACCACGCAACTTTTGGACCGGCGCCCGGCGGCGTGAACAATTGGGCGACGCATCATGGCATGTCAGACAGCGCCTTCGTTCAGCGGAACCTGTTCTACCAAAACCAAGGCTATTACCTGCGTCAGCAATCGCGTGTCGTGCATGCGGGCCAAGCCTACAATCAGGGCGTGTGGTACCGCTAAGGGCCTGACATGGCTTGCTTCGGGCCGTCTGCCCGTGGCAAGCCTGCGCCTATGAAACTGCTCTACGACAGCCCCGCCGCTTTCCGCGAAGCGCCAGAGAAGCGCATCGCCGTCTTCGGCATGTCCGGGCTTGGCAAAACCGTGCTGTCCAACAAGCTGCGCGCACAAGGCGATTGGTTTCACTACTCGGTCGATTACCGCATTGGCACCGCCTATATGGGCGAGCACATCACCGACAACCTGAAGCGACAGGCCATGCAGGTGCCGTTTCTGGCGGAGTTGTTCCGCTCCGACTCGATCTACATCGGCTCCAACATTACCTTCGACAACCTGGCCCCCCTGTCCACGTTCCTAGGCAAGCCCGGTGACGCGTCGAACGACGGCCTACCCTTTGCAGAATACAAGCGCCGCCAAGCGCTGCATCGCCGAGCCGAGGTGAATGCGCTGCTCGACACAGCGCCGTTTATACACCGCGCACAAACGCTTTATGGCTATCCGAATTTCATCTGCGATACGGGCGGGTCGATCTGCGAGGTCGTGGATCCGACTGATCCCGATGACGAGGTGCTGAGCGCGCTAGCGGCGCAGACCCTGACGATCTGGATCGAAAGCCCAGAGGGGCATGAAGCCGAGCTGATCCGCCGGTTCAAATCCAACCCTAAGCCGATTTACTATCAGCCCGAGATGCTTGATGCGCTCTGGCAGGGCTATCTGGACGACACGGGCCAGTCGGAAGCGCAGGTTGATCCCGACGCTTTCGCCGTCCACGCCTTCACCAAGGTCATCCACCATCGCGCCCCGATCTACGAGGCGATGGCGCGGAATTGGGGTGTCAGCGTCACGGCTGCCGACGTGGAATCGGTGCGTGACGCCGCTGATGCCGAAGAGATGATCGCCACGGCCCTTGGCACCGCCGCCGCGAAGGCTTAATTCCAGCCTCCCAGACAAAGCAGATCCGGTTCCATGCCCATCAAACTTCCTGACAGCCTGCCCGCCTACGATGTTCTCTCCCGCGAGGGCGTGATGGTCATGCCGGAAGACAGCGCATCGAAGCAGGACATTCGGCCTTTGCGCATCGGCTTGCTGAATCTGATGCCCAAGAAGATCCAGACCGAGACGCAATTTGCGCGGCTGATCGGGGCCTCGCCGTTGCAGATCGAGTTTTCCCTGATCCGCATGTCCGAGCATGAGACCAAGAACACATCCTCTGAACATATGGCCGAGTTCTACCGACCGTTCTCTGAAGTAGGGGCGAGCGGCGAGAAATTCGACGGGCTTCTCATCACAGGCGCCCCGATTGAACATTTGCCGTTCGAGGAAGTCACGTATTGGGATGAATTGACCCGCGTGATGGATTGGACCCAGACCAACGTGCATTCCACATTCGGCATTTGCTGGGGCGGCATGGCGATGGCCTACCACTTCCACGGCATTCCCAAGCACATGCTGGACGCCAAGGCCTTTGGTTGCTTCCGGCACCAGAACCTTGCCCCCGCCTCGCCCTACCTGCGCGGGTTCTCGGACGATGTGCTGATGCCCGTCAGCCGCTGGACGGAGATGCAGCGCGCAGAGATGGAAGCGGCGGGCATGAACACGCTGATTTCATCGGAAGAAGTCGGCCCTGCGCTGGTTGAAGACACCGCCCACCGCGCGCTCTATGTGTTCAACCATTTCGAGTACGACAGCGATACCTTGAAGCAGGAGTACGACCGCGATGTCGATGCGGGAACGCCGATCAATGTGCCGGTGAACTACTACCCCGAAGACAACCCGGCGCGTGATCCGATGAACCGCTGGCGGTCACACGCCCATCTGCTCTACGGGAACTGGGTGTCCGAGCTTTATCTGACAACACCCTACGACATGGACCAGATCGGCCTCGCCAGCACGGATTTGCGGAAATGAAGCTCCTCCTCGGTCTGGCAGCCCTCCTCGCAGTTTTGGCCGTTGTGACGCTGTGGCGGTCCAACGCGCGAGAGGCCGCGACGGAGGCCGAATATCCGCCTGTCGGGCAATTCGTGTCGGTGACGAACCCGCGCGGCGGTGATCCGATCCAGGTGCACTACGTCGACGAAGGCCCGCGCGACGCCCCGACTGTGGTGCTGATCCACGGCGCGTCCGGCAATGTGCATGACTGGACCTTCGATATGGTCGGGCGCCTCTCTGACCGCTACCGCGTTTTGGCCTTCGACCGGCCGGGTTTGGGCTACACGGATATGGTAGGCCGCAACGCAACGGCGGAAGAGCAGGCCTATGTTCTGGTCGCCGCGTCCAAGGCGCTTGGGGTGGAGACACCCATCGTGGCGGGCCATTCCTACGGCGGCTCTGTCGCTTTGGCTTGGGCGGTCTATCATCCGGATCAGATCGGTGCGCTTTTGGTTCTGGCCGGCGCGTCGAACCCTTGGGAAGGCGGCCAAGGCCTCTACTACACATTCCTCGGCAACCCCATCACCGGCCCGATCATGGCCGCTTTGATTTCAGCGTGGGTCCCTGATGCGACGGTCTCAGACGCCATCGCGGGCACCTTCTCTCCCCAATCAGAGCCCGAGGGGTATGAAGCCCACTACGGAACCGGCCTGATCCTGCGCCGCTTTTCGCTGCTGGAAAACGCCCGCCAGCGCACGCGCCTTCTGCCGCAGATCCAGGCGATGGTGCCGAGCTATCCGGATATCGCCGTCCCGACCGAACTGCTCCACGGTGATGCCGATATCGTCGTGCCGCTTTCCATTCACTCCGAGCCTCTATCACGGGCGATACCTGGCGCGAACCTCGTTGTGATGGAAGGCGTTGGCCACATGCCACACCATGCTGATCCGCAAGCGGTTGCGGACGCAATTGACCGTCTGAACGCCGCGTCGGGTTTGCGTTAAGCCCCACAAGCCCCTAATGTAATAGGGAATAACATTCGCAGCCATGCGATCCCCTGAGAGGCGGGCAAAATCATGAGCAACAAACATGTCGGCGCGATCAGCGCCTATTTCGACGACCTCGCCCCAGACTGGGTGCGCGATCAGATCGAAAGCGCTGAGAAGAACCGCGTTCTCGACCCCTCCTTCCCGTACGAAAAGCGGATGAAGCGCGCGGAGTACGAGGATCAATTGGCCGCCCTGCAGATCGAGCTGGTCAAAATGCTCGCGTGGACGCGCGATACCGGCGCGCGCGTGGCGGTGGTGTTCGAGGGCCGCGATGCCGCGGGCAAAGGCGGTGCAATCAAGCGTATTCGCGAGAACCTGAATCCGCGCGCAGCGGGCGTTGTGGCGCTATCGAAACCGACCGAACGCGAAGCCGGGCAATGGTACTTCCAACGCTATATCAAGCATTTGCCCGCCGCCGGTGAAATCCGCCTATTCGACCGGTCGTGGTACAATCGCGGCGTGGTCGAAAAGGTCTTCGACTTTTGCACCGACGCGCAGCGCGAAACCTTCTTCGCGCAACTTCCCGGCTTTGAAAGCACGCTGGTGCAGGACGGTATTCACCTGACGAAGATCTGGCTGAACGTGGGCCGTGCCGAACAGCTGCGCCGCTTCCTCGACCGCGAAGGCGATCCGCTGAAGCAGTGGAAGCTCAGTTGGATCGACGTCGAAGGTTTGCAGCGCTGGGATGCATATTCCGACGCGATTGCGGAAACGCTGGATCGCTCCCACACCACTGCCGCGCCATGGACAGTCGTACGATCTGACGACAAGCGCCGCGCGCGGCTGGCGGTCATTCGGGCGGTCCTGCAAGGGTTGGACTACGAAGATAAAGACAACGAAGTGGTTGGAGCACCCGACCCAGCCATCACCGGCTCACCCGAGATGTGGTCTGATCCCGGGCACGTGGCCAAGTAATGCCCAAACGCGGCTACCATCACGGCAATCTCAAGCAAGCGCTTGTCGACGCCGCCCTGCGCCTGATCGAGGCGAAGGGTCCGACCGGATTCACGCTGTCGGAGGCGGCGAAGAACGCTGGCGTCACCCCCGCCGCCGTCTACCGCCATTTTGAGGGCCGCGAAGACCTAATCGCGGAATGCGCTCGGCAGGGGCATGAGATCTTCGCCGACCTGATGGATCACGCCTATAATGGCGGCCAACCCACGGCTCTGGCCGCGTTTGAGGCCACGGGCCGCGCGTACCTGGCTTTCGCCCGCAAGTTCCCCGGTCACTACATGGCGATGTTTGAAAGTGGCACGTCCGCCAATGCCACGCCTGAACTGGCCGCCGCCGCCAACAAATCCCGAGATGTTCTGGAACGCGCGGCCGAGGCGCTCTCCGCCCATATCCCACCGGAAAAGCGCCCACCGCCGTCGATGTTCTCCGCCCATATCTGGGCCATGAGCCACGGTGTTGTCGAACTCTTCGCGCGCGGCCGCCCCGGCGCGAATGCGCCTTTCCCGCCCGAAGATCTATTGGAGGCCGGGATCGGCATCTACTTGCGAGGCTTGGGCCTGATCACGCCAGACAGCTGAACGGCACACCGCTCCCATAGCGCGCGTCCCTGTCTTCCATGTGCCAGAAATATCCCCGCCGGAGGCCTGTGCACCGCCTGCCTCCCCCGGAACGCGGCCAGCTGAGCCCCACCATCTGCCAAGCCAGACCCGCCCGCGCGCGTCAGCGCGCCACGCCCAAAGTTCACCAACGTCTCGCGTTAGCGAGCGGCGGTGATCACGGGAGTTCCCCGAACACGTCTTAGGCGAATAATTCGTGGCAAAGCTCCAGCGCATCTACCAACACATCGACCTCGGCCTTCGTGTTGTACATGCCGAAGCTGGCGCGCGCCGTGGCGTTCACGCCCATATGCTCCATCAGCGGCTGCGCACAATGGTGCCCGGCCCGCACAGCAACGCCCCTTTTGTCGAGCACGGTTGAGATGTCGTGAGCATGGGCCGCGCCTGCCATGGTGAAGCTGAAGATCGCACCCTTACCGGCGCTGCGTCCCTGTAGGTGGAGCCAGTTCAGCCCCTCCAAGCGCGCCTTCGCATAAACCGCAAGCTCAGCCTCATGGGCGGCGATCTTCTCCATACCCACGCCCATCATATAGTCCAGGGCCACACCAAGGCCGATCTGCTGAACGATGCCGGGCGTTCCGGCCTCGAACTTCATCGGCGGGTCATTCCACGTGACCTCATCCCGGTGCACTTCACGGATCATGTCGCCGCCACCCATGAAAGGCCGCATCTCAGCCATCCGATCCTTCCGAATATGGATCGCGCCGGACCCGCTTGGACCGTAAAGCTTATGCCCGGTGATTGCGTAGAAATCGGCGCCGAGCGCTTCTACATCCACGGGCATATGGACGGCCGATTGGGAGCCGTCGACCAACACGGCAATCCCGCGCTCATGGGCGGCCTCAACCACGGTCTTCACGTCGAACACGGTCCCAAGAACGTTCGACATATGCGCCATCGCCACCAACTTGGTCTTCGGCCCCATCGCGTCGATCACAGCTTGCGGGTCCAGATCACCATTGGCGTCCACATCGACCCACACAAGCTTCACCCCCTGCCGCTCCCGCAGGAAATGCCAGGGCACGATATTGGCGTGATGCTCGGCAATGGTCAGGATGATCTCATCGCCTGCTTCCATCCGCGGCATGGCCCATCCATAGGCCACCAGATTGATCCCTTCGGTCGTGCCGGAGGTGAAGACGATCTCATCCTCGTCCTTTGCCCCAAGGAACCGCGCGATGGTGCCGCGCACGCCCTCATATTTCTCGGTGGCGAGGTTCGACAGGTAATGCAGGCCCCGATGGACGTTGGAGTACTCCATCGAATAGGCGTTCGAAATCGCGTCAATCACGACCTGCGGCTTCTGAGCCGATGCCCCATTGTCGAGGTAAACCAATGGCTTGCCGTTCACCTCTCGCGACAGGATCGGAAAATCTGCGCGGATCGCATCAACGTCGTAACTCATGTCGGTGTTCCCGTCGGAAGGCCCAATCCCAGCAAGGACAGGACAAGGCTAAGGGTGAAGAGGATGACCATGAAGCTAAGCAGGGTCATCAAAAAGACCTGCCCCACGGACGTGAAGCCGTGCAGGACAGTGACGAAATGGCTCAGAAGCCAAAAAAACAGGACGATCGCCAGAAGGGAGATCACAGCCGCCAGCGGTGGGGCGATCAAAGCCACCATCAGTTGCAGCACCTGCAAAACGATGAAGATGAATTGCAGCCAGGTGATCAGCGCCAAAGCGCCTTCAAAGCTGCCTGTCCCGCCGAAGATGCGCCCGATATGGGTGACGGCGTGGACGGCCAGAAACAGAAAGGCCCCTTGCAGCAGGCCAAGCGCGACAGGCGTTCGCCCGGTCAGCGGCCCTTCCTCGGGCGTGCCGAGCACGAAGGTAACCAGCACGGCAAGGATCATCGAAAACACAATGGTCAGTGCAAACGCCAACCAGAGCGCCGAGCGCGGCAGGTTTAGCGCCAGCACCATCTCGGCCCCGCGCCGGGGGTCAGAGATCGTGTCGCGCACCATGTTCAACAGGATTGGAAGCCGCAATAGGTCGGTCATGCCCGCGCCTCCCATCCGGCCACGCGCAGGTTCATGGACCAGTTCCACATCAGCACGACAAACCACAGGAATCCAACCGCCGTCAGCGCAGGGCCGGGCCCGATCATGCCCCCCACCAAGCCATGAAACAGCTTCAGCGGCACCGCAACGACCAGTGCCCAGAACAGCGCGAGGCGAGAGGCCGTGGTATCCGGTACGCCGCCGAACAGCTTGACCACCAGATGGCCGACCATGGCAACGCCATAGAAAACCAACGGCAAGATCAGGAACCACACCATGATTTCCGCCGACAGAAGGGCACTGAACTTGGCATCCACCATCGCTTCGGGCACTTCAGCCCCTTCGATCGGGCGCACATCATCGCGTTCGGCGGCAATAGCGGCTTCCAGTTCAGGATTGGGCAGGTTTGCGTCGCGGGACACACCCGGCAGTTCAGAGACGAACCCCAAGGCCATTGCCAATAACAGGAACACCAAGCCTGTTTTATCGTCCGCCCCACGCGCCAACAGCCCGGCGAAAACCGGGCGCGGGCGCCTGTAGGAGCCGACGATATCGTTGACCAATGCCATCCCGCGTCAGCCCTGCCTGCGCCGCTCCAGCCAATGCATCAACCGCGCGATGATATCCTCGCGCAACGCCTCGCTGTCGATCTCCTCAATCGCTTCCGCCAAGAACGCGATCACCAGAAGGTCGGTCGCGATGTCCGTAGGCACCCCACGGGAGCGCAGGTAGAACAACGCCGTCTCGTCAATCGCGCCGGTGGTGGAACCATGGGAACAGGCCACATCGTCGGCATAGATTTCCAGTTCCGGCTTTGCCTGGAAGCTCGAGTCATCATCCAGCAGAAGCGATTGGCTGATCTGGTAGCCGTCGGTCTTCTGCGCGCCCTCCTTCACAAGGATCTTGCCCTGGAACACACCTTCGGCCCCGTTCCGCAGGACCTTTTTGTAGATCTGACGGCTCTCACAGCCCACGGCATCATGGGTGATGAAGACGGTATCGTCGTGGTGGAAGGCGCCGGTTTTTCCATCGCCAAGCGCAGCACCGGCCACATGGGCAGAGGCGTTATCACCCACGATTTCAATGACATGCTCATTGCGGGTCATCACGCCGTTGGCTGTCAGCGTGAAGCTTTTGTATAAGGAGTCCGCACCGACTCGGGCAAACATATGCGTCGCGGCACGGCGTTCATGGTCACGGCCCTGCGCGCGAACATGATGGAACGCGCCTGTTTCGGCGACGTCGATTTCCATGCATTTGTTGAAGCGTGCCGCCGCCGGGCCGACCTCAAGCACAGTCACGTCTGCGCCCGGCTCAACCTTCACCAGATGGTGCAGGATCGCGTCCGACGTCTCATCCCGATGCAGATAGATGAAACAGACCGGCTTCTGGGCCTTGCCCGTCGCACGGATCACCACACCGTCGCTGGCGAACGCTGTATTCAAGGCCGCCAACGGCCGCGCGACAGGGTCTTGTCCCGCCGTCTCCCGCACACCGTAAAGGTCCTTGGCCCAGTGAATGTCGGTCGCCATCGCGTCCGACAGCCGCTCAATTTCCAAACCGGCCATCTCTAAGGGATCGGACCGCTCAGGATCGAACACGCCATCGACAAAGATGATGTTCAGCTTGTCGATATCACCGAACACCGGGGCTTCATCCCGGTCATCGAAGATCGCAGCGCGGGGTGCCGTCGCCTGCACAAGCGTTGCCGGATCGGTGTAGCGCCAATATTCATCCCGCCGCGTCGGAAGGCCCATTGCACGGACCCGCGCCAAGGCGGCGGCGCGCGCCTCATTCGCCCACCCTGCCCCTTCAGGCATCGAAAGCCCGGCAAGCCGCGCCTCGGTAACGTCCTGTTTCACAGCCGGAGCCGCCATTACGCCACCTCCGCCAGAATGTCGGCATAGCCGTTCTTCTCGACCTCAAGGGCCAGCTCCGGGCCGCCGGTCTTCACGATGCGGCCGTCGGCCATGATGTGCACGACGTCGGGCTGAATGTGGTCCAGCAAGCGCTGGTAGTGGGTGATCACAAGGAAACCCCGCCCCGCATCGCGCAGCGCGTTCACGCCTTCGGAAACGAGCTTCATAGCGTCCACATCGAGGCCCGAGTCCGTCTCATCAAGGATGCACATTTTCGGCTCAAGCATGGCCATCTGCAGGATTTCGTTTCGCTTCTTTTCACCGCCCGAGAAGCCCACATTCACCGGTCGCTTCAGCATATCGGCGTCGATCTTCAGATCCTTCGCCTTGGCGCGGATCAGCTTCAGGAAATCGCCCGCACTGATCTCTTCCTCGCCACGGGCCTTGCGCTGAGCGTTCAATGCTGTGCGCAGGAAGGTCATGTTGCCGACACCGGGGATCTCAACCGGGTACTGGAACGCCAGAAACAGGCCCGCCGCCGCGCGCTCTTCCGGGTCCATATCCAGCAGGTTTTCGCCTTCCAGCGCGGCGGAGCCACCTGTCACTTCATAGCCATCGCGGCCCGACAGCACGTATGACAGCGTCGACTTGCCCGAACCATTGGGCCCCATGATTGCATGGACCTTGCCGGCCTCGACACTCAGGTCGACGCCTTTCAGAATCTGCTTGTCTTCTTCTTCCAGTTTGACGGCCAGGCCTTTGATCTCAAGCATCTTTTTCTTCTCCTTTTTCGCTAGGGGCCAACAAGAAATTCTCGTTGGAACCGTAGCGTTGGAACGTATCTACGATGCGGTAGCTCTTGTTCTCGACCCAAGCGAGAAAGCCATCGCGGTTCACATTGTCAATTTCGATAAACATGGTCGGGCGGTCGCGCGCGATCGTCGCATCCAACCCCTCAAGCACGGTCAGTTCCATGCCTTCCACATCAATCTTCACGAAGTCAGCGCGGACATCGCCAAGCATATCATCGGCCTTACGCAGAGAGATATTGCCGCCATCCAGTTCGACAAGCTTTGCCCCGCCCAGATTGCCGCCCCAATACTCAACGCCAAACCCGTCAGAGTTCTGGTTGGATACGCCGTATCCCAGCCATGACAGGTCGACGACATCCTCCAGGCCGTTCAGGACAACGTTGGCCGTCAACACTTCGTAGGCGGCCGGGTTAGGCTCAAACGCAACCACCTTTGCGGCATCCAGAACCATGGCGACATAAACCGCGTGGTTTCCTACGTTAGAGCCGATGTCGATAAAATTGGTGCCCGGCGTGAACGCCTTGCGGATGATGTCCAATTCCTCGGGCTCGTAGAACTCTCCGGCCAGATGATGGCGTTGAATTTCATCGTTTGGGTTGTCCACCGCAAACATCACGCGCCGCCCGTCGAAAAAGGCGCAACCGATGTGAAACTTCCCAAGCGCAACCGGCTTTTGATCCCGAAGGTGCGCCATGCGGTCGGCAGGCGAAATCTCGGCGTGCGTTGGGTTTCTGCGCTTGGCCATCGCTATGCCTCCGACGTGAATGAAACGGGGGCAGCGCGCAGCTCTGCCGGGAAATGGCGCAAAAGACTCTCGCGGCAACGCGCAATGCCTTCAGTGTAGGGAAGCGGATGATCCTTAACGGCAAGGGCCGCTGCAGGTACATCCTCGATTTCAACCGGATAGGTCATGTCGCGCCCGATTGACGCGGCATAGTCGTGGTATTTCAGACGGCCCTGTTCGGTTGGGTCCATCCAGGTATTTGGAATGCCATAAGCGTCCGCCACGATCAGGCCATGCAGGCTGGCCGAAAAAACGTGGCGTGAGGCGGCAATCTCACGGCAGACCGTCACCGGGTCCAAGCGCACATCGATCAGATGCAGCGCCGGATCAGCCTCCACCATGTCGACAAAGCGCGGGTCTTCCATCTGGCTGTGATGGGGCACAATGGCGATCCGATCATGACGCTCCGGCACCGGCCCGATCACGTCATCGGCCAGCAGCCCAGGATCCCCGAATTCGGTCATCTTCAGGCGCAGGAAGGCGGCAGAGACCGGCCCGCGCAGCAAACGCACTCGCACATTCTCAAGGAAATCCTTGCGATAGAACGGGTTCAGCAACCCCGTCCCCCATAGAATTGGCCCCTCGCCCCGGCTATGATCCGTCCAATGCTTGGCGATCACATGCATCAAGCTGCCTAACGCAAACAGCTCCGCTTGCTTGGGACGCACCTGCTCAACCTGCCGGCCCGAGACATGCTCAACAATCAGATGGCTCAGCGCATCGCCGAAATTCGGCGCAGGCCAGTAGTAAAGGCGCAGCGGAGCGGTCATGCACTTTCCTCCGGCACCAACAGAAAATTCCGGTTGTCCGCGTAATGCTTGATCGACGCCGGGATCACGAAGCCATTGGCCAGCCGCCAATCGGCGAAGTCGTGGATATTGGCGCGGTCACATTCGACCAGCAAAACCGGACGGCAGCGCCGGATCGTCTTCTGCAACCCACGCAGCACCGACATCTCCATGCCTTCTACGTCGATCTTTATGAAATCGGGGCTTTCATCCCGCAAAACATCATCCGGGCGCACAGTCTGGATATCGCCTTGCCCGGGCACCATCCGCGCGGCGCCTAAGTTGAACTCCCGCTCGGTCATGCCGAAGCCATCGCTGTCCAGGTCAGAGGCCCCCACGCCGATATGGTCAAAGACAACCTTCTCCGACAGGCCATTCATTACGATGTTGAGAACCAGCAACCGGTAAGCCAGCGGGTTTGGCTCGAACGGAATAATCCTCCCCGCCCCACAGAACAGCCCGGCATAGAGCGAATGGTTGCCCACATTCGCACCAATATCCACAAACGTGCCGCCGTCGGGCAGATACTTGGCGGTAAGCGCCAATTCTTCCGGCTCGTAAAAGACACCCTTTCGATGCCGCTTCTGGATCGGATCGCGCAGCATGTCGGTGGCAAATCGCACCAACTGGCCGTCGATTTCGGCATCGGTCACGACAATATCGTCCATGTAGCGCTGTGCGTCGGCCAACAATCGGCGCGCATCCCGCCCATAGGCGCGATCCTCGATATGCAGCGCATCCGCTCTCACTGCGATTGCTCCGGCATCAAACCCGACGCGCGCAGGACCAAGGCGAACACCCAGATCACCACAAAGAAGATTGCGGTTGTGGCAAGCAACATCGAAATCATGCCCATGGGACTCATCCCCATGGCCGGATCAAGCGCCAGCACGCCTGTCACCAACACCGGAAACGGCATGGATAGCAGCAAACGCGAACGCCAATTGTTCATGCCTAGAAAAAGCTGCTCTTGCACCGTCAGATCGGTGTCGCGGCGCGCTGCCCACCATTTTAGGGACATAATCGGCAAACCAAGCATCAGCCCAAGCAGGACAAAAATCCCGGCCGACAAAGCCATTTGCGGCAAAGGCGCCCCAACCGACATGAACAGTCCGGCAAGCCCGCCCCCCAAGGCGACCAAAGGCACGTTGCGCACCAGGTAGCGCGCGAGACCGTCCGAGGCCGCCGCGCGTTCCTTCACGCGATCCGGGTTCTGAGGTTCAACCATCGACTCTTTCCGCAGCCATTTGCGCAGATGCACCCGAAGGTGTCAGCCCACTGACCCTTCCAGCGAAATCGCAACCAATTGCTGCGCTTCCATGGCAAACTCCATCGGCAGCGCTTGCAGCACTTCGCGCGCGAAGCCGTTCACGATCAGGGCCACGGCCTCTTCCTCGTCCATGCCACGGCTCTGGCAGTAGAACATCTGATCGTCATCCACCTTGGACGTCGTCGCCTCATGCTCCACGCGGGAGGAGTTATTCTTCACCTCGATATACGGCACAGTGTGCGCGCCGCATTTGTCGCCGATCAGTAGGGAGTCACACTGGGTATAGTTGCGGCTGTCCTTCGCCTTGGGATGCATCGACACCAACCCGCGGTAGGTGTTCTGCGCACGGCCCGCGCTGATCCCCTTGGAGACAATCCGCGATTTCGTCCGCTTACCCAGATGAACCATCTTCGTGCCGGTATCGGCCTGCTGCATGTTGTTGGCGATGGCGATGGAATAGAACTCGCCCTGGCTATCATCACCGCGCAAGATACACGATGGATACTTCCACGTTACGGCAGAGCCTGTTTCCACCTGCGTCCACATCACCTTGGAGCGATCTCCCCGGCAATCGGCACGCTTGGTCACGAAGTTATAGATCCCGCCTTTGCCGTTCTCATCGCCCGGATACCAGTTCTGCACCGTCGAATACTTGATCTCCGCATCGTCCAGCGCGACCAACTCGACCACAGCTGCGTGCAACTGATGCGTATCGCGCATCGGCGCGGTGCAGCCCTCAAGGTACGACACATAGCTGCCGGCATCCGCGATGATCAGCGTCCGCTCAAACTGGCCGGTGTTCTCGGCGTTGATGCGGAAGTAGGTGCTGAGTTCCATCGGGCACTTCACCCCCGGCGGGATGTAGACAAACGACCCGTCCGAGAAGACCGCCGAGTTCAACGTCGCAAAGAAATTGTCGGTGATCGGTACAACCGAGCCCAGATACTTCTTCACCAGATCCGGGTGGTCCTTGATTGCCTCTGAGATCGAGCAGAAGATCACGCCCGCCTTCGCCAGTTCCGCCTTGAAGGTCGTTCCCACGGATACGCTGTCGAACACAGCATCCACGGCAACCTTGCGATCCTCCGGCGCAGGCTCCACCCCCGCCAAAATCGCCTGCTCCTTCAGCGGGATCCCCAATTTTTCATAGGTGCGCAGCAATTCCGGATCGACCTCATCGAGCGATTTCGGCTTCTCCGTCATGCTCTTGGGGCGCGCGTAATAATACTGGTCCTGATAGTCGATGGCCGGATAATCGACCATCGCCCATTCAGGCTCTTCCATTTGCTTCCAGCGCTTGAATGCCTGCAGACGCCAATCCAGCATCCATTCCGGCTCACCGTTCTTCTCAGAGATCAGACGAACGATATCCTCGTTCACGCCCTTGGGCGCATATTCCATTTCGATCTCGGTATCCCAGCCGTACTTGTACTTCCCGCCCAGGCCCTTGACCGCATCGACCGTTTCCTGATCGACCCCGTCTTTGACGACAACATCCGTATCGAGTGCGCTCATCTCAAACCCTCCAAACGCGCGTCATGCGCGTGACATCTTCTTTTCACGGGCGGCCAGCCAAGCGTCACAAAACGCTTTTACCTCCGCCTCCGTCGTCTGTGGCCCAAGCGACACCCGCAACGCGCAGGCGGCTTGCTCCTCTGAATATCCCATGGCGCGCAACACGCCCGAGGCTCTCACCTTGCCGCTGGAACAGGCCGATCCCGCCGATACGGCAAATCCCGCCAGATCCATCGCCATGACCTGCGTCTCGCCCTTCCACCCTTCGGCGATGAACATCGAGGTGTTCGGCAGGCGATCCGCGCCTTTCCCGACAAAAATAGTCGATTGCGCAGCATCTTCCAGAGTCTTTTCTAGAATATTTCTAAGTTTCTCAACCCGAGACCATGCGCCATCCGCCAAATCTTGCGCCGCCGCCTGTGCCGCGGCCCCAAATCCAGCGATGCCGATCAGGTTCTCAGTGCCATGGCGGCGGCCCATCTCCTGCCCGCCGCCCTTGATGCGCGCCTGCAGATCAAGGCCACGCTTCAACACCAGCGCGCCAACGCCCTTCGGCCCTCCAATCTTGTGGGCTGAGATAAAGGCCATCTCAACACCGGACCAATCGAACGCTAGCGGGATCTTCCCAAAACCTTGCGTCCAGTCACTCACCGCCAATCCATCCGGCAGGGTCTGCACCACGCCCGTCTCGGAATTCGCCACCTGAACGCAGGTGCACGCAGGCTCCGACAGGGCTACGATCCCGTCGCCGGACACGTCCAATTCTGCCTCACCCCAGGCCAAAACTGCATCATGCTCCACGCCCGCCACGCGCAATCCGCGCCCGGCCATGGCCAAAGCCGCCGCTTCTGTCGCGCCAGACACAAACACGATATCCGCCGCCTGCGCGCCCAACGCCTCCGCCACCTGCGCCCGCGCCCGTTCCATCATGGCTTTCGCTGCGCGCCCTTCGGTGTGAACGGACGAGGGATTGCCGACGACATCCATCGCGGCTTCCATCGCGCGACGCGCTTCAGCCCTGAGCGGCGCGGTCGCGTTCCAATCCAGATAGGCCCGCCTCATGCCCGCCCGGTCGCATCGTCACGCGCCAACTCTTTCATCTTGCCCGAAAAGCTCCCCCCGGAGGGTTCAGGATCAGCCGCCTGCGATCCCGGTTCGCAAATCTGCACGATCACCGGCCCGGAACGCCGCGATTTTTCGCCAGAAAAATCGCCCCCGGCGACGCCGAAGGCGGCGCAATACCTGCCGCGCACCGGCCTACTCATCCACCAACTCGAACAGGTTCGGCACGGCAGGGCATGGCGTCAGGTCGTTCTTCACCACATCTGACAGCCGTGTCTGATGCAGGAAAACATAGACATGGGCTGAAAAGCCCTCCCACAACCGGTTGGTCAGGCTTTGCGCGCGGCTGCCCGAGGCTCCACCAGAGGCCCCGGCCCCGGTGTGCAGAGCAGAAACCGTTTCATCCACCGCTTCAAAAATCTCGACCACACGAATGTCACTCGCCGCCCGCGCCAGGCGGTAGCCGCCGCCCGGCCCCCGAACCGAAATCACCAAATCAGCCCGACGCAGCTTCACGAACAACTGCTCAAGATAGGGCAGCGAGATGTCCTGACGCTTCGACAGATCCGACAACGGCGTCAACTGATCGGCAGGCTGCAAGGCAAGGTCGGCCATTGCCACCATCGCGTAGCGCCCCTTGGTGCTCAGTTTCATGGCCACACCCCCGAAAATTAAGCGCAAGGAAAGGCACTGTTGCCGCCCTTCCGATTGACCTTTCGCGCCCTCCCGCTTAACTGCGGAACAGCCCGGCGGACCGGCTCCTTGCCAGACCGCAATTTGGAATCGTTCTAAGGACGTGCACCACGCGCGTCAAGAAAGCGGCCATAGGCCGCGCACGCGAAGGAGACAGGATGCCCGAGGTTATTTTCCCCGGACCCGAAGGCCGGCTTGAGGGCCGCTACCACCCCCAGAAAGCCAAAGACGCCCCCATCGCGATCATCCTGCATCCGCATCCGCAATTCGGCGGCACGATGAACAACCGCGTCGTCTATAACCTGCACTACGCCTTCCATCAGATGGGCTTCACGGTGCTGCGGTTCAATTTCCGTGGCGTGGGCCGGTCCCAAGGCGAATACGACCAGGGTATTGGTGAGCTCTCCGATGCAGCGTCCGCGCTCGATTACCTCCAGTCCATGAACCCCAATTCCAAGCATTGCTGGGTTGCGGGCTTCTCGTTTGGCGCCTGGATCGGCATGCAACTTCTGATGCGCCGGCCCGAGATCACCGGCTTCATCTCCGTCTCGCCGCCCGCGAACATGTACGATTTTTCGTTCCTCGCGCCCTGCCCGTCGTCGGGCCTGATCATCAACGGCACCGCTGACCGCGTGGCAAAGCCGCAGGACACCCGCATCCTCGTTGACAAACTGCACGAGCAAAAGGGCATCACCATCACCCATGAGGAGATGGAGGGCGCCGGTCACTTCTTCGAGGATCCCCACATGGACCCGATGATCGACCACGTGCAGACCTATGTCCGCCGCCGCCTGACCGAAAACACACGGTAAAACGCCCATGAGCCGCCTCGCCCAAGACCTTGCCGAGCAACTCGCGCTCGATACCGTCGCCGCCGCTGACAAGCTCGGCGACGAAAGCCTGCCTGAAACGATCGCGAAGTCCGTCGGGGCCTCGTCCCCCACAACCGAAGAACTCTTCCGCACCGCCGTGCGCACCATCATGGCCGAACGCCGCGCGCGGAAGCTGCTGGAAGATAAGCTGAAGGCTGCAGAGCCCGGCCAGTCCGTGATTGCAACCGGATCAGGGTGATCCGTCAGGTCAGGTTTCCCTTGCTTGCTGCCCAAGGCCCAAGCACCAGATAACGCAGCCAAACAGCTATCAGCAGTGGAGCCGCGCTATGGAATTCAACATCATGATACCCATACTGATCGTAGCTGCCTTCGCAGGCACCGCGATCATGATCTTTGCCAAGCGCAAGTCCCAGGCCAAAGCGGAAGACATTCACGCGCTGGCCCAATCCAAGGGCTGGCGCCATGACGTCACCACCGACCCGTCCGGCTATACCCGGATCACCCAAATCACCAGCCGCACGGCCAACTGGATCGTGGAGGAGCGGTTCGGCTCCAATTCCGGTGGAGGTGCCACCGACAGCACGAACCGCTCCCTGACCTGGACCGATCCGGATGCCGGCATCCCCACGGGTCTGGCGGTCATGAGCCTCGCAATGTCCGACGACAAAGCCGCCAACATGGAACGGTTTCTCGACACGATGGGCGACGGCGTGATGGGCCAGCACATGATGAAGACTTTCTTCGGTGTCGTCGGTGACCGCGCCTCGGAACTCGATGCGGTCGAGGCCACAGGGGCAGCCGGGGCCATCCTCGCCACCTCCGACGCCCATGAAGCGCTCCTGCCCATCGCCTTTCACGAGGCGCTCGTCAGCCCCCATGACGCGATGCCGAAAGGGGCCATGCCCACGATCATCCGCTCGCCCGAGGGGCTGCAATTGAACCTCAAGGACACAGTCAAATCGCCCGAACAGCTAGAGGCGATGGTGCAGCTTGGTGAAACCCTCAGCGCAGCACTCAAACAGGCCTGAGGCCGCAAGCCACAGCAAATGCCACATTGCGGCCCTGCAAGCACCGCATTACGCCCGCGACACTCTGCGCACGGTATACAATCGTATACCCCCTTCCCTGCGCGCCCCTCCTCCGATAGAAGCGGGCCAAATTCTCCCACCCCGGACCGGAGGGCACGCCCATGACGAACCCCGATATCATCTACACCAAGGTTGACGAAGCGCCCGAGCTGGCATCCGCCTCGCTCCTTCCCATTATTCAGCGCTTTGCCTCCGCCGCGGGCATTACCGTTGGGACCAAGGATATCAGCCTCGCGGGCCGCATCCTCGCGACCTTCCCCGAACATCTCAACGAAGATCAGCGCATCCCGGACGATCTCGCCGCCCTCGGCGAGCTGGTGAAAACACCCGAGGCCAACGTCATCAAGCTGCCCAACATCTCGGCCTCCGTCCCGCAGCTTGTCGCCGCCATCGAGGAATTGCAGGCCAAAGGCTACGCACTGCCCAACTACCCCGAGGACCCGCAGACCGACGACGAAAAAGCCATCCGCGCAAAGTATGACGGCATCAAAGGCTCCGCCGTGAACCCGGTCCTGCGCGAAGGCAATTCCGACCGCCGCGCAGCCGCTGCCGTGAAATCCTACGCTCAGAACAACCCGCACCGGATGGGCGAGTGGACGGCCGACAGCAAGACGCGTGTTGCCTCCATGTCCGGCGGCGATTTCCGGTCCAACGAGGTCTCTGCAACCCTCAAGCACGCCACCGGGGCCAAAATCGTGCTTGAAACCGAGAACGGCACAACCGTTCTCAAAGACGGCCTCTCCTACCCTGCCGGCACCGTGGTCGACGCAACTTACATGAGTGCCGCCGCTCTAGACACCTTTCTTGCCGAGGAAATCGAGAAGACCAAAGCCGAGGGTGTCCTCTTTTCGCTCCACATGAAGGCCACGATGATGAAGGTTTCCGACCCGATCATCTTCGGCCATGCCGTCAAAACCTTCCTCGCGCCGGTCTTCGAGCAATTCGGCGATGAGATGGCGGCCCTCGGCGTAAACCCCAATTCCGGCCTTGGCGACCTGCTGGAGCGTGTGAACGGCAACTCTGAGATCATGTCGGCGATCGACGCCACTATGGCCGACCGCCCTCCGATGTACATGGTCGACAGTGACCGCGGCATCACCAATCTGCACGTCCCTTCGGACGTCATCATCGACGCCTCCATGCCAGCCCTTATCCGGGCGGGCGGCAAAGGTTGGGGGCCCGACGGCAAAGAAGCCGACGCCGTCTGTGTCATCCCAGATAACAGCTATGCGCCTGTCTACGACGAGAGCATTGCGTTCTTCAAAGCCAATGGCGCGCTGAACCCCGCCACTGCGGGCACCGTGCAAAACCTTGGCCTGATGGCCCAGAAGGCCGAAGAATACGGCTCCCACCCAACGACCTTCGAGATCGCGGAGGCCGGCACCGTTAAGATGATCCTCGATGATGGCACAGTCCTGCACCAGCATGATGTGCAGCCCGGCGACATCTGGCGCTCTGCCTCCGCCCGCAAAGCCCCTATCGAAGACTGGGTGCAACTTGCGATAAGCCGTCAAAAGGCCACGGGCTACCGCTCCATTTTCTGGCTGGACGAGACCCGCGCCCATGATGCGCAGCTCATCCAATACGTGAGGCCCATTCTGCAAGCCGCTGGTGTTGCTGATAAATTCGAGATCATGGCGCCGCGCGAGGCCACCCGTGCCAGCCTTGAAACGATCACCAAAGGCGAAAACACCATCGCCATCACCGGCAACGTGCTGCGGGATTATCTGACCGACCTCTTCCCGATCCTGGAACTGGCCACATCCGCCAAGATGCTCTCCATCGTGAAGCTGATGCAGGGCGGCGGTTTGTTCGAGACCGGCGCGGGCGGCTCAGCTCCGAAGCACGTCCAGCAGCTCCATGGTGAAAACCACCTGCGCTGGGACAGTCTCGGCGAGTTCTGCGCCCTGGGCGAGAGCTTCAAGTTCCTTGCCGACGCCAAGGGCAATGCCAAGGCGCAAGTTCTTGGCGACGCCGTTGAAAAAGCAACGCAGGGCATCCTCGACGACAACCGCTCGCCCGGGCGCAAGGTCGGCCAGCCCGACAACCGCGACAGCCACTACTGGTTCGCGCGCTTTTGGGCAGAGGCGCTTGCGGGCGGCCCGGACGCTGATCTCGCTGCCGAATTCGCTCCAGTCGCGCGTTCGCTTGCAGAAAATGAAGAAACGATCATAGCGGAACTCGACGCGGGCGCAGGAAGCCCCGCAGACACCGGTGGCTACTTCAAGAACGAAGGCGCAAAACTCACCAACGTCATGCGTCCTTCCCCAACCCTGAACGGCATTATCGGATGAAGCTCAGGCTGTGCATCGCCAAGCCTCGGTGAGGCGATGCATACGCGTATCTAAGCGTTTTTTTGCCTGGCAAATGAGCGCCAGATCCGTGCAGCACAAGCAGCCCGACCGAAATGACGCGCCGGGGCCCGGCCAGTCGGTTCATGGCGGTCTGCAACCTTGATTCCGAGAAGGTGCTCCGCTCTAACCAAATACAACCAGACCGCGACCCAACAGGACCGCCAATATGACCAAAATCAAAGTAGACAACCCCATCGTCGAGATGGACGGCGACGAGATGACCCGCATCATGTGGGCCTTCATCAAGGACAAGTTGATCCTGCCCTATCTCGACATCGACCTGCTCTACTATGACCTCGGCATCGAGGCCCGAGACGAGACCGAAGACCAGATCACCATCGACGCGGCTGAGAAGACCAAGGAAGTTGGCGTCGCCGTCAAATGCGCGACGATCACGCCGGATGAAGCCCGCGTCGAGGAATTCGGCCTCAAGAAGATGTGGCGCTCGCCCAACGGCACGATCCGCAACATCCTGGGCGGCGTGATCTTCCGCCAGCCCATCATCTGCAGAAACGTCCCCCGCCTTGTGCCCGGCTGGACCCAGCCCATCGTCGTGGGCCGCCATGCCTTTGGCGACCAGTACAAAGCCACCGACATGAAATTCCCCGGGGCTGGCACGCTCACTATGAAATTCACCGGTGATGACGGCACCGAAGTGGAACACGAGGTCTACAAGGCCGACGGCCCCGGCGTCTTCATGTCGATGTATAACATCGACAAATCGATCTACGATTTCGCCCGCGCCTCGTTCAACTACGGCCTGAACCTCGGTTGGCCCGTCTATCTCAGCACCAAGAACACCATCCTCAAGCAATACGATGGCCGCTTCTTGGAGATCTTCGCCGAGGTCTACGAGGCCGAATTCAAAGAGCAATTCGAAGAAAAGAAGATCTGGTACGAACACCGCTTGATCGACGACATGGTCGCCTGCGCGATCAAATGGAACGGCGGCTTTGTCTGGGCCTGCAAGAATTACGATGGTGATGTGCAATCCGATGTCGTGGCTCAGGGCTTCGGCAGCCTCGGCATGATGGCCTCCGTCCTGATGACGCCCGACGGCAAGATCGTCGAGTCCGAGGCCGCCCACGGCACCGTCACCCGCCACTACCGCAACCATCAGGAAGGCAAGGCAACCTCAACCAATTCCATCGCGTCGATCTACGCTTGGACCGGCGGACTTAAGCATCGCGCAAAGCTCGATGAGAACGCCAAACTGCTGGAATTCGCCGAAACGCTGGAACGTGTGATCGTGGAGACCGTGGAATCAGGCTTCATGACCAAGGACCTCGCGCTTCTGGTCGGCCCCGATCAGAAATGGCTCACCACGATGGGCTTCCTTGAGAAGATCGACGAGAACCTGAACAAGGCGCTGGCTGGCTAAGGCATGCGCGCACAAGTGTTGCAGAGAGGACGCCTCGGCGTGTTCTCTGCGGAGTGGCCTTTGACACCGGCCAGCCACTCGCGCCACTGTCGTCCAAACACTTGTTCGGGGACGAAAAATTTCATGTCGATCATGTCGCAAGCTTTGCGGGCCAGCCTTGGCGCGCTGGCCCTGCTTTCTCTTGTAGCACCCGCCTCAGGCCAGGGCCTTGCGCCGGGGGAACACGCGCTTTCGGTCGATGCCTTCCTTCTGACCCGCTCGGACGGCGCATTCTCGCGCGATGCCAACGGACTTGTAATCAGCCACGCGTACCAATTCAGCCGCGATTGGCAGGTCATCACCCAGTTCGGGCTCACCAGCACGGCCTTCGAAGTGACTGCGGGCGGCAGCACCGCGACGCAAGATACCGATGCCGGAAGTTTCGGTCTCGGCGTCGCCTATACCGGCCTGCGCGGCGCAACCATCCGCGCCATGACGCTTTTTGGCCAGATCGACGAGGTCAACGTCGTCTTCAATGTCCCGACCCAAAGCGCCGGTGATGTGCGCGGCCTGTCGCTGGCTTACCAGCAGCTCGTGCCCCTCAGCGATCGTCTTGTCGGCGTGGCCAATATCAGCGTCGCGGTCACAGAAGGCACCGTCACCACACCCTCTTCCCTGTTCCTCGACGATGTCTTCAACCGCACCTATGGCGCGTCTGCCGCCCTCGCTTATGCGGCGACGCCTGACCTGAGCCTGTTTGGCGGCGTCGAATACGCCACGTCCAACCAGATCATGACCATCACCGGTGACACCGAACTCACCCGCGCCTCCCTTGGGGCGTCCTGGGCCTTCTCGGATCAGCTCGACCTTCGGGCCAGCTACGGCATGGCCCTCGGCGCGGAAGAAACCAACAACCGTCTGAGCCTCGGGCTCACGCACCGCTTCTAGCGTCGCGCAAAGGAGAACAGCCATGATGCCCACCCGCCCTTTTGCCCGCCGCCTGCTCCTGCTGCCCGTGATCCTGGTTCTGGCCGCATTCACGCTTTCGGGATGTAACACCTTCAGCGGCCCAACCGAAGAGGTGGTCAGCTACACGGTGGAGGTCGCCGACCCCGACGATCCAAGCCAGGTCTACGAGGCTGACATCACCTACTATCTCCGCGATACCACGCAAACCGTTCCGGGATTCGGCGGCGGCACGCAATATGAAGGCCCACAATACGTGTCTCAAACCGTTGTGACACGGCCCGACGGCACGCAGTTTGTGCTGAGCGTGCCCCCGGGCCTGATCTTCACAGCGGGCGATGGCAGCCAGAGTTTCAGAAGCGGCGAGCCCGGGTACCAGACCTATGACGAGATTGTCCTCGCCACCACAAGCTTTCTTGTCGAGGCGATCCAACGTGACCTGAACGGCACCCTCGAAACACGCCAGGAAAACACCGCCAACGCTCAGCATGCCAATCAGATGTTTGCCGTTGTCGACAGCATCACGGACATCAGCCGGTTCGACCTCAGCCTGTTGTTCTGACGTCGCTGAGGCTCGCGAGGTCTCCATGCCGCTGACGGAACCTCGCGCCCTTTGGCACAGGTTATCCGCCGGTGCGCCGCGTTTTGCCCCATGGCACAAGGCTTCCATGACCCGTATTATGAAGCTGCTCTTCTGGCTCTGTCTATCACTCGTCGCCGCCTTGGGCCTCCTTTCATTCGGCCTGTTCCTCCTCGGCGCAATCCAGTTCGTGTGGCTCGATTGCGGCCCGCGATCCAACTGGAGCGAGGCCAGCTACAGCGCCTGCTCCGACATCGATGAAACGAACCCGATCTTCCTGAGCATCGCCCTCGCCTGCATGCTGCCCATGATCGCTGTCCTCCTTCTGCGCCGACTATGGGACTGGATGCACACCACCTGAACCGCCTGTCATACGCCCGTCACAGACCGGCGCTAACAGAATGGCATTCCGCGAAAAGGCCCCGCCGATGATCGTTATCCATCACAACCCAGACTGCGGCACATCGCGCAATGTGCTGGCGATCATCCGCGCAACCGGCATCGAACCTCATGTCATCCCCTATCTCGACAAAGGCTGGACGCGTCCCCACCTCCTGTCGCTTTTTGCCACGGCCGGCCTTACGCCTCGCGATGCACTTCGCACCTCGAAATCCCCAGCGGTAGAGCTTGGGCTGACGGATCCCTTGATAGATGACGAGACGCTGATCGCGGCGATGCTCGATCACCCGATCCTCGTGAACCGGCCTTTCGTCTGCACGACCAAAGGCGTGGCCCTGTGCCGCCCTTCCCATACAGTGGTTCGCCTACTGCCCGCCGAACCCCAAAGCCCGGTCCATGATGAGGCCGGTGACCTGATCTGGCCCCTTCCATGAATTGACGTCTGCGCCGCTTCGGCCAATCCTGCGCATCTGACCGTGCAGGAGCCCACACCATGACCCATCCTCAATTCGCAACTTATCCCAGCCTTAAGGGCACCACCGTCTTCATCACCGGCGGCGCATCCGGGATCGGTGAAGGGTTGGTGCGCGCTTTTGCCGAACAAGGCGCAAGGGTTGGGTTTGTCGATTTTGATCTGGACCGCGGCGAGGCGCTTGCATCCGAAACCGGCGCCACGTTCGCACCCTGCGACCTCCGCGACATCGACGCCCTGCGCACAGCCTTTGCCGCCCTGGCAGGTGCTATTGGGCCCGCGCAGGTTCTCGTCAACAATGCCGCCCGCGATGACCGGCACGATTGGAAGGATGTCACGCCGGAATATTGGGACGACCGACTGAACACCAACCTCCGCCACATGTTCTTTGCCATTCAAGCTGTCGCCCCTTCGATGATCGAGGCAGGCAAAGGCTCCATCATCAACATGGGCTCAAACTCGTGGTGGGAGGCCGGCGGTGGCTTTCCAGCTTATGCCACCGCGAAATCCGCCGTGCACGGGCTGACCCGCACCATGGCCCGCGATCTGGGCCGCCACCGCATTCGCGTGAACACCGTGGTGCCCGGCTGGATCATGACCGACCGCCAGAAAGAGCTGTGGGTGACGGATGAGGCGCTGACGGCGCAAACCAATCGCCAATGCCTGCCCGACCCGATTGACCCGGTCTATGTCGTGCGCATGGCGTTATTCCTCGCCTCCGACGACGCTGCCATGTGCTCGGCCAACAACTACATGGTCGAGGCCGGGTCGATCTAAAGGCATTTACCGCACGATCTGAGGTCGATCGGTCTGGAAACGGCCCGTTTTTCCAGCGCTTCATGATCCACGCGCATAGCCGTTGCCCAACGCCGATCAGACCTTTGACATCTCGGCGCTGACTTTTATGTCAGTAAGCATGACCCAAATTGACGCGAAATCCGAAGGCCATCGGCACACATTGTTTGAGGATTTGCAGGCCCTTATCCTTGGGACAACGCTATGTGCCCTTGGCATCCACCTGCTGACCCATGCGGGCCTGATCACCGGTCAGGCCGCGGGCCTTGCTGTCCTGCTCAGCTACGTCAGCGGCTGGTCATTCGGCTGGGTCTTTTTCTTGGTCAACATCCCATTCTACGCGCTGGCCTTGCTCCGCCTCGGCTGGCGATTTGTGCTTAAAACGGTGATTGGCGTCACGCTGCTGTCTGTCATGGCCGAGCTTGCCCCCCACGTCCTGCGCCTCGACTACATCCATCCGGGTGTCGCGGCGTTTCTCGCCGGGGCCACGCTTGGCCTGGGCGTTCTCGCCATCTTCCGCCACGGTGCGTCGCTCGGCGGGATCGGAATTCTCGCCTATTACGTGCAAGAGAAATTCGGCCTCCGCGCGGGCTACGTCCAATTCGGCGTTGACGCCCTGATCTTCGCCGCCGCCTTCGCGCTGCTTGATCCGATCCTTGTCGGCTGGTCGCTGCTCGGCGCGGCCATGGTCAACGGCATCGTCGCGATCAATCACCGCGGCGATCTGTATGTGGGGCACTAGGCGGCCTGGCGCTCCATCATCTGCACCCCGACCCGGTCGCCCTCGAACACGGCCACATGGCCGGGTGGCAATTCCGTCCACCCGCCCTGCCCAACCTCCAGCGGCTCGCTCACCACGGCCCAACCGGCCCGGCTGGCGCTCCAGCGGTAGTAGACCGATGGCGCGATGTGGTCAGACGAAAGGCGAAGGGCAAATAGCCTTTGTCCGTCGCTCCACGCCGCGGAGGATCGCAAATGAGGGGCCGTTCCGTGAGTGATGGACATATCGCGCAGCATGAGATGCGCTTGTGTCATGGCCCCGACAGGATCTGCGTCCAAGCCTGCCTCCAAAGCGTAAAGAAAAAGTAACTCGCTGTCGGTCGCACCTTTGCGATGCGGGTAGAGCGCCTCACTCACCCCCATATCCGCCCGCCGCCGGAACCCGTCAAAGCCCCCGATCTGGCCGTTATGCATGAAGCTCCACCGCCCATGGGCAAAGGGGTGGCAATTGTTGCGGCTGGTCGCGGCCCCTGTGGACGCGCGGACATGGGCGAGAAAGGCGGGCGATTTCACAGTCCGGCACAGGGCAGCCAGGTTCGGATCAGACCAGGCCGGGTAGACATCACGATAAAGCCCTGCCTCTGGCCGGTCCCCGTACCAGGCCAGCCCGAATCCATCGGCATTGGTGGCCGTCTTACACTCCGTCGCGCGCCGCGATTGCTCGATCAGAGAATGACCCGGCGCACTGACGAGGTCCTCAATGAAAATCGGTTGCCCTAAATAAGCCGCCCACCGACACATTCACTGCCCTCGATTGTGCGTCTTGGCGTACATATCCGCGATCATCCGGCTGGCCGTCTTTTCAAACAGACACGGGATCACCGCATGAACGGCCGCCGCGAACGCCGCCAGAAACAGCCTGCCGCTGAACTTCCCGGCAAATGCGGCATGCTCCAGATAGGTCTCATCCACGCTTTGCGGATGGTCAAGAAAGACGCGGTTGATCATGGCGGGGCACTCCTGTTCGCTGTTTCGAACAATTTGCCCTGCTCACCGTGTGAAATGCTCCCAAACCTCGCACAAATCCGCCGTGACTTGTGGAGGGTTTCCCACTATCTCTCGCATTATGACAACACTTGATGAAACCGACCGCCGAATCCTCGCCCGTTTGCAACTTAGATGTGATGAGCCGCTGGACGATCTGGGCCAACATATCGGCCTGTCCCGCAATGCCGTCTGGCGTCGGATCAAGGCGTTGGAGGAACGAGGCATCCTCAAAGACCGTGTCGCTTTGGTCAACCCCGCCGCCGTCGGCCTTGGCCTGATGGTGTTCATCCAGGTCCGCGCGGCGCACCATTCTGCCGACTGGCTCGACCAATTCCGCCGGGCCGTACGCGCAATCCCCGAGATCCTCGGCGTCTACCGGATGACCGGCGACCTCGATTATCTGATCCGCGCGCGTGTGTCGGACATGGCCGATTACGACCGTCTCTATCAGCGCCTAATCGAAATGGTCGAGATGGGCGATGTCTCCGCTAGCTTCGTGATGGAGGAGTTGAAAGAGGGGCAGGCCCTGCCCCTCTAAGCCAGCCTCAGGCGTTCACGTCGACCACAACCCGGCCCCGCACGCCGCCTTTCAGGATCGCGCGCCCAAGCTCCGGCAGATCGGCCAAAGTCGCGGGCTGCACCATCGCCTCCAGCTTGTCCATCGGCAGTTCCTTGGCAATCCGCTGCCACGCGCGCACGCGGTTGTCGTAGGGCTGCATGACACTGTCGATCCCCAGCAGGTTCACACCGCGCAGCAGGAACGGAATGACCGTCGCAGGCAGGCCCGCACCACCGGCAAGCCCCACAGCAGAAACGGAGGCACCATATTTCATCTGCCCCAGCACGCGCGCCAGCATATCGCCACCCACGGCATCCACACAGCCGGCCCATGTCTCGGCCTCAAGCGGGCGCTTGGTGGTTTCGTTCAGCTCTTCACGTGGCACGATCCGGCTGGCGCCAAGGCTTTTCAGGTAGTCCGCCTGTTCGGGCCGCCCGGTAACTGCCGCAACCTCATAGCCCAGATTGGCCAGAATAGCGGTCGCCACGGACCCCACACCGCCGGCAGCTCCCGTCACCAAAACTTCACCGTTTCCGGGAGTTAGCCCATGATCTTCAAGCGCCATCACCGCAAGCATGGAGGTAAACCCAGCCGTGCCCACGGCCATCGCCTGCTCCGCGCTCAAGCCGTCGGGCAGCGGCACCAGCCAGTCACCCTTCACACGCGCCTTCTGCGAATAGCCGCCCCAGTGCGCCTCACCCACGCGCCAGCCGGTCAGCACAACCTTGTCACCGGCAGAATACTTCGGATTATCAGAGGCTTCCACCGTGCCGCTAAAGTCGATTCCCGGCACATGCGGGTAATTCCGAACCAAGCCGCCACCCGGCCCGATGCACAGACCATCCTTGTAGTTGACCGTCGAATATTCGACCGCAACCGTCACGTCACCTTCGGGCAGCTGATCTTCCGTGATCTGCGTGACCGAGGCGCTGGTCTTCCCCTCGTCATTCTTTTCGACCACTAGGGCATTGAAGCTCATCTCATCTCTCCCATTACTTCAAGATTGCAGCACAAGGCCTTACAATCAAATCCAAAAATCTTCCCGCACTTCTGCGTCGAAACTGCCTTCGGGCGTCTCAAGGTGCAATGGCGTCCCCGCATCCCAATGGGTCATGCGCACCATGCCAACCGCGACCCCTTCGCCGAAATCCGGGCTGATCGCGGCTGAGGTCACTTGCCCCACCCGGCGAGAGCCCGCCATCAACGGCCAGGCCCGGTCGCAGCCCGGCAAGGCTTTAGCATCAATCGCAATCGGCCGGATCTGTTGCACCGGCCCCTCCATCGACACCCTTAGCAGCGCATCGCGCCCAATGCACCCAATCGCCGTTGCGGTGTTACAAAACCGGCCAAGCCCGCATTCATGGGGCGTGTTATCGTCGGTCATGTCATTGCCATAGCTCAGCAAACCGCCTTCGATCCGCTCGATCCCATTGGGGCAGCCCGCATGGACATCCAGATCCTTGCCCGCCTCCATCAGCGCGTTCCAAAGCGGCATCCCGATGTCGGAGCCTTCGACATAAATCTCGAACCCGCCCTGCTTGGAATAGCCCGAGCGTGCAATCGCCATGCTGCGCCCTTGGAAATCGAACCACCCGAAGCGGAAGAACTTCACATCGCGAATGCTGTCGCCAAAAACCCGCGCCATCAGGTCATCCGCCTTCGGCCCCTGCACGGCCAACGGCGACACGTCCGGTTCATCCACCAGCACGTCCAGCCGGTAGCCATAGGCCACGCCCTTGACCCACAGCAGCAGGTCGCTGTCCGCAATGGAGATCCACCAGCGATCCTCGGACAGTTTCACCACGACCGGATCGTTCAGCATGCCGCCCGTCTCATCGACCACAGGCATGTAATAACACTGGCCGGGCAGCATGCCGCGCAGGTCACGCGGCGTCAGCATCTGGATCAGCTTGCCCGCATCGGGGCCGCGCACCTCAACCTGACGCTCAACCGAGACGTCCCAAAGTTGCACGGCGTCCTTTAGATGGCTGTAATCCTCCTCGACCGAGCGGAAGACCGTGGGCAGAAGCATCCGGTTGTAGATTGTGTAGGCTTTCACACCCGCCGCCTCCACGCCTTCTGAGAAAGGCGTGCGACGCAAGCGGCGAGACGCAGAAATCATGGCCATGGCTGGGTCTCCTTACCTTGGCAGACTGTCTTGCGCGTCATAGGCTTTAGGCCGGTAATGGAGGGCATTGTCCCATGACACGATTGTTCTTTGCGGTATTGGCCGCGCTCAGCATCGCCGGTACTGCCAACGCGCAGACCCAGAGCGCCGAGGCCGTGGCCTCCGCCATTCTTCATGGGATGCGCGCTCAGGACGCATCGCTGATTGCACCCCATTCCAACGCGACGAACGCGGAATTCTTCGCGGAAGCCGCCGTTAACCCGGACACGGCGTCTGAGCTCTGGGACGGCACGCGCGGTGAGGCGGGTGCCGCGTGGGATGGCATGATCCTTCCGGCGCGCTACCGCATCGGGCGCGAAGACCGGCCCGAGGCCATCATCCCCTTCATGATCGAAACGGAAACTGGAGTGGCGACACTCGGCTCCGGGCAGCCAGGTCGATACATTTCTCTGATCCTGACGCTTGATACCCCCGACGACACGACCTGGGGCGCGGAAGACATCAACTTCATTGATCCTGCAGACTATATGGCCGCGTCCGAAAGCCGTTGATCCCATGCCAGCGTCGCAGGCGGGCGCAGAGATGAAAGGCAAAAACCCATGATGAATCGATGTCTCGTGACCTGCGCCCTGATGCTGGCCTCGATCCAGCCCGCCGCGGCTCAGGCCCATCCGCCAGAGGCCGTCGCCAGTGCAATCCTGACCGCGTTCACGAACCGTGACGTGGCGGGCATCGGTGCCCATGCGAACGCTTTCAATGCAGACATCTTCGCAGCCTTCGCTTCGGGCGAAGCTCCCAGTGACTCTGTCTTCAATGGCCTCGAGGGGCGCGCAGCCGTGGCGTGGGATGGCCTGATCCTGCCCGCCCGCTACACCGCCGACGGCACCGCCGTGATCCCGTTTGCCATCGAGGTGGGCAGTGCCGGTCAACCGCTGAACAGCGGCGCGGATGGCCGCTACATCGCGGTTTTCCTCACGCTCGACGGACCCGAGGACCAAAGCTGGGGCATCGACGACCTCAACTTCGTCCAGCGTGGCGCCTACCTCAGCTATACGGAGGCGCATTAGTCCCATTCCGGCACCTCGTCCGGCATGAACGGAAGGTCCGTGTCCGTGGTCTTGACGCCTAGCGCGGTCAGGGCTGCGTGAACCTGGCCCCGGTGATGGGTCTGGTGGTTGAACATCTGCACCGCACACAGCGTGCGCGCCATGGTCATCTGCCGCCCCACACCTTGCGAATACCAGCTCAGGTCGCCCTCGAAGTCGCTCGCGTCCGTGCTCCACGCCCATGCCGCGATCCGCGCATCCAACAACGGCCGCCCCGCCATCAGCTCCGCCCAATCATAAGCGCTCGCGGTATCCGTCAGCGGCGCCTCCGGTCCCTCGCCCCCATCAAAGCGCGAGATCCAGATCATGTCGCCCCAATAGGAATGGCTCAGCGTGCCCTGGATCGAGCCCCAGAAGAGCCCCCGATCCTCAACCCTCTGCGCCTCAGACAGACCATCACAGGCCTGGAACATCCACTGGTTCTGCCAGGCATTGTAGCGCGCCATGGTGCGCGCATAATCGGGGCCGATCATTACTTCTTACCGCCAGCCGATCCGCCCCATTCAATGGGACAGATTTCCGCCGACTTGCCCGAGAAATCCCACATCTTGCCGAAGTCGCGCACCTTCGATTTCAGACCGCGCGCTGCAATAATGTCGGGACCCATCCAGTACTTCGAATTGGTGATCATCACTGGATGATCGGGCGACGCCCCGTCGATCATCTCGATCTCACCCTGAATTTTCTTGCCGACAAACAGCCCGCGCTTCTTGCCGTCGCGGGTGATCTCCACCTTCTCGCGCTCAGCGCTCACAATGTCCGACACCAGCAGCGTGAACAGGCCCGTCGTGCCGCCCGCCTGCCCTGAGAAGATCTCCAGCAACCCCTGATAGGCCTTTCCGGATGCCCGCTCGTCCACGTAAGCCGCAACCTGCCAGCCGCCCTCGGCCATCTTGCCAGGGATGTAGACCATCAGGCCCACATTCAGACCGCTCAGATCCTCGCCCTCGAAATGGCCCTCGTCGATGGCAATGCCCATCCACGCCTTACAATCCCCGTCCGTCGGATCGTGTTTGCCGAGCGACACAACACACGGACAGAACACGGTGCAGGAGCAGTTCAGGATCAACTCACCTTTGATCGCCCAATCACGCGGCTTCAACTGCCGTCGCTTGGGGTTGTCCATCCGCTGGTCAATGCGCTGGCTGACCGGCAAGCGGTCCGCATCGGGGCGTTTCTTTACGGCCATGTCCGTCTCTCCCTACGTCACGAACGGATAGCCGAGCACAGCCAGTCCGCCCAAAATCAGCGCCACACCCAGTGGCTTGGTCACATAATGCCCGATCTGGGGCAGCTTTTCGATCACCATGAACAGCGTCGCGAGACCCATCCAGAGAAGGCTCATCATGCCGCCCACGAAACCCAGTGCCATGAAGCCCCAGCAGCAGCCCGCACAGAACGCGCCAAGGCCCATGCCCATGCGCAGCCCGCCCGAGAACCCGGTCTTCCAATGGCCCAGAAAGTAATTCATCGTCGCATGGCACACGCCATGGCAAACCTCTTTCGCGCGGGTGAACTGGAACGCGCCCACGACGATCAGCAATCCGCCTGCAATCCACGTGCTTTGCGCGATGCCCATCATGTCGATCACACCGGCGCGCAGCAGGCCGATCTGCACGATCGCAAAGATCGCTGCCACTCCGATCCACACGATCGAATAGCCGCCCAACACACCCAACCATCCGGCCCGCGTACCATCGGCGGACGCCATAAGCCGCTCGTAATTCACCAGCGTCGGCACCAGCGTCGGCAACATCATCGCCGCCATCATGATCGACCACATGCCGAACAGCGGGCCGAAGCGCGTCATGGCCGACATATCCATGCCGCCCATCTCCATCCCGTCCATGGCCATGCCATCCATCGCCATGTCGCCGTCCATTGCCATCGGCATCTCATCGTCCATCGCCATGCCCTCGGCAGGCATCGCGTCGCCGTCCATCTCCATGGCCATGCCATCATCGGCGGGCATCTCAGCCCCCTCACCCATGCCCGACATCTCCATGCCAGCCATGTCATCGCCGTCGGCCATCTCCATGCCACCCATGTCCATCGGATCGGACATTTCCATGTCCATATCCATGGTCATCCGCCCGATCCAATCCAGCCCCATGCCGGTCGCCATCTGATACAAGACAACCCAAGCGATCAGGATGCTGCCAAAGAAGCCAAGCCATAACGTGTTGCGGATTACATGCGTCACCGGTCACTCCCTAAACGGCGATTCTGCTTGCTCAACGTGATGTCAGACATTTAAATGTCAGACAAATGAAAATTGACCCCAACAGCTCCGCTGATCTGTCCGCGCAAATCGCCGCCGCGATCCGCGATGAAATCGTCTCCGGCAAGCTCATCGTGGATGAGCGCTTGCCTTCTGAGGCAGAGCTTGCAGATCACTTCGATGTCTCCCGCTCTACGGTGCGTGAGGCGCTCAAACGCCTTGCCGCGCAAAGCCTCATCCGCACCCAACGCGGCGCATTCGGCGGGGCCTTCGTGAACCGCCTGTCGTTTCAAGATGCCTATCGCGGCCATATCACGACTTCGACGCTGCTACTGGGCATGAACAATGTCAGCTTCGACACCGCCTGCGAAGCCCGCTTTGCCCTAGAACGCGCCTGCGCGCGCCTTTCAGCAGAACGTCGCGACGCCGACCACCTTGCCACAATGCGGGCCGAGATTGTGCGTCAGGCACAGCCGGGCCTCTCGGATGAGGCCTTCTGCGCCTCGGACGTTGCCTTCCATCGGGCGCTGGTCGATGGCGCCGATAACCCAGTCATGTCTTATCAACTCGCTGGCGCGGTTGAGGCGATGCAGCCCCTGATGAACATGATCACCTTCACCGCACGCGACCGGGCCGAGATCGTGCGCTTGCACGAACAGATCGCCGATGCCGAAGACGCCCGAGACGGGGAGGCCGTTGTTGCCGCGCTGACCGAACTTGAAAGCTATACCAAGGTGCTTGCGCAATCGGTTTTCGATGCGCGCGCGAAAGCTCAGAGCGACTCTTCCGGCACCGCCTGATAGATACGTGTCAGGATGGCCGTGCCTACAAGCATTGTGATGATGTCGGTCACCGCAAAGCCTAGGCGCATCGTCACTTCAGTCGCGGTCGAATAAGATTCGCTCGGCAAGAAGAAACCTGAAAAAACAACGCCGTAGAGGATCACAGATCCAATCGCAGATATCAGGCTTGCGCCTAAAATCGCGCCCCCCATGCCACGCGTCGCGCGCCACGATGCGCGCATCCCGATCCCCTCCCCGTCCAGAATGGCGACCGAAGGCAGCCCAATCCCCATGCGGTAGAGCAACAGGATGGAGAGGGTCACGACGAGAAAGACAAAAAACAAAGCCAAACCGATAAGTCCCACCGACAGACCAGACGGCACAAAGACCGAGTCTTGCAGCAGGCCCGCAATCACGTCCTGAAATGCCTGATCCACCAGCGCCGAAAGGAGGAGCGCGGGCAAACCCAGACAGACCAGAAGGATCGATCCGATGATGATGCCGATCACGACCCAGGCCAAAACGTATTTCAGGATAATGACGAGGCGCATCTGCGGCAGGAACCGTGGCGTTTCACCCAATGTCATGAACCGGTGCCAAGACGCGGCGACAGTGCCAAGCATCAGCAGGAACATGGCCGTCAGATACCATTCGTTCGGTGGGCCCGGGCTGATCTGATTCACGTCATAAAGCACCCAATGGGCGTAAAACCGACCCGCAAGTGCGTTCAGCGCAAGGTAGATTAGAAACCAAGGCGCCCCAATCCGAAGAACCGCGCCAAAGTTGGTCAACAGATCGCCGATGGCGCCGAAGAACAGCGAGGATGCAGTGGGGCGTTCAGACATTCAAGGCTCCGGTATCAGCGCCCTGCTATGGTGCCGACGCCGGGCGAGGCGTCAAGTTAATCCTTGGCGAAATATGGTTAAGGCAAAGTAAACGAAAATCGGTTTAGTATTTTTTTTCAAGTACTTAACCCCCGCGTGCAACCTTGCACCTCAGCCTTCAAATCCACTGGACCGCAGCAAGCCCGCGCCCTAAACTCCCCGGCAGTCTGACCGTAACAAGACGCCAACAGGGACCATCAAACATGACCAAAACCACCCTCCTCGCCTCCGCCGCGACCCTTGCGCTTGCGGGCGCTGCCTCCGCCGAAGGCCTCACCGTCTTCGACTATTCCGGGTTCGAAGACCCCTCGTTCCACCAGCCCTTCATAGACGCCCACGGCGCGCCTGAATTCGTGTTCTTCGGCGATGAGGATGAGGCATTCCAGCGCTTGCTGGCGGGCTTCCAATCCGACGTCACTCATATCTGTGCAGGCTCTGTGCCACGCTGGCAGGCCTCCGGTATTATCGAGGCCTGGGACCAAGACCAGATCGCCGCGTTTGAGACCCTGAACGCCGACCTCGTGGGCCAAAACGTCCTGTCTGGCTCCGAGGAGCTGTTCTTCCTGCCAACCGACTACGGCTCCACCGCTGTCGCTTACAACGCCGATGAGCTGAGCGCCGACGACGTGACCTCGCTCGAGATCTTCAACAACCCCGCATACGCAGGCCGCCTGTCGATCCCCGACAACGTGGATGACGCCTACGCGCTGGCCTACCTCGCCACGGGCGTGTCCGACTGGTCGAATGTCACAGACGAACAGTTCGAAGCCGCCACCGACTGGCTCCGCGGTATCCACCAGAATCTGCGTACTTACTGGACCGACCCAGCTGAGATCAGCCAGCTGATCGGATCCGGCGAGGTTCTGGCGGCTTGGGTCTGGAACGAGGTTCCCGTGGCGATGGCCGAAGAAGGGTTCAACGTCGGCTTCGCCCGTAACACGACTGAGGGCACGTCCGTCTGGCTCTGCGGTTACGTGAACATGGTCGAAGCCCCCGGCGAGGAAGCCATGGCTTATGACTATGTTAACGCCGTCCTCAGCGACGCCTCCGCCGGTCCACTTCTGAGCAACGGTTTCGGCTCGGCCAATGACGCGGCCCTGCAGGCTCTTGGTGCCGAGGCGATGGAGGCCGCAGGTCTGGGCGAAGTGACCGTACCGGTACTGGCGCAGCTGCCGATTTCCAACGAGCAGCGTGAGCGTCAGGCTGAGGCGTTTGAGCGGATCAAAGCCGGCTTCTAACCCCTCACCATCGCCAAACAAACAAACAAAGCGCGCCCGCATCGCCGGGCGCGTTTCTTTTTTTGATATCTGTCTCAGCAAAGAAAAAACGCGACCGGGGGTGAGCCCGTCGCGTTCTAGGTGACCTTACGGTCCTGCCGCCACTCAGTCGGACGGTGTATGTTTTGTCCTTTGCAGCCGCAGCCGCGACACGGGTAAGTCGACCGCGGCTGCAAAGGTGAAGTTTGCGAAGTGACCTCCGGATTGCTCCGGGCACGCTTCAATCGCCTCGCTCCCTTTCAGCGACCTGTATACATGTTCAAACACCTGTATACAAGTTGGTTTTGAGACCCATTAGATCAAAAATGGACACATCGGACCAAGTGACGCAACGTCACCCATCAGCTTTCAGCCAGTCTTCCTGAGCGTCACTTTCGATGGCCTCGGAAAAATGGTGGCGCACCAGCGCAATGGCATCATCAGGTGTCATGCCGCCTTCAATCAGGCTTCGCGCGGCCATAAGACCGCTGCGCCCTGCCCCATATTGGCAGGCGAATGCGTAGGTCGTTCCCCGTTCAAACGCAGCAAGTCTGTGCGTTTTGCCATTGGCCCATGCTTGGATCTGCGCCTCGGTCGGGACCGAATAGTCAACGATGGGAAGACGCTCGACCCCGATCCCAACCTCGTTCGCCATCGCAAGAAGTGCCGGGATGAACGCCTCGTCCAACTCGTCCGACTCCACCAAAAGCGTGAGCGACGTCGCACCAAGGTCAGCCAACCCTTGCAAAGTCTCACGACACTCTTCCGGCAAAAACACCGCCGAACCGTCGATGCTGGTTTCAAGGCCCGGAAACCCGGCCATGGCAATCGCCCCGCCCATCGGGTGTGGAATGACAGCCCGGATCGAGCCCGGAAGGGCCAGATCTCCGTCTAGGCGATTTGGAAGAGACATAAGTTGGCTTTCAAGTGATGCTGTATACAGATATACTTGGTGCTAACGCTTTGCAATTAAAGGTTGCTTGCTGCCCCATGGCCAAAAACAACGCAGAAACCATCGCCAACGCGCTGCGCAAGCGTATCTGTTTGGAACCGCCAACGGCCAGCCCCGTTTTGCATGAACAGGCCCTTGCCCACGAATTCGGCGTGTCCCGCACCCCAGTGCGTCAGGCGCTACAGGGGTTGGCATATGAGCGTTTAGTCGAAGTCCGCTCCGGTGTTGGCACCGTCGTCTCCCCGCTGAAACCGGAAGACAAGCAGCGCGATATCGACCTTGCCTTTGCATTGCTGAACGTTGCGGCGGACATCGAAGGCGACCGCCCCCTGTCGGTGGAGACCAACGCCTATATCGTCGCTTTAGAGCGGCAGGTCAGCGCCGCCGATGAGATGAACCTTGAAACGAACTTCGCAATCCGGTCGACCTCGCTGCACATTATCACCGGTGAGATGTCGAGCGATATTCTGGCCAATGCGCTCAAGGCCGCCCTGTGGCGGCTGTTCCGCTGGCGGATGGCCGAGGCTTCCGAAGCAGGTTCAGGCATCGACCGTCGCCTGCCCGAAGTGATGGCCCGCATGGCTGAGGCGACCCGCGTTGGCACGGTGCGTGCCCTGTTGGAAGCGCAGCTTCCACGTGCCGACGAAGGTTGAATAGGCGCCATACCCTCCGTATATGTAAGATGTTCCTTCGGGGACTATGAACATAAACGCGCTCGTAATAAGCGGATCGGACCCGGGGGCGGTACCCGGCGGCTCCACCAAAATATCCTTCATTTGGGGATGGCACGGGGCCGAAATAGGATCGACGAACGTCTAAAGGGGTTAGCTTTGTTTCGGCGGGGTGCCACCGTATCGGCCCGACAAGTACAATTGCAAATGACAATCGTGCTCCGGCAATGGCTCTCGCAGCGTAAGCTGTCCTGAGTCGCCGACTTTAAGCCCAGTTCTCTAGCCAGAGCTGGCGGGGTTCGCAGGCACCTGGCAACAGAAGCCTGCATTTCCTCCCTACGCGCACATGACGAGTTATACGCCACGCAAACCGCGCGTCCGGTGTCAGTTCGTTTGTTGATTTAGCAGTGCAGACATCTCCGCCCCTCTTCGAGCCCTCGGCTCTCCTCGCAACGGGGCGGAGTGTTTTGCAATCAGGTTGTCAGCTTCAGAGCACGCCCGTCGCGGCCCTTCAGGCCGACACGAGCCGCCGGCATATTCGCCACGCCGTTTTCCAGTTCCGGGAATATCGCATAAAGTTCCTGCCGCTGCGGCTCCGTCAGGACAGATACCGTGTCAGCTGCGGGGTGGAAGCTTTCCGTCTCCAGCCCTTCGGAATAGACGACCTCATGCTGATCAAAGGCAATGTGGAAGTATTCCACACCATCGGCTGCGACATCGTCGGGCCGAATGGTCTTATCATTGATCAACGTGAAGGCAGGCGTCAGAACGCCTTCCGGGCTTCCGAACAGCATCTCTGCCCGCCAATCGCGGACCAGAACGCGGTGCTGGCGCGAAACGCACAGATCACGTGCAGGGACGCCTTCGGCAATCGCATCGGCGCTGATCCGCACCGGCCGCAATTCAGGCCGGGCGGAGAGCGCTGCTGCGGGAAGGCGGGTTGCACCAATCCAGCGTATTGGCTGAACACCATGGTCGCGCGTGACGATGCGGTCGCCAACGGAGAGGTCTTCAACCGCGCGCTCGCCCTCCGGCGTCAGAATGCGGGTGCCGCGCACGAAACACACGAACATGGGCAGCGCAAAACCATCCACGGTCAACGTGTCGCCATCTGGCGTGAACGTGGCAACCACCTCGACTTCCAGCGTTTCGCCCAATTCGAAATCGTACCCGGAAACCTCAAAGCAATCGATGCGAAGGCCAAGCGGGGTTTCGATGATTGCGGGGCTGTCGGCGGGGATCTCAATTACTGTTTCAACACCATCTTCGTCAGTGACGATGATCTCGATCTTTTCCAGTTCGGGCAGCGGCGGCGGTGTGGTGATCAGGTCGGTCAACTGGCTCAGATCGGTGATCTGGGTGGCCGATGTGTCATTTCCGTCGCCTGGCGTCGGGTCGGTGTTGTCGAGCAGGTGCAATTGGCTCAGCTGCGCGTTCGCACCGATACCGATTGCCGTGATGTCCGCGTCGAACTCATTCTCCAACTCGGCCACTTCGCTGTTGAAGTTGCCCGCGTTAGACCGGCCATCGGACAGGAACAGGACAAGGTTGTTGTCGTCCGGGCCCACATCGCCCGCGTCCCGCCATTCATCGACCACTTCATCGAGGCCCTGCTCGAAATTCGTCCCACCGCCAGAGGTCAGTCCATCAACCGCGCTGTCGAAATTACTTTGTTGGTCTAGCGTGAAATTGCCAAGCGTGTTGCCGCCGGAATTGTATTCAACCAACGTGACCGTGACGTCAGCAGGGTCGTAACCCGCATCGACCAGCGATTGGAAAACAGCTTTGGCCGCCAGTTTCTGCGCTTCGAGAAACGTGTCATTGTTCCCATCGCCATCAACGTCCGAGCCAGAGTTGTTGCGCGTCGACCCAGAGGTGTCGATGACAAGCGCCACATTGACGTCCTGGCTGGTCGCGCCAGTCGTGATGTCCGCCGTTACTTCGAACGTATCTGTTGCGAAGGTTGGCAGTTCAGCCGTCAGACCAACATCAATTCCGTTGATCGTGCCGGTGTCTGACCCGCTTTGTGTGTCCGTTGAAGAAACCATGCGCGATCCCCCGTGCCATTGTTTCCAGATTAGAATAAATACCTTAAAAATAACACTAAACTGCCATTAACGGTGTGGAAAGCCAATTCTTGCGCACCGACGTTTCTTTGCCCTTTAGCGATCAATACTTGTGCGCTTTGTGATCCAATCCGAGCCCTTGCGCGTTTAACGTTCACAAATGCAAGCAATCCGGGTTTTCAAACACATGACCGCCATCGACTATATCAACTATGCCGTCGCCATCCTGACCGTGGGGCTTGGCCTGTGTGGGTGGCTCGCGCCGCGCTGGACCATGGACGTGCTGGACATGAAATCCGGCCCCACAAATATGGCATACACGGAGGTCTCAGCGGTCTCTGGCTGCCTCTTCGTCGGTATCGGCGCTGGTGTGCTGTTCCTGAACGAACCTATGGCGTGGATCGCCCTCGGCCTGGCCTATGGCGGGGCCGCTGTAGGGCGCGTGACATCAATCCTGCGCGATCAGGCAGGCTCTCGCCAAAGCTGGACGTTCTTCGGGACGGAGGCAGCCCTTGGCGCGTGGCTGATCATCGCAAACCTGCCCGCCACCTGATCCGCCGACTGCGCCTTTCAAATCGGTGCGAATCTCGTATGGTGAACGGGTCTGCACGCAACCGGTTCTTATTCATGCCTGATAGCCCCTCTTCCATTCCCTACGGACGCCTCATGCATGAGGCCGTCTGCGGTGTGATCCGTGAGGTGCTGCGAGGCGTTGCCGACAATGGGCTGCCCGGTGAGCATCATTTCTTCATCACCTTCAACACCCGCCACGACATGGTCGAACTGGCCGATTGGCTACGCGACCGTTACCCGGAAGAGATGATGATCGTGATCCAGAACTGGTATGATGATCTGGTTGTGGAAGAAGAGTTCTTTGCGGTGACGCTGAACTTTGGTGATGCGCCTGAGCGTTTGAAAGTCCCCTTCGATGCGATCCTGACCTTTGTGGACCCCTCCGTCGAATTCGGTTGGCGGTTTGAGAGAAATGAAGAGGATACGGAGGATCCGGCGCCCGAAAACGCTGACACGGACGAAGAGGCCGACGCGGCGCCGGACGAACAGGAAGAGGCGCCTCGCGATGCCGAGGTGGTGAGCCTGGATACCTTCCGCCGCAACACCTGATCTTCCACCGATACAAAGCCCGGGAAAACCTGCATGGCCACCAGCGACTTTGCCCTGTTCATGGGTCAGCTTTTTCGCAAGCCTCATCAAGTTGTAGCGCTCGCACCATCTTCGAAAGGTCTATGTGCCGAGATGGCGGCGGAGCTTGATCCGGCAAAGGGGCCTGTCATCGAGCTTGGTGCGGGCACTGGCAACATCACGCGTGCGATCCTTGACGCGGGCATCGCGCCGGAAGATTGCCACTCGATCGAGATGAACCCCGATTTCTGTGACCGCCTGCGCGCAAACTTCCCCGGCCTGAATGTCTACCAGATGAGCGCGGGCGACTGCGGCGATCTTCCGGTTGAAAATGTTCAGGCCGTTGTCTCTGGCCTGCCGCTTCTGTCGATGCCAACCCAACTTCAGCGCGATATCATGACGGGCTTTGCCTCAAAGGTGCAGCCCGGCGGCGATTACGTGCAATTCACTTACGGCCCCAAACCGCCAGTCACATCCGTGGTCCGCGATGAGCTGAACCTGACCTGGCGCAAGAGCGGGAAAATCTGGTGGAACATGCCGCCCGCGCGCGTCTACCGGTTCCGCCAACAGGGCTGATAGCGCAAACCTGCGACCGAGGGTGCGTTGCACCCCCCTGCTGCCCCCGGTAAACCGCTTCACAAGCCGCATACCGGAGGACAACCATGGCCCAGACCCGCACCGAAACCGACAGCTTTGGCCCCCTTGAGGTCCCCTCCGAAAAGTATTGGGGCGCGCAGACGCAGCGTTCGATCATGAACTTCCCGATTGGGTGGGAAAAACAGCCCGTCGCCATCGTCCGCGCCCTTGGCGTCATCAAGCGCGCCTGTGCGGAGGCCAACCACAAGGCTGGCAAGCTTGACGGCGTGGGTGAGGCCATCATCGAGGCCGCGCAGGAGGTCATCGACGGCAAGCTCGATGACAACTTCCCGCTGGTCGTCTGGCAGACAGGCTCCGGCACGCAATCGAACATGAATTCCAACGAGGTCATCGCCAACCGCGCGATTGAACTCCTCGGCGGTGAGATCGGCTCGAAAACCCCCGTTCACCCCAATGACCATTGCAACATGGGCCAGTCGTCGAACGACACCTTTCCCACCGCCATGCACATCGCCACCGCGATGACAGCGCGCGACGTGACCCTGCCGAGTCTGCGCAAGCTGCTGGCCGCGCTGGAAGAGCGCGCGAAGGCGTTTGAAGGCATCATCAAGATCGGCCGCACCCATACGATGGACGCCACACCCCTGACGCTGGAACAGGAATTCGGCGGCTACGCTCATCAGGTCCGCAAGGGCATCGAGCGGGTCGAGGCCGCTTTGGGCGACATCTATGAACTGGCGCAGGGCGGCACCGCCGTCGGCACCGGCCTGAACTCTCCAAAAGGCTGGGGCGAAGAAGTCGCCGCCAACATGGCGCGCATCACTGGCCTGCCCTTCGTGACCGCGCCCAACAAATTCGAAGCGCTGGCGGGCCACGACGCCATGGTCGCCATGTCGGGCGCGATGAAAACCGTCGCGGCCAGCCTCTTCAAGATCGCCAACGATATCCGTCTGTTGGGCTCCGGCCCCCGCTGCGGCCTCGGCGAATTGATGCTGCCCGAGAACGAGCCCGGCTCGTCGATCATGCCCGGCAAGGTGAACCCGACCCAGTGCGAGGCGATGACCCAAGTCTGTGCCCATGTCATCGGGAACGATGCCGCCGTGGGTTTTGCGGGCTCCCAAGGGCATTTCGAGCTGAACGTCTACAAGCCCATGATGGCCTACAACGTGCTGCAATCGATGCAGTTGGTCGGCGACGCCTGCGTGGCCTTCACCGACAAGTGCGTCGCCGGGATCGAGGCCAATACGCAGCGCATCGACAAGATCATGAACGAGAGCTTGATGCTTGTGACGGCGCTCGCGCCGACCATCGGCTACGACAACGCCACGACGGTCGCGAAGACGGCACATAAGAACGGCACAACCCTCAAGGAAGAAGCCATCGAACTGGGCTTTGTGGACGAGGAAACCTTCGACAAAGTCGTCCGCCCCGAAACCATGATCGGCCCCAAGTGACCGGTAAGGTCGTGAGCCTGTCCCGCGCGCGGAAATCACGAGCGCGGGACGAAGACCGGCGGCAGGCCGATGCCAACGCGGCCAAACACGGTCGCACGAAGGCCGAACGGCTGGCCGATGAAACGCGTGACGCAAAGGCTACGCGCAATCTGGACGCCCACAAACGCGATGACTGATGCGCGTCCCCGCAAACGGTCCCTGACTTTGCAAGGCCACCGCACCAGCGTGTCGCTTGAAGATGCGTTCTGGGAAGAATTGCAGGCCATGGCCGAGCGCCGAGAGATGTCCATCAATGCATTGGTCGCCGAAATTGATGCCGCACGCGGTGTGTCGGCAGGGCTCGCCTCCGCAATCCGGGTCCATATCTTGGCGGAGCTGAAGCGGAGATAACGCTCCATTAACCAAGGCTGGCTAGGCTTGGACCATGGAAAAGCAGCCCCCTCATGTCAGTCCCGAAGCCCTTCTTGCGGATGTCTTCGGAACCAAGCTTGTTCGCGACGGGAAGGTCGTGCGCCGAAACATGCGCGACATTGAACGCTATTTTGGGCGCGCCGCGTTCATTGACGAAGTCTACAGGCGGGGATTTCGTGCCGTCGAAAATGCAGGCCAAATCGTATTATTCTGTAGTGCCGAGCCTGTCCGCATCTTGCGGCCTCGCTCAAAAATCAGCGCCTCCTCGCAGAAAAACTTGAGTTTTTCTGACCGGAAAACTGCAGTTTTCCAAACGGACATCTCAAGGTTTCCGCCCGCCTCTACCGCCGCGACACCCGTAACCGGATCCCGTCCTTGGCGCGCACCGTCAGGTAAGCCACCGGCACCGGATCCACACCTTCCACCCGTTCAAACCGAAACGCGCGCAGCAGCATCGCCAACAGAAGCGGCCCCTCCACCATCGCAAAGCCCGCGCCCGTGCATACGCGCGCCCCAGCCGAGAACGGAATGAACGCCTCCCGCATACATTGCTTGCCGTTTTCCGTCTCCCACCGGCCGGGGTCGAACCCATCGGGATTGTCCCAAAGCCGGTTCTGCCGATGCAAATGCCACGGCGATATCACCACTTGGCTGCCAACCTTGACTGGTCTGTCGCGGAAGGTCTCAGGGCACGTCGTCTCTCGCACCATCATAGGCACCGGCGGGTAAAGACGAAGCGCCTCTCGAAACACATCTCGGGTGACACGCAGCTTCGACATCACGGCAAAGTCCGGCGAGGCGGGCAATTGCATGGCCTCCTCCGCAACCTTCTCCTGCCACTCCGGGTAGCGTGCCAGCAGGTAAAGCGCCCACCCCAGAGCCGAGGCACTCGTCTCATGCCCCGCAAGAAAAAAGATCGCCACCTGATCGACCATCTCTTCGGTCGTGAACCGCTCCCCCGTCTCAGGATCGGTCGTCGTCATGATCTTGGTCGCCAGATCATCCGGCGCCGTGCCCGCCTCAATCTCCGCCATCCGCGCCTCAGTCAGCTCTGTAATCAACGCCCGGATCGCCTTGGCCGTCCGCCGCGTCTCGGCCCGATGCCCGCGCGGCAACCAGCGTGGCAAAGGCACAAAGGCGGCGGCATTCAGGATTGGCTGCGTCCGCTGATAGGCGCGGAACTCATGGAACACGCGCGTCGCAATCTCTGCCTCGATCGGCAGCGAGAACAGCGTGCGAAAGATCACATCCGCCGCCGCGTGGCTCATCTCCTCTTCGACTTCCACAATCCCGGACGGCATCCGCGCGACGGAGGCCTCGCCTGCCTCCCACATCGCCGGGAACGTGTCGCGCAGGCGTCCGCCCTCAAACGCCGGGTCAATGATCCGTCGCTGACGTTGCCATTCCGCCCCGTTGGTCAGAAAGACCGAGTTCCCAAGCAACGGCCGCAGCCCCTCGCCCACCCGATCCGACTTCGGAAAATCCAAGGGTCGCGCCTTCAGAACCTCATCCACCAACGAGGGCTGATTGATCAAGTAAGACCGGAAAAACGGCGTGCGAAACTCCGCCATCCACGCGCGATAGAGCCGCGCGGGCTGCGCCGACAGAATGTCTTCGCGGAACAGCCGCATATAGCGCCAGAGCGAGACCTTCTCAGCACGCGCAGGTGGTTTCGGGGGAAGATCGCTCACGCCGCCATATCCGTGAATTTGTTGACCGGCGCTTCCAGCCGAGACTTCGACGGCGCGCGTTCGCCAAACCGGTCCCGCAGCGTCAAAGGCCCCGCCGTCACACGGAAATAGTCATAGGCATCCGCGCCATCAGGTAAGCGGTCAAAGGCGTTCAGATACTGAAAGTGCAACTCGAACAATTTCCATTTCAATCGCGCCTGCTCTGCCTCCGATAGCGTCTGCGTGAAGGCGGCTGAAATCACCAAAGGCCACCGTTTGCACTCTCCCGCAACACCCGACACCGCCACCGGATCACAGAGCGCAAAGGCACAGCCATCACCCGGGGCCGTGACATCCACCCACGGGACATCGGCGGAGCCCATGAAGGCGAGATCCGCCCGCAACCGCCCGGCTTTTGGAAGGAACGACACCATGGGGACAACATGGCCAAGGGTCAGCAATGACAGCACGGGGCCATCGTCTGGAACCCGCCCCGCCCGGATCAGGTCCGCCAAGACTGAAACGGCGATATAGGCACCAGAGGAATGGCCAACGACCAAGACCTCATCCACATCCGAGCGCAACACTTCGGCAATACGATCCGCAAAGGCCTCCATCCGCGCTTCCTGCTCGGGCGGATACGCCCCCTTTAGCGATGAGGAAAACGCATAATCCTTCATCAGATACCACGCGTAGAGGTGATCCCGTTTCGCGCACCAACGCAGGAAGAGATATCCGGTCCCAAATCCAGCCAAAGCGGCAAGTGGGCGAAAAGCATCAAACGGGTCGGCCAATTGGTCCGCACCAATCAGAGACATCAGCCCATGCGCGCCACGATAGAAACACCAAGCGACGAGGCCCGCAATCGCCAGCGCAACAAGCCCTTGTCCCAATAGCACAGCAACCGGATAGAGCGCAGCTATCACCGGCCCCTTCCTGAGCCGCATCAGCCGCCACAGTGCACCCGATCCGATATAAGCCCAGGCCGTACGCACCAGCGCCAGATAAGTTGCACCAATGCCCCCCTGCATCCGTTCCCGCACGATATCAGCCCAGTAGAGCACCTCCAGATCGACGGCGACTTCAGCCCCCTCAACATGGGCATCAACATGCCAGCCAAACCGAGCGCCCTCCGGCGGCTCGCCCTTCTCGATCACATAGCCGGAAATCTCCGCCTGCCGCGCCGCCTCACGCCGATAGCGTTCGCGATAAGCACGCGGCGGCACCGGGTCAAAGCCGGGGATGTAAAGGACATGTCTACGAGCCACGCGCGTCATGACGCGCAGCATAGCCGCCCATTATGGCGGCGCTAGGGCAATTCAGCCCAATTGGCCGAGTGCCGGAAAGGTCTCAAGCAGCCAGAATGCAAAGGCCGAGAATGCTCCGGTCATCAAAGCAATGCCGACCGCCACAAGAAGCCCGCCCATTATCCGCTCGATCAGCTTCATATGTCGCTTCATCCGCGCCATCAGACCCTGCGCCCGGTCGATGAAGGCCGCCGCCAACAGGAACGGCAGGCCAAGACCAATGGCATAGACCGCAAGCAAGGCTGTACCCCGTTCAACGCTCGCCTCGGTTGCGGCAATCGACAGGATCGCGCCAAGCTGCGGCCCGATGCAGGGAGTCCAGCCGAAGGCAAATGCAAGCCCCAACACATAAGCGCCAAGGGTCGATCCACCCTTGTCGCCCGCATCCAGCCGCGCCTCACGATCGAGCAGCGGAATACGGATGATGCCAAGGAAATGCAGACCAAATATGATGACAACAGCACCTGAAATACGCGCCAGAAGGATCTGATTCTGCAGGAAAAACTGCCCGAGGATCGACGCCGTGAAGCCAAGGAAGATAAAGACCGTCGACAGCCCCATCACAAAGAACAAGGCCGGCAGCAACGCCTTGCGCCGGGCCGCGCGGGCCTCATCCTGAATATCCGTCATCGTGATCCCGCCCATATAGGCCAGATAGGGCGGCACGATGGGCAAAACGCAGGGGCTGAGAAAGCTCAACACACCCGCGGCGAGGGCCACCAGCATTGCCGGCAAAAGCGAGGCATCAAACAGATCTATTCCGAACATAACCCAACCCTTAGACGCCCCGCCGCGCGGCGTCACCTGCCAAACCCGCACAATCGCGTAGACGTGAGCGTCAACCCGCGCTACCTGCCCTACCCATGGCCGATCCCATCCTCATCGACGCGCGCGACCTGCTCTGTCCCTTGCCCGTGCTGCGCCTGCGCAAAGTCCTTGCCACCATCGCGCCTGGCGCAGAGGTCCTCCTTAGCGCTACCGACCCCGCCGCTCATGTCGACGTCCCGCATTTCTGCGCCGAACAGGGCCACACGCTGCTCGAAACGTCTGAAGCAGACGGTGCAACAACCTTCCACATCCGCCGCCGCGCCTGATCCCCAGCTTACGACCGTCCCTGATACGCCATGCCTAAATGGCGGAGGCCGCAGGGCCGAGCCAGATGCGGGGGCACACCGGGCATAAGGGTTTAGTCGGGAAAAACCACCATCGCTCGCGGGTCCCAGGCCACACGGGCCTGCGCGCCGACATCGAGCACATCGCGGCCCACAATGTTGCGCATCGACAGGCGCACGGGCGTCTGCAATCCGTCAAGCCGCACGTCGTAATAGGTCATGTCACCATAGTAGACGACTTCGTCGATCACACCTCGGGCCTCACGTGACGGTGCAGTTTCACCTTCGTAAAGCAGTGATAAAGTCTCCGGGCGCAGGCCTACGGAACAGGCGCCCGCGACTGCCCCTTGCGGACTGAAGACGCCCTCCAGATCAACCGTCCCCAGCCCTGCGACGTCCAAACGATCCCCAGCCATCGCAGGCAGAAAGTTCATGACGCCAATGAAATTCGCCACCCGCTTCGTCGCAGGTCGTCGGTACAAATCCTCCGGGTCGGCCAGTTGCGCAATCTCACCCTCGAACATCACAGCGATGCGGTCCGACATCACCAGCGCCTCTTCCTGATCGTGCGTCACCAGCACAAAGGTGATCCCCACCTCGCGCTGCAACTTCATCAGCTCGACCTGCATATCTTCTCGCATCTTGCGGTCCAACGCAGACAGAGGCTCGTCCAGCAAAAGCACCTTGGGTTTCAGGATCAGCGCGCGCGCCAAAGCCACCCTCTGTCGCTGCCCGCCCGACAGAGCATGGGCCGCGCGCCCGCCCAAATGGCCAAGTCCCACCATTTCCAGCGCCTCACCAATCGCGCGTGTCTTCTCGCCCGCTGCCATGCCGGATTTGCGCAACCCGAAACCCACATTCTGTTCCACCGTCAGATGCGGGAAAATCGCGTAGCTCTGGAAGACCATGTTCGTGGGCCTCAGGTTCGGCGGAACTCCGGCCATATCCTTGCCCGATAAGGTGATCGTCCCGTTCGAGATCTCCTCAAACCCTGCAATGGCGCGCAGAAGCGTGGTCTTGCCACAGCCCGACGGCCCCAACAGCGAGAAGAACTCGCCCGCTCCGATCTCGGCCGAGATATCGCGCAGCGCATGGTAGTCGCCGTAATACTTGTTCACACCGCTCAGGCTGATCAAAGGCTCAGTCACAAGAACCCTCCCGCATCTTGTTGGCCCATTTTCCGCAATCCCCTGCGTCGGAACAAATCCGCCACGATCAGCAACACAATCGACAGCGCCACAAGGATTGTGCCAAGCGCCATGACAACCGGCAGCCGCGCCGGGAACCGCAACTGGCCCCAGAGATACACCGGCAAAGTCGGCTCATTGCCCGACAGGAAGAAGGCGATGATGAATTCGTCGAGACTGATGATGAAACAGATTAGCAGCGACGCGATGATCCCGGGCACAACCAGCGGCAGGATCACCAACCGGAAGGCCCCGGCCCGCGTCTCGCCCAGATCAACCGCCGCTTCCTCCAGCGACTGGTCCAAGCCCGCAAAACTCCCCTGCAAAATCGCAATAGCAAAGGGCATGCAGAGCAGCGTATGGCCCAGAATGATCGTGAAAATCGACGTCTCCAGCCCCAACTGCATCAGCACCACCAAAAGCGAGATCGCCACGATCACCTCAGGCAGCACAAGTGGCAGCATGATAAAACCCATGATCCCGCCCTTCAGGGGAAAGTTGTAGCGTGTTGCCGCGCGCGCTGCGAACATGCCCAGACAGGTCGCCAGAACCGCCACCGAACTGGCGATGATCAATGAATTCAACGTCGCTTCGTGCAGCGCCGGTATGTTGGCCAGCTCCGCGAACCAGCCCCAGGTGAAGCCGCGCAGCGGGAAAGCGATGACCGTGCCATCGTTGAACGCGAAAATCGGCAGCAGCACGATCGGCGCATAAAGGAACACAAGATACAGCACTGCAAAGATGCCAAGGGGCCGGATCCTCATATCCCCCACCTTCCCTTCGGCAGGAAGACGGCAATTGCAATCGCGCCCCCCGCCATGATCGCCGCCATCACACCCAAAACGCCTGCCGGTCCGAACCAATCTGCGCCGTTGTTCCAAAGCCACCACAGGATGCCGATATCCACCGTTGCAGCCGCACCCGCCAACGCCAGTCCGGCCAAACCGCCACCCACGCGGTCGTTCAGATGCACCCAGAACCGCACATGTAGGATTGCCCAGGCTAAGGTGATCGTCACCGTCAGCATCGCAACCACCGCCAAAGTCGCCCCCATGGGCCGGTTCGACAGGTCGAAAATTTGCACGTAGATCATGTTGGCGATCATCGTCCCGCCTGATCCGCCCACCAATCGCGGCGTCACGTAATCGCCGACTGTCGGGATGAACACGATCAGAACTGCGGCCAGCACTCCGGGCATAGCTAGTGGCAAGGTGACACGGAAAAACGTCATCACCGCCCCCTCGCCCAGATCCTTCGCTGCCTCCAGAAGCGAGCGGTCAATCTTCTCCAGACTCACGAAAATCGGCAGGATCGCAAAGGGTGCGAAGGCGTGGGCCAGCGTGATGACGACTGCGTTGGCGTTGTAGAGGATCCACGAAAGCGGCTCTTCGATTACGCCCAGTTCCAGCAATGTCCCGTTGATCGGACCGTCATAGGCGAGGATCACGCGCCACAGGAAAATCCGGATTAAATAGCTCGTCCAGAACGGAATGGTGATCAGGAACAACCACAGCGCCTTCTTCTCGGGTCGCACATGAAAGCTGATGAAATAGGCAATCGGAAAGGCAAGGATCACGGTCACCGCCGTGACGGAGGCCGCAATCCGCAATGATCGCATCATCAAGGCGCGATAGAGCGGATCGGTCAGTGCCTCCGTATAATTCTCAAGCGTGAAGGTCCGGTCAATCTCAAGAAAGTTCTGAGTCCAGAAGCTGAACGCGATGATCGTCAGAAGCGGCACCGCCAATAGCAAAAGCGCAAAGATCAGCGCAGGGCTGACAATCGTCAGACCTTGCTTGGACTCTCTCGATAAGCCTTGTGCCATCCCCGCACCCTGCACGCCCCATTAGCGGGCAGGATTGCTGTTTGTCCTTGCGATCACAAGCGCCAAGTTTCTGATGAGGGGGCACGCAACGCCAGCCCCTCGGAAGCTGCCAGGGAATTCAGCTGTCGCTTACCGCAGGGGGCTGTTTGTCACCGGGCAAGGTCAGGGCTGGGGTTGCAGTTACCGAGTCGCCCGCAGCGTTACGCCCTGAAGCATCGGTTGTGCGAGCCGAAGCGGCGTCCTCAAACAGAGGTGGCCGCCGACGTAGCCGCGGGGCGCACAAACGCGGTGCCCCCCACGAACAAGCGCCCAAGGCTTTCCTTGATCATCTGCTCGCTCTGCGCCGCATCCAGCCCGTTGCGATGCGCCAGGATCGATGCCATCGCAGAGGCCAGGGCCATGGCGAAGGCCGACAATCCCATCAGGACCGCCACGATCACGCCTGCAATGGACGCCAGGTGCATGAAGACACCGTTCAAGCTGTCTGCGCTGCCGCTCGTCGCCTGCCCGACGGAGACCGCCAAAGCCACCGTGGTGAAGGTCAATCCTGCGAGGAACAGAGCCGAGGGGAAGGCCCCACGGATCGCCTGGCGAAACGCGCCCCAAGCCGTCTCTGCGGTCTCGATCTCCGCCAGACCAGCCACTTTCGGCTGCCAGCTCGGCAATCTGTCTTCCGGCGCAGCGGTCCATGCATCCCCGACGGCCACAAGCGCGCCAGCCGTCAGCGTCAGGACACCAGCCACCCAAGGCACACCCAAGGTCCAAAGGGCCACAGCGATCACGCCCATCAAGCCGAAGTGCAGGCTGACGTAGAGAGGGAAGGTCAAACCGATCTGAAAGCTATCCCAAGTCAACCGCTCTCCATTCGGACCCTTGCCCGACAGAATGCGTTCGATGACAGGACCGAAGGTAACTATGGGAACGATAAGCATCGCAAGGATCATGGTCAGCGACACGCCGCCAAAGCCTTCGCGCCCGACCGAGGCCACAATGCCCGCGCTGTGCTCGGTCGCCAGGTTGAACACAGTCGACAGCAACAGCGCGACAATACCGCCCGCCCCGAGGCGCACCCGAAATGTCGACCAATCCCGCACACCGCGCCAAGCCCCAACCGGGTCGGCGAACATGAAGATGACGAAAATGGTTAACGATGCGGCGCTCGTCGCCGGATCCGTCGCCCCGACAAGGCGCAAGGCCAGTGACGCGATCAGGCACGCGGCGAAAGCTATTGTTAATCCACCCAAATGCGTGATCAAGAACGACGATTCGGCGCGTTGCGGCTGTGCATACATGGCATCTGCTCCCCAGAATATGAGGCCGTCCTAGGTAATGAATGTGGCACAGATGCGGCGCGTTCCGGGCTGAAAACTGGCCGGGCCCAAATTCGCCCCACGCGCGCCCCAAAAAGAAAAAGGGCCACCCCAACGGAGCAGCCCTTCCCAAAAATCTGAAAAGCGCGAACGCTTAGCGCTTGGAGAACTGGAAGCTCCGGCGTGCCTTGCGGCGACCGTACTTCTTGCGTTCCACCACGCGGCTGTCGCGGGTCAGGAAACCGGCTGCCTTCAGCGCGCCCCGCAGGGACGGTTCATAAAGCTGCAACGCCTTCGAGATGCCGTGCTTGACCGCACCGGCCTGCCCCGAAAGACCACCGCCCTTGACGGTCGCCATGACGTCGAACTCGCCGTCCACACCGGCCACTTCAAAGGGCTGGCGCAGGATCATCTGAAGCACGGGACGGGCAAAATACTTGTCCATCTCTTTGCCGTTCACGGTCACCTTGCCGGAACCGGGCTTGATCCAGACGCGCGCAACCGCGTCCTTCCGCTTACCGGTGGCGTAGGAGCGACCAAGCGCGTCGCGCTGGGGCTCACGGTGGATGGTCTCGGCCACGGGCGCGGAGGCCTCGGTGCCTTCAACAGTGCCGCGCAGTTCGTCGAGCGATGTGAGTGTCTCGGTCATATCATGCGCTCCGCGTGTTTTTCTTGTTCATCGACGCGACGTCGAGAACGGTTGGATCTTGCGCCTCATGGGGGTGCTCGGCACCGGCATAAACACGCAGATTGGTCATCTGCTGACGGCTCAGCTTGTTGCCTGGCAGCATCCGCTTGACGGCCTGCATGACGACACGCTCAGGATGCGCGCCTTCCAGGATCTGGCCGGTGGTGCGGGACTTGATCCCACCCGGATAGCCAGTGTGCCAGTAGTTCGGCTTGTTGCGCTTGTTGCCCGTCAGTTGCACCTTGTCGGCGTTGATGACGATAACGTTGTCGCCCATATCCATGGACGGCGTGAACGAGGCTTTGTGCTTGCCGCGAAGACGCATGGCGACGATCGAGGCAAGACGGCCCAGAACAACGCCCTCGGCGTCGATCAGGATCCACTTCTTGTCGATATCCGCCGGCGTGGCAGAGAAGGTTTTCATCGGTATTTTCCTTACGGGTCGGCACATATTGCGCCAAAGAAAAACGAAAGAGGGCGCACGCCCTCTGAACATGGGCGTCTTCTAAGCATCTGTGCGCCAAGGTCAAGAACCCAAAGATGTCATCAGGTAAGTAAAAACAACGACTTAAATATGGGGTTTTATTTTACCCCACTCTTTCCGCACTAAATTCCACCTCTTGCCCTCTCCAACAGACACGGGCCATACCCTCGCCCATGACTGAGACGCACCTCACCGCCAAAGACGGCACCACCTACGCCGGCACGCACCTGATCGTTGATCTGCACGGCGCGTCCCATCTCAACGACCGCGCCTTTATCGAGCAGGCGCTGCGCGATGCAACCGAAGCGACCGGCGCCACCCTTCTCAGTCTGCACTCGCACCACTTCTCGCCCCAGGGCGTCACCGCCATGGCCATCCTCGCAGAGAGCCACATCTCCTGCCACACCTGGCCCGAGATCGGTTACGCGGCGTTCGATATCTTCATGTGCGGTGAAACGGATCCCCACGCCGCCATCCCGATCCTCTCGACCGCGTTTGAGACCGACGACATCCACGTCACCGAACTCCACCGCGGTGCGCGCTGAGCCCTTATTCTATGTGGCAGAAGTATCCCGGGGTAGCGCGAAGGGCGGGCGCAGCGCCCTCAACCCAGAACAAACGGATCGCGGCGCAGCCGCTCCACTTCAAAAGAAACCGCTACTTCGGCGGGATCGAATAGGTCATCGACATCCGCGCCACCGGGGCCTCCATCCCTTCGGAGTACAGCAGGCACTCGCCCACGGCCAAGACCCGCCCCAGTTTCAGCAAGCGGCACTCACAGATCATGTCCACCCCCGCCACCGGCTTGCGCATGAAATCGAACGACCCGCCCGTCGTCACCGCCAACGCCTCGCGCCCTACCATAGCCATCACTGCGATGTAGACCGACACATCGGCCAGCGCGAACATCGCGGGGCCTGAGACAGTGCCACCGGGCCGCAAATGTCGCTCGGCTACGGGCATACGCACGCGGACCGCCATGTCGGACACCTCCTCGATCACAAAATCGCCCCGCACCTGCGGAAAGACCTCATCGAGATAGGCCGCAACCTCGGCGGCGTTCATCTTAACCGGCATGGCTTCCCCCCGTCCTCCGTCCCGGCTACCTTTCCCGCAACTCGAAGACACGCGCAAGGGAGGCGCCCCTATGTCATCTGATCCACTGGTGCTGCGCGACGATCACGGGCCCATCACTCACCTGACCCTCAATTCACCGAAAAACCTCAACGCCTTGAGTGATGAGATGCTGGCCGCCCTGCAGGCCGAACTCGACACCCTCGGCGAGACTCCGGATCAAAAGGTCATCGTGCTCAAAGGTGCGGGCCGGGCCTTCTGCGCGGGCCATGATCTCAAACAGATGCAAGCCGCTCGTCAGTCTGAAGACAATGGCGCGGCGGCGTGGAAAGACCTCTTCGACCGCTGTGCCCATCTGATGCAGACCCTCTCCCGCCTGCCCCAGCCCGTCATCGCGCAAGTCCACGGTCTGGCCGCCGCCGCAGGCTGTCAGCTTGTCGCCTCCTGCGATCTCGCCGTGGCTGAGGAGGATGCGAAATTCGGTGTGAACGGCGTCAACATCGGCCTGTTCTGCTCGACGCCCATGGTCGCGCTCAGCCGCGTCATGCCACGCAAACAGGTGTTCGAAATGCTGACCACCGGCAAATTCCTTCATGCGTCCGAGGCGCAAGCCGCAGGCCTCATCAACCGCACCGCCCCGAACGAGGGCCTCGACGCCGCTACATCCGAGCTGGCCGAAACCATCGCCGCCAAGCTCGGCTCCGCCGTGCGCGTCGGTAAACAGGCCTTCTACGCGCAGGCCGAGCTGACCACGGCCGAGGCCTATGCCCTGACAGGCGAGGTCATGGTCGAAAACATGCTCAACCGCGACACGGATGAGGGCATCACCGCCTTCCTCGAAAAGCGCCCGCCCGATTGGTCCTGAAGACGGGCCAAGCTGCAAGGAGGCCCGTCAAGAGCAGAGGAGGGCGCGCTTCGCCCGCCCGGTTGCGCGGGTTAGCAAACCGTTAACAAGAAGACGAAAACCGTTTCCGGTCAACAGATTGACCCACTTGCTCACGCGTGAGCAAGCGCCTCAAACGCCAAACAGCGCCCCATATTTCGCATCCAGATAATCCAAGAGCGGCGCTTCGCTGATCGCCCCGCCCGTGGCGTGCATGATCGTCTCGCGCGGCGTCCTCAAAGCCCCATGGCGCTGCAAATTCTCCCGCAGCCACGCCAGCGCCGCCGACGGATCCCCTGCCTCCAGTTGCGCATCCAGATCCGGCACATCCCGGCGCAGCGCCTCATGCAGACAGCCCGCATAAACGTTGCCCAAGGAATAGGTCGGGAAGTAGCCAAACAGCCCCACCGACCAATGCACATCTTGCAACACGCCGTTTGACGGCTTGTCGACTTCCATCCCGAAATCTGAAGCAAAACGCGCGTTCCACGCCTCCTCCAGATCCGCGACCTCCAGCGAGCCACCGAACAGCTGCCGTTCCAGATCGAACCGCAACATCACATGCAGGTTGTAATGCACCTCATCGGCCTCGGTGCGGATAAAGCCGGTTTCCACCCGATTTATGACTCGCGCGAAGTCGTCGGCGCTGGCTGAAAGCGCCCCGAAATGCGCCTCCATCCGACCATACAAATACCGCGTGAACGGCACAGAGCGCGCCAGCTGGTTCTCATAAATCCGGCTCTGGCTCTCATGAACGCCCATCGACACACCCTGCCCCAACGCCGTCAGGCGCAGATCGGCCGCGATGTTCTGCTCGTAGCAGGCATGCCCGACCTCGTGGATCGTGGAATAGAGACAGCCAAGGGGTTCAGCCTCGTCCACCCGCGTGGTGATCCGTACATCCGCCCCCGAGCCTGAGCTGAACGGATGCACCGCCAGATCAATGCGTCCGATGTCGAAATCATACCCGAACACGCCGGCAACCTCAGCGCTCAACGCCAGCTGAGCCTCCTTCGCAAACCGCCCCTCCAGAGATGAGGGCATCTGCGCCCCGGCCAACCGGTCCCGCAGCGCAACAAGTCGCGGCCGCATCCGATCAAACAGCGCCGCGATCTCGGCGGCATTCGTTCCGGGCTCGTAATCCTGCAACAGCGCATCATACGGATCACCGCCATCGGCGATCGCAGCCGCTTCTTCGCGGCGCAGCGCGACAACCTGCTTCAGGGTCGGCAAGAACGCCGCCACATCATCGGCGGCGCGCGCCTTGGCCCATATCCCCTGACTGACAGAGGTAAGACGCGCCAATTCTGCTGCCAGATCGGCAGGCACCTTGACTGAGCGCTCATACCCGCGCCGGATTTCGCGCAGATGCGCGGCCTCGACCTCATCACGCGGCTCAGCCTGCGCGAGCCAATCGCCAACTTTCGGGTCCGTCCGGCGTGCGTGTAACACGGTCTCCAGCGCCGCCATCTCTTCGCCGCGCTGCTCGGCTGCGCCGGGGGGCATCATCGTCTCCTGATCCCACCCAAGACGTCCCATCACCTGCCCAAGGGCGGCGCTGGTGCGCTGGTGCGCCAGCAGATCATCAATGGCAGCCATCAGGCAGCTCCTCTCACGGATTGCGGTAAGGGATAACGCGCAAGGAAGCGGGCGCGCAGGATTAGGGTAATCAGAACAACCGCGCCGAACTGGTGCAGGATCGCCAAGTACCACGGTGAGGAATGCATGACCGTCACGATGCCCAGAACGATCTGGCCAAACATCATCACACCCACCCAATCGAACGCGCGCTTGGTCGCGGCACGGGAGGAGCGGCGCGAGGCAAACCAAGCCCCGATCCCGAACAGGAGCAGCACGTAGCCCGTGATCCGGTGGATGAATTGCACCGTCCCGTCATTCTCGAACAGGTTGCGATACCACGGCTCCAGCACCCACATGTCCGGCGGCGTGAAGGCGCCTGCCATCAGCGGCCAGTCGATGTAATTGCGGCCCGCGTCAATGCCAGCCACCAGAGCTCCGATCAGGATTTGAACAAAAGTCAGGTGCAACAGCCCCGTCGCCATGCCGTTCAGCTTGCGATCCCCATCGCGCCGCGCGGTCATCAGCTCAGCCTCCTGCCGCCCAAGTGTCAGGATATACCAGGCCATCAGCGCAAGGATCACGAAGGCCAGTACCAGATGCACTGCCAATCGGTAGGACGCGACATCAAACATGCCCGGCGCAAGGCCGGAATGCACCATCCACCATCCGGCCAGCCCCTGAAGGCCGCCAAGCGCGCCCAACAAAAGCAATCGCCCTGACCAGCCGGTCGGAACCGATTTCGTAGCCAACAACCCCAGAAAACCAACGGCCCAGACAAGCCCAAGGAACCGCGCCCACTGCCTGTGGCCCCATTCCCACCAATAGATGAACTGGAACTCCGGCATCGTCATGCCCCGGTTCTGTTCCTGATATTCCGTGGTGGCGCGGTAGGCCTCTAACTCAGCTTCCCAATCCGCGTCATTCAGTGGCGGGATCGCCCCGCTGATCGGCGCCCATTCAGTGATCGAAAGCCCGGAATCTGTAAGTCGCGTCAGGCCACCCACGGCAATCTGGACCACAACCATCACGAACAGGATCATGATGAAGATCCGCACAAGCCGCCGCCCGCGCCCCCGATCGCCGGTCACACCGCCCGGCGTTGCTGCGGGCTTTTGCGTCTCGCTGACCTCTTCGAAAATGCTGCGTCCACCGGCCATTGTCGTCCCTCTTCGCTCTTGCCCGAAGACCTAACCCGCGCCCCCGGCCCCTTCAAGCGCCCGCGACACCGGGCCGCCGCCGATATGCTCACCCCGTCTTCCATGTGATCAAAATATCCCCGCCGGAGGCTCCACCCTCTCGCCACGTGGCCCGGCGGATACGAAGCATATCCATCGCCCGGCATATCCCAGATTTCCCTTGGAAATCTGCCCCGGCGACGGCGCAGCCGGCGCAATCCCTATTTGTGATCCTTGCGCTTGCCTTCCGCCCATCGGCCCATCTGGCGCAACACGCCATGCAGCGTCTGCACATCCGCCCGTGTCAGACGCAAACGCCCCCACAGGTTGCGCAGGGTCAGCTTCATGCTGTCGGCCTTATCGGGCGGCCAGAAGAAGCCAGCCTCTTCGAGTTGCGCCTCGTAATGATCCCCCAAGGCGGCAACTTCGACTCCATTGGCAAACTCCGTCTTTGCCAATTCCATGACTTCCGGGGCCACATCCACCGATTGCCGCCGCCATTCATAGCCGCACAACAACACGCATTGGGCGAGGTTCAGCGACGGAAACTCGGGGTTTACCGGGACCGAAATGATGGCATCCGCCCGCGCGATATCGGCATTCTCAAGGCCCGCGCGTTCGGGTCCAAACATCACGCCAACCTTGCCACCCTCAGCCGCAATGGCACGGGCCTGTTCCATGGCGCGTTCCGGCGTGACCACTGGCTTGGTCATCCCGCGTTCGCGCGCAGTGGTTGCAAAGACATAGGTGCAATCGGACAGAGCGCCCGGCACATCCTCAAACAGCCCCGCCTGATCCAGAAGCCGCCCTGCCCCGCTCGCCAAGGCCACGGCACGTTCATTCGGCCATCCGTCTCGCGGGGCCACGACGCGCATGTGATCCAGCCCGAAATTCCACATCGCGCGAGCCGCCGCACCGATGTTTTCGCCCATCTGGGGGCGGACGAGAACGAAGGCGGGCTGGCGTGGGCCATTGAGGGTGTCAGTCATATGCGCCGCTTAGCCAATGGCCCGCCACGCCGCAAGCCATTGCCCCGGTCGCGCGTGGCGGCTATCAGCCTCAAAACCCGCTTGGCAGGAGAGCGCCATGGCCACTGACGACCAATCCGCAGATCGCCCGCAGATCTACCTCATCACTCCGCACAGTTTCGATCCCGCGGCCTTTGCACCGCAACTTGCACAGGTGCTTGATGGAACCGAGATTGCATGCTTGCGCATGGCCTTGGCCGGGGATGATGAAGACAGTCTGGCGCGCGCCGCAGATGCGTGCCGTGAAGTTGCCCATGCGCGTGATGTGCCCTTGGTCATCGACCGCCATATCCAGCTGGTAGAACGACTTGGCCTCGATGGCGTGCATCTGCCTGATGGCGCGCGCTCCATCCGGGCAGCCCGCAAGGCGCTTGGAGCCGATGCGATCCTTGGCAGTTTCTGCGGGGCCTCGCGCCATGACGGGATGAACGCGGGCGAAGCCGGATCCGATTACGTGAGCTTCGGCCCGGTGGGCGAAAGCAGCCTAGGCGATGGGACCATTGCCGAGGCAGAGCTGTTTGCCTGGTGGTCGCAGATGATCGAATTGCCGGTTGTGGCCGAAGGTGCGCTGGATGTGGAGCTTGTCGCGGCCCTTGCGCCGGTGACGGATTTCTTTGCCGTCGGGCCGGAGATTTGGGGGCAGGACGACCCGCTCGCGGCACTGCGCACGCTTCTGGCGCCCCTCGGCTAAGTCAGCGACGTTCCGGTTTCCAGGCCGTGGCGCACGGCCTCTTCAGCAGCCTTCGCAAGTGCCTTTCGGTTGCTGGACGCCGTTACGGGCAATGGCGCGTGATACACGACCTCCACCCTGCCCCGGCCCGGTGTGGCGAGGATCTGCAACAGGCTTGGCCCGAAATCCATGTCACCCCACCAGCCATAATGGCGCGGATTGGCCCCCTTCGGCGCGTGATAGCGCAGGCTGACCGGTTGAACCGAAATCTCGCCCTGCAAGCGGTCCGAGAAAAAGGCCGCAAAAAGCGTCGTCTTGAACGGCAGCACCTGATGGCCGTCAGTTGAGGTGCCTTCGGGAAAGAACAGAAGCTGATGGCCTGCGATCAGACGATCCTCGAACAGCTTGGTTTGCGCCGCAGCCTCCCGCCGGTCACGCCGAATAAAAACCGTGCCCGTCCCCAGCGCCAGCCAGCCAACGCCCGGCCAACCGCTGACCTCGGCCTTTGCCACGAAGTAGAGCCGCTTGCAGGCGTTCAGCACGAAGATGTCGAGGAAGGAAACATGGTTGCTGACATAGGCCCCGGCCTCGCGCATCGGCTGGCCGATGACTTCACGCCGCAATGACAGGAACCGACAGGCCCAGATACAGACGAACTGAGTGATGTAAGGCGTGATTGGGCGTTTCAGCCCCCAGATCGCGCGCTCAGGCAGGCGCAGGATCAACAGGAGTGGGAAACAGATCAGAAGCAGGATAATCAGCGGCCCGCCGCGCCACAGGATGCGGAGCCAGTCCAGAGCGCCAATGCGGCGCGGCGTGGGCGGCTCTTGCCCGTACCATGTGCCGTTCATCGGGCCGCCCCACGCTCGTAAATCGTGCGGTGCGTGTCGGACATGCGGGCGACATCCATCACAAGACAGACGTCGATGCAATTGAATGATCGGTCGATATAAGCTCCCTGCCCGACAAAGCCGCCAAGGCGCAGATAGGCCTTAATCAGTGCGGGCATTTGGCGGATCGCGGCCGGGCGGTCGAGCTCCTCGGATGCGATCAAATCCATCCTCTGAAAGCCATCTTCCCGGGCCGTTGGGCGGATATCATCGGGGGCCAGATGGCGGTGGTGCAGCAACGAGAGCTGCGACGCCAACGGGGCCGGATCGAGGCCATGAAAGCTCGCCACGCCAAACATCAGCTCAATCTCATTGGCGGCGATGTAATCGGCCAACCCGTTCCAGAGGTGCATCATTGCAGCCCCGCCGCGATAGTCCCTGTGCAGGCAGGAGCGACCCAATTCCAGCAAGCGCCGACCTGAAGCATGGAGAACGCTCAGATCGTATTCATCCTCGGAGTAGAAGCTGCCCGCACGCTTGGCTCCATCGGCACGCATCAGACGATAGACGCCGACCACCCGATCATCGACCGCCCTGCGATTGTCGAGCAGCAGAAGATGTTCGAAATAGGGATCGAACCGGTCGGCCTCGATCCGTTGATCGTGGTCGACAAGCACACCGTCCCCGCCCAATTCCTCCACGAACACCTGATACCGCAGGTGCTGCGCGGCCAGAACATCCGCTTCATTCGCGGCCAGGCGCAACTCGAATTGGGGCTCGTCCATGGGCATGGTGCGAGGGTTTTCCTCGTAGCGCTTGGGGCATTGGCGCGCAGGGTTAAGCGGAGGCAGGCTCATTTGCAAGCAAGCACGATGCAAGCTGGACGCTCGGATAACCTCAACGTTAAGCTCGCGTTAACCACTTTCCACTAACGCTGGGGTGGAATGTTATGAGGGATCGACGATGACCAGACCCACGACGCGGCCATCCAGTACGACCTTGCCCTCATTCTCGAAGTTGACCGTCACCTTACCGCCGATGTTCGATTGCACTTGTCCAATGCCCCAATCTGGTGCGGCGGGATGTTGAACGTACATTCCAGGCTCAAGGATCGCCGTGATATCGGATGCGTGTATATCTCGTTCCATGAAATCAAAGGACCTTTCCGCCATGCTTGACGCGCATTCACACCTGCCGACCAAGCTGGCAGATCTGGTCGCTTCGCGGCTGTGCCATGATCTAGTTAACCCATTGGGCGCAATCGGCAATGGGGTCGAGCTTTTGGAGATGACGGGCAAGGCCGATGGCCCGGAAATGGAATTGATCCGCGACGCCGTCAAAGCCGCAGA